>NZ_JBFAHM010000008.1:0-157008 GCF_040654195.1 Hamadaea sp. NPDC050747
AAATCTGCCGCGACTACACCCGCCGCTACGGCGAAGACCACCCCTGGATCCGCGACTGGAAATGGCCCGTCACACCCGACCAACCAGCCTGATCAAGCCTTGGCCGACAGCTCCGTCCGCAGCTCGCGGAGCACGACCACCGTGTACGCGGCCAGCAGCGCCGGGAAGACGAAACCGGCGATCATCGCGCCCGTCTCGGTGCCGGCGACCGCGATCGTGGCCCCGAGGGAGGCGAGCACCCGCACGACGGCCAGCCCGATGACGCCGCGGATGAGGAGCGTCGACGGCTGGGCGATGACGGAGACGGCGTAGATCCCGGCCGCGGTGAGCACGGCGAGCACCGCGCTCGGCATGAACACCGTCCCGGCCGTGTTGACCAGCCCGAACACACCGGAGATGAACATGATCGCCGCGAGGATCTTCATCCGCAGGCGTACGTTGGACTTCTCCAAGATCGTTCTTCCGTTCCGGTCGCTGGTTTGGCGTGAAGCGTACCCGGTTATCCTCGATCCGTGTCAGGTCAATGGTGGCGGCATGCCGCGATCTACCAGATCTACCCTCGCAGCTTCGCCGACGGCACGGGCGACGGCATCGGCGACCTCGCCGGCCTCCGCAACCGCCTCGGCTACCTCAAGGACCTGGGGATCGACGCCCTCTGGCTGAGCCCCTGGTACACCTCACCGATGGCCGATGCGGGCTACGACGTCGCCGACTACCGCGACATCGACCCGCTGTTCGGCACGCTGGCCGACGCCGAGGCGTTCCTCGCCGAGGCGCACGCGCTGGGCATCCGGGTGATCGTGGACATCGTCCCGAATCACTGCTCCGACCAGCACCCCTGGTTCCAGGCCGCGCTGGCGGCCCGGCCGGGCTCACCCGAGCGGGAGCTGTTCTGGTTCCGGCCCGGCCGTGGGGAGCACGGCGAACTCCCGCCCAACGACTGGCAGTCCAACTTCGGCGGGCCCGCGTGGACGCGAGTGCCGGACGGCGAGTGGTATCTGCACCTGTTCGCGCCGGAACAGCCCGACTGGAACTGGAACCATCCGGAGGTCCGCGCCGACTTCACGCGTACGCTTCGGTTCTGGTTGGACCGGGGCGTCGACGGCTTCCGCATCGACGTCGCCGAGGCGCTGGTGAAGGACCCGGCGCTGCCCGACTTCGCCGACCTGCCCATCGGCGTACCGGCGCCCTGGCTCGACCAGGACGGCGTGCACGAGATCTACCGGGAATGGCGCGCGATCGCCGACTCCTCTCCGCAGGAGGCGATCTTCGTCGGCGAACTGTGGCTCACCGATCCGGAGCGCTTCGCTCGCTACCTGCGGCCCGACGAGCTGCACACCGGGTTCAACTTCCCGTTCCTGTCGGCCGCCTGGGACGCCGGCGAACTGCGTACCGTCGTGGACCAGACGTTGGCCACCCACGCGCCGGTCGGAGCCCCCGCGACCTGGGTGTTGTCCAACCATGACGTCACCCGCGTGGTGACGCGGTACGGCCGGGCCGACACCCGGCACACCTGGGACCTGACCCGGGAGGCGCACGCGGCCGATCTGGCCTTGGGGACGAAGCGTGCGCGGGCGGCCGCGTTGCTGTCGCTCAGCCTGCCCGGGACGGTCTACGTGTACCAAGGCGAGGAGCTGGGCCTGCCGGAGGTGCAGGACCTGCCCGAGGAGGTGCTGGCCGACCCGCGCTGGGAGCGGTCCGGGCACACCGACCGGGGCCGGGACGGTTGCCGGGTGCCGCTGCCCTGGAGCGGCGACGCGCCGCCGTTCGGGTTCAGCCCCGCCGGAGTACGCACCTGGCTGCCGCAGCCGGCGGACTGGAAGGCTCTGACAGCCGAGGCGCAGAGCGGCGACCCGGGTTCGATGCTGACCCTCTATCGCACCGCGTTGCGGCTGCGGCACCAGACGGCCGACCTGCTGGCGGGCGGCCTGCGCTGGCTGCCGTCCGATCCGGAGGTGCTGGCCTACGCCCGCGGCGACTCGTTCGTCTGCGTGGTCAACCTCGGCGTCGAGCCCGTGGAGCTGCCGGAGTACGCCGAGATCCTGCTGGCCAGCGGCGACCTCGTGGCCGGAAAACTGCCCGCCGACACGGCGGTCTGGCTGCGCACGGCCTGACCGGCACGCCGGTACGCTCCCGGCATGTCGGATCCGGTGCAGGCGGTGGCGTTGCCGCACGCCGTGGACGTCGCGTCGGTCGTGCTCGGGGCGGCCCAGGGCGCGTTGTTCGCGTCGCAAGTCGCCAAGGAGCGCCAGATCGACCTCGTCGGCATCGCGATGGTCGCGATCGTGACCGGGCTGGGCGGCGGCATCGCCAGAGATCTGCTGCTCAACCAGGTTCCCGTGGCGTTGCAGAGCAACGAGTACGTCGGTTCGGCGCTGATCGCCGCGGTCGTGGCGGTCGGCCTGAGCGGCGCGCTCAGCCGGCTCGACCCGGTCGTGGTGGCCTTCGACGCGCTGTCGCTGGGCCTCTACCTGGTCGTCGGGCTGTCCAAAGCGAGCAGTCTCGGACTGGGCTCGGTGCCGTCGATCTTCATCGGCATCCTGTCCTGCACCGCCGGCGGCGTCGTGCGAGATCTGTTGCTGCGGACCGAGGTCGCCCTGGTCACCGTCGGCTCGTTCTACGCCTTCGCGGCGTTCAGCGGTGCGCTCGTCTACATGGGACTGTTGCAGGTCGCCAATCAGAGCGTTGCGACCTGGGCGGCCGTCCTCGTGACGTTCGGCGTACGCATGCTGTCGATCTGGTTCGGCTGGAGCACCCCGCACGCGAGCTCGTTGCGCCTGGAGAAGCTGGACGCGAGCGTCGAGTCGATGGAGCGGATGGCGCGGTCCGGTGTGGACGTCATTCTGCGCGGCGGACGGGGGTTCATGCGCGGCGAGGAGCGGCCGGATCGCGAGACGCCCCGGTCGTGAGAACGGCGAAGCGCCCCGGCCACCAGGGCCGGGGCGCCGCGTCGAACGGGGGCAGGGGGTTGGTCAGCCGACGCTTCGTCGGCCCATGGCTCCGCCGACGAGCACCACCCCGATCGCCGCGAGGACGACTTGGATGATGATCTCCAGCCAGTCGACGCCGTCCGTGGTGGCCCAGCCCGCCGCGCGGGCGATCGCCGTGCCGATCAGGGCGGCGACGATGCCGACGACGATGGTCAGCCAGATGGGAATCGACTGCGGGCCCGGCACCACCAGCCGGCCCAGCGCACCGATGATCAGACCGACGATGATCGCCGAGATGATGCCGGTTACGGTCATGGTCCCCTCCTCAAACAGGGTTGATGTCCTAAGAGCTTCCCCGCTTCGGCATTCACGAAACACCACGTCTGGTCAGGGTCGGGGAAAGGTTGGCAGGATGGGGGGCGTGATCGTGAATGACGTCCCGGAACTCACCCGCTTCGAAGGCCGTTGGGAGGACCGTCCCGGCGAGGCCGACAGCCGGGGTGACCTGGCCGGATACCTTGAATACCACCGGTTTGACGGGGTGTGGGCGTTCAATCACGTGTTCACGTTCCCGGCGTACCGGGGTCGTGGGGTGGCGGCGGAGATCACGCGGGCGGCGTTGGCCGCGGCTCGGGAGGCGGGCACGCAGGTTCGTCCGATCTGTCCGTTCGTCGCGGATTACCTCGACACCCATCCGGAGTACGCCGACCTGATCGCGCCGGAAAAGTCGGAGCAGTGACGAATCCGCAACGTGGCCACCTGCCCTGATGGCGGGTGGCAATGGCAGGATTGAGCCATGCTCCCCCCGCGTGCCCTTCTCCTCGACTTCGGTGGCGTCGTGGCCGAGGCCGTCGACGACACCGCTGACGCCGGCTTCCCGACGCGGGTGTTCGAGCTGATCGGCCGCTCCCTGCCGCTGGAGCGGATCGTGGCCGACCTGGCCGCGGCCGAGGCCGCCCGTGACGAATGGCGTGCCGTTCCGGAGAATCCCGAGCTGACCCACATCCAGCTCTGGGCGGAGTTCGTCGCCAAGGACTGGCCCGAGCAGCCCCGTGAGATCGTGGTCGGCTGGGCCGACGAACTGACCAGCGCCTGGGCCCGACGCAACTGGGCGGTCGTCGAAGGGATGACCGAGCTGCTGGAATACACCGTCGGCCGCGGTCTGCCGGTCGCGATCGTCAGCAACACCCGCAGCGGCCAGGCCTATCGGGAGTTCCTCGAACGCGCCGGGTTGACCGGGGCGTTCGCCGCGCAGATCTACAGCGACGAGGCGGGCGTCTTCAAGCCCAATCCGCAGATGATTCGGGCCGCCACGCTGACCCTCGACGTGCCCGCCGACCAGTGCTGGTTCGTCGGCGACTCGCTCAGCCGCGACATCGAGTGCGGCCGCCGGGCCGGCGTCGGCGCGGCGATCCTGCGGCCGAGCCGATCCTGGACCAACGACCGCTGGCAGGCCGAGCCGGACGCGGTCGTCGCCGACGGGCACGAACTGCTCAAGCTGCTGAAGCGCGCTTTCGACGCCTGAGCCCGCTGCCGAGGGCCCGACGAGGGTTCCACGAGATCAGGGATCTCGGTCGAATCATGGGCCAAGATTCGACCGAGATCCCTGATCCAGCCTAACGCCCCCCGGGTCGGCGCCAAGCCGGTGGCTACAGCGCCGTGCGGGCGGCGCGAGCCCGGACGGTCAGTTCCCGGGCCAGTTCGTAGGCTTCGGCGAGGTCGCGCTCCGGCGCGGAGGCCGGGGGAGCGCCGGCGACGTCCACGTGCACTGTGGCCAGTCCCAGGCGTCGCTGCAGCGGCCCCTGCTGCACCCGGACGGACTGGATGCGGGCGTACGGCACAAGGCGGAGCCGCCGGGTCAGCAGGCCGTCGACGCTCGCGAAGACGTGCGGCGTCACGCCGGCCACGAGCACCTTGCGGGCCAGCGGCGCGAGCCACACCGCCCGGTCGGGAACTCCGGTGAGCGGCAGCGCCGCGATGTCCACGGGCGCGAGGTCGCCGTCGACTCGGGGGAGCAGCCACGGCACGACCGCCCGCGCCTCGTCCAGCGCCGCCACCGGCAGCAGCGTCGTCGCCTCGTGGTCGTCCGGGTCGGCGCCCTGCGAACCCTGGGCCGCGATGTCCACAGTGGCCTTCAGCCAGCGTTTCGGCCGCCAGATCAACGGCCACGTGACGGTCACCGCCTGCACCCGCTGCACCGGAACGGTCTGACTGTGGGTTTCGGTCAGGCCCCGCCGGATGTGCAGGCGCGTCTCGCGTTCGGTCAGCGTGCACCGCCAGTTGCGGGTCACTCGGCGTACCGGGCGGACCAGGACGCCGACCAACGCGGTGAGCATGCTCGCGATCGCGATGAACCCGAAGCTTCCGGCCAGCGCGAACTGCACGACGACGAACGCGGCGGCGATCGGCAGGAAGATCACCTCGGGGGTCATCGCCTGACTCAGCAGCAGGTCCTCGTCGCGGGCGGCGTACAGGACCGGCTCCGGTCCGCGCGGCTCGCTCTCCGCGCGCACCACCGAGCCGCCCTGCGCCAGCTCCAGCAGATGAGTACGCAGAGAGCCGGCTTCGGCGACGGTCAAGTAGGCCAGCGGGGCTTCCGCCTTGCCACCGCCGACCACTTCGAGGCGCAGTTCGGCGAGCCCGGTCAGCTGCGCGAGGAACGGCCGGACCACCTCGACCGACTGCAGCCGTTCCAGCGGGATCGTGCGTACGCGGCGGGAGAAGGTGCCCTCGTAGATCCGCAGCTCCCGGCCGGTGACCTCGTAGCCGGTGAACCGCCAGGTGATCACGGAGTAGACGACGGCGCCGATCAGGATGAGCACGACGACGCCGAGGAAGCGGGCGACGCCGAGGTTGGCGAAGCCCTGCCAGGAGATGAGGGCGACGAGCGCGACGAGTTGACGGATGCTGTGCAGGAACGGCGAGAGCGGGTGCAGCCTGCGCCGCGGCAGGTCCGTCACAGCCCTTCCTTCCGGATCTCGCCGAGCGCCGTCAAGCGGTCACGGAGCCGGGCCGCCTCCGCCGGGACCAGGCCCGGCACCCGGGCGTCGCTGGCCGCGGCGGCGGTGTGCAACTGAACCGTGGCCAACCCGAAGAGGCGTTCCAGCGGTCCCGCGCTCACGTCGACGAACTGCATCCGGGCGTACGGCACGATGCTCAGGTGCCGCACGATCCGGCCGTGCCGGACGAGGAGGTCGTCGTCGCGTTCGGCGTACCCCCAGGAGCGCACGCTGCGCCCGATCAGCACGACGCGGATCAGCGTCGCCACGACGAGCACGCCGCCGATGACCAGCGCCCAGCCCCACTGCCAGATCACATAGGCGGCGATCGCCGCGGCCAGCGGCACGAGGAGGCCGAGGAGCACCTCGACGCGTTGGAGGGTGGCCAAGCGCGGGGAGACGGGATGCCAGTCGACCGTGTCGGGCCAGGGCTGGAGGGCGTCGGCCACGGGTTGCGTCACGGTCACGAATCTACGCGAGCGGGTCGACGCCACGCAGGAAGCCGCGGGCGTCGAGGAACGCCGCCAGCGAATCGCGGTGTGCGGAGCAGGCCAACCACACTTTTCGCCGCCCGGGCTCGTGTAGCTTGGGGTTGTTCCAGCTCAACGCGTAGGCCGCGACCTCTCGGCAGCCCTTGGCGGAGCAGATGCGATCCGGCTGATCGCTGGAATGAGTAGTCATAGCAGTAGAGATAAAGCGCCGGACGACCACGGGGGAAGTCGTCCGGCGACGCGGAAATACTAACCACATTCCCGGGGTGCGTGTCCAGTCCCGCGATGTGCCCGATCGGCCGGACGCGATCGCCGTTCGGTGCCCCCGCGCGGCGGTCCTGGTGGCAATTGTTCGCTTATGTCACTCTTATGCGGGTAGGCGCGTCACTCTCTGGAGGCGAACAGTGACGGAAAAGAGTCTCGGCTCCGAGCTCGACCTCGCCGAGAGCGTGCTCGTCGCCGAAAACGGCACATCTGAGGCGACCGGCGGACCCGTCGTCCTCGACGGCTCGCTCGCGCTCGACGGGCGCCCGATCCCGCCGGCCCAGGACGCGTCGCTGCTCGAACGGGCCCTCTTCGAGGTCAAGAAGGTGATCGTCGGGCAGGACCTGCTGCTCGAGCGCATGTTCGTGGCGTTGCTGGCCCGCGGTCACTGCCTGCTGGAGGGCGTACCGGGGGTGGCGAAGACGCTCGCGGTGGAGACGCTCGCCGCGACCGTCGGGGGGACCTTCGCGCGCATCCAGTTCACGCCCGACCTCGTCCCGGCCGACATCGTCGGCACCCGGATCTACCGGCAGTCCACCGAGTCCTTCGACGTGGAACTCGGCCCGGTGTTCGTGAACTTCCTGCTCGCCGACGAGATCAACCGAGCACCCGCCAAAGTCCAGTCGGCGCTGCTGGAGGTCATGGCCGAGCGGCACGTCTCGCTCGGTGGCGCCCGGCACGACGTGCCCAATCCGTTTCTCGTCATGGCCACCCAGAACCCGATCGAGCAGGAGGGCGTCTACCCGCTCCCGGAGGCGCAGCGCGACCGGTTCCTGCTGAAGGTCCTGGTCGGCTATCCGTCGGACCTCGAGGAGCGCGAGATCGTCTACCGGATGGGGGTGGGCGCGCCGTCGGCGACGCAGGTGCTGACCCCCGTCGACCTGATCGGGCTGCAGACCCGGGCCGACCACGTCTTCGTCCACAACGCGCTCGTCGACTACGCCGTACGCCTCGTCACGGCGACCCGGGCGCCGGCCGAGCACGGCATGGAGGACGTCGCGCAGCTGATCCAGTACGGCGCGAGCCCACGGGCCTCGCTGGGCCTGGTCCGGGCGGCGCGGGCGCTGGCCCTGCTGCGGGGGCGGGACTACGTGCTGCCGCAGGACATCCAGGAGCTGACCCCGGACATCCTGCGGCACCGCCTCGTCCTCAGCTATGACGCGCTCGCCGACGACGTCCCGCCGGACCACATCGTCGGCCGCATCCTGGAAACTGTTCCGCTGCCCACCGTGGCGCCCCGGCAGCAGGCCGACCGACGGTGATCTCCCCATCCCAAGCCGCCGTGCTGGCGCGCCTGCATCTGCAGGTGACCCGCCGGCTCGACGGCCTGCTCCAGGGCGACTACCTCGGGCTGATCCCCGGGCCGGGCAGCGAGGCGGGGGAGTCCCGCGAATACCGCCCCGGCGACGACGTACGCCGCATGGACTGGCCGGTCACCGCGCGTACCACCGTGCCCCACGTGCGGCTGACCGAGGCGGACCGGGAGCTGGAGACGTGGCTGGCGATCGACGCGTCGGCGAGCCTGGACTTCGGGACCGCCCGGATGCGCAAGTGGGACGTGGCGCTGGCCGCCGCGGCCGCCATGACCCACCTGACGGTGCGCGGCGGCAACCGCGCGGGTGCCTTGGTCTGCACCGGGGACGGCGTACGCCGCATTCCCGCCCGGGGCGGTCGTCGTGGCGCGCAGTCGCTCATGCACGCGATCGCCGGGCTGGAGATGCGTCCGGGCCGGGCCGACCTGGGGCAGTTGTTCGACGGGCTGCTGCGGCCGCCCCGGCGCCGCGGGCTGGTCGTGATCATCTCCGACTTCCTGGGCGACGCCCCGTCCTGGCAACGGCCGCTCTCCCGGCTGGCGGTACGCCACGACATCCTCGCCGTCGAGGTCGTCGACCCACGTGAGCTGGAACTACCGGCCGTCGGCGTGATGGAGGTGGCCGACCCGGAGAGCGGTCAGGTGCACGAGGTCGACGTGACCGAACGCCTGGCGGGGGCGTACGCCGAGGCGGCGGCGCGGCAGCGGGCCGAGGTCGCCGGGGCGCTCCGCTCGGCGGGCGCGGCGCACCTGCGGCTGGGCACCGACCGCGACTGGCTGCTGGACATCGTGAACTTCGTCGCGGCTCGGCGGCACCGGCACAACCGGCGAGCCGAGGTTCGGTGAGGAGCGGGGTAGCTACATGGTGAGTTTCCTGCAGCCGTGGGCGCTGCTGTTCCTGTTGCCCGTGGTGGCCGTCGCGGCGGGCTACGTCTACCGGCAGCACCGCAAGCGCGTCAACGCGGTTCGATTCTCCAATGTAGACTTGCTGAAGACCTTGGCGCCCAAGGGAATCGGGTACAAGCGCCATATCACCGCCGGGGCGCTCCTGCTGTGCCTGCTGACCCTGGCCCTGGCGACCGCCCGGCCGGCGCTGGCCATGCAGGTGCCGCTGGAACGGGCGACCATCGTCCTCGCCATCGACGTGTCGCTGTCGATGGAGGCCAAGGACGTCCAGCCGTCGCGGATCCAGGCCGCCCAGGACGCCGCCATCAGCTTCGCGCGCGAGGTGCCGGCCGCGTACAACTTGGGGGTGGTGTCCTTCGCGAAGTCCGCCAACGTGCTGGTCTCCCCGGGCAAGGACCGTGAGCAGGTGGTGAACGCGATCCAGAGCCTGCAGCTCGACGAGGCCACCGCGACCGGGGAGGCGGTCTTCACGGCGCTGGACGCGATCCGCACCGTCCCGCCGGACGGGGTGCAGGGCGCACCGCCGGCGCGGATCCTGCTGCTGTCCGACGGCTACCGCACCGCGGGCCGGCCGGTGGAGGACGCGGCCGCCGCGGCGACCGAGGCCAACGTGCCGGTCTCCACGATCGCCTTCGGCACCGACGACGGCATGGTCGACATCGGCGGTATGCCGCAACGCGTTCCGGTCGACCGCGAAGCGCTCGCCCAGCTCGCCGAGTCGACCGGCGGCTACTTCGCCGAGGCGGCGAGCGCCGGTGAACTCAAGCAGGTCTACGAAGACCTCGGCTCGTCCGTGGGCCACCGCAAGCAGACGCGCGAAGTCACCGCCTGGGCCGCCGCGGCAGCCCTGCTCTTCGGCCTCACCGCCGCCGGCCTGTCCCTCCTCTGGGGCTCCCGCCTCCCCTGACTCTGAGCCGATTGCCGCAGATCCCGGGTGATCATTGCGTCAGCCACGGTGCTTCGCGCGGCGAAATGCCCGAGTAAACAGCACGGCTGACGCAATGATCACCGGGCGGGGAGGGCTTTGCCCGAGCCGCCGGGAGTGCGGTCAGTCGCCAGGGGCCAAATAGCGGCCGCTATCGGGATGCGAGGACGAAGAGGGTGAATACCCAGAGGCAGGCGAGGGTGAATCCGAGTGGTGCGAGGAATCGGCTCATGGTGGACTCCAGCGGGTTCCGGGTCGGACACAGAACGGGTTACCTGCGCGAAGCAGGCCGCTGAACGTCATGGCTGGACGAGGCCCGGCCAGCACACAGGTAGCCCCGCCGAGCGGCGGAGCGGGTGCGGGGCGGGCGGGCGCGAGGCGCGGAGTTATCCGCGGAAGGCGGCCCAGCCACGACTGGAAGGATCGCTATTTCGCACAGCGATCACCTCCTGTAGGCCGGGCGCCGAAGGGCGCGTCCATGTCGGAAACGGACGAAAGTCCCGCCGCAGATGATAGCTCCTGTCTCGGTGCCGGTTCCACTTGGGTCACCCGACTCGCCGCAAAGATCACCCGACCGGACGGGCGGGCCTAGGCCCCTCAGGCATGTTGTGGGAAACCTACAAGATCTGTAGGTGGTTTTCTGCGTCGCCCTCGCCACGGCGTCCCGTTCGGCGACCTCTAGGCTCATCGCGGAAGCTCATCGGACTCGCACTAGGGAGCAGGCGTGGCTCGCACCGTACTGGTCACCGGCGGCAATCGCGGCATCGGCCTCGCCATCGCGCAGGCGTTCGCCAAGCAGGGGGACCGGGTGGCGATCACCCACCGTGGCTCGTGGGACGCGGCGACGGCGCCGGATCTGTTCCCCGTGACCTGCGACATCACCGACCCGGCCGCGGTGGACGCCGCGTTCGCCACCGTCGAGCAGGAGCTGGGTCCGGTGGAGGTGCTGGTCGCCAACGCCGGGATCACCGACGACACGCTGCTGATGCGGATGTCGGAGGAGCAGTTCGGCCGGGTGCTGGAGACCAACCTGACCGGCGCCTGGCGGTGCGCCAAGCGCGCCTCGACCAAGATGGTCCGCGGCCGCTGGGGCCGGATGATCTTCATCTCGTCGGTGGTCGGCCTCTACGGCGGGGTCGGCCAGGTGAACTACGCGGCGAGCAAGGCCGGCCTGGTCGGCATGGCCCGCTCGATCACGCGTGAGCTGGGCAGCCGCAACATCACGGCCAACGTGGTCGCGCCCGGGTTCATCGAGACCGACATGACGGCCAAGCTCCCCGAGGAGCGGCAGACCGAGTACAAGAAGGCCATTCCGCTGGGCCGGTTCGCCGCGCCCGACGAGGTCGCCGGGGTGTGCACCTGGCTGGCCGGGGAGAGTGCCGGCTACGTCACCGGGGCGGTCATCCCGGTCGACGGCGGCCTCGGCATGGGTCACTGACCAACCGTCCCGACGAACAAGGGGAGACAGCGTGCTGCTCGAAGGCAAGAAGATCCTGGTCACCGGCGTCATCACCGATCAGTCCATCGCGTTCAGCGTGGCGCGGGTGGCGCAGGAGCAGGGCGCGGAGATCGTGCTGACGGCGTACCCGCGGCCGACGCTCGTGGAGCGGATCGCCAAGCGGCTGCCGAAGGAGGCCCCGGTGATCCCGCTCGACGTGACCAACGCCGACGAACTCGCCGGCATCGCCGACAAGGTACGCGAGCACCTGCCGACCCTCGACGGCGTCGTGCACTCGATCGGGTTCGCACCGCAGACCGCGCTCGGCGGCAACTTCCTGGAGACGAAGTGGGAGGACGTGGCCGCGGCGGTGCACGCCTCGACGTACTCCTACAAGTCGCTCGCCACCGCCCTGCTTCCGTTGATGCACCGGGGTTCCTCGATCGTCGGTCTCACCTTCGACGCGACGGTGGCGTACCCGGTCTATGACTGGATGGGCGTGGCCAAGGCGGGGCTGGAGTCGGCGAGCCGCTATCTCGCGCAGTACCTCGGCCCGCAGGGCATCCGCAGCAACCTCGTCTCGGCCGGGCCGCTGCGCAGCATGGCCGCCAAGTCGATCCCGGGCTTCGAGAAGTTCGAGGAGTCGTGGGCCAACCGGGCTCCGCTCGGCTGGGAGCTGACCAACGCCGAGCCCGCCGCCAAGGCCGTCGTGGCGCTGCTGTCCGACTGGTTCCCGGCCACCACGGGTGAGATCGTCCACGTCGACGGTGGCTATCACGCGATGGCTGGCTAGTCTGGCTTCGTGCCAGTAGACGCCTTTTTGCTGCTGTCGTTCGGCGGGCCGGAAGGCCCCGACGACGTGATGCCGTTCCTGCGCAACGTGACCGCCGGGCGCGGGGTTCCGGAGGAGCGGCTCCTCGAGGTCGCCGAGCATTACCAGCATTTCGGGGGCGTCTCGCCGATCAACGAGCAGAACCGCGCGCTGCTGCGGGCGATCGAGGCCGACTTCCGGGATCAGGGCGTCGGCCTGCCCCTCTACTGGGGCAACCGCAACTGGCGGCCGATGCTCGCCGACACCCTCGCGCAGATGCGGGACGACGGCGTCGAGTTCGCGGTCGGCCTCGCCACGAGTGCGTACGCCGGGTATTCGTCGTGCCGGCAGTATCTGGAGGACATCGCGGCGGCCCGGGCCAAGGTGGGCCCGGGCGCGCCCGAGGTCGTCAAGCTGCCGCACTTCTACGACCGTCCCGGGTTCGTCGAGCCGCACGTGGACGCCGTCAAGGCGGCGCTGGCGAAGGTGGGTCCGGGTCCGGCCCGGATCGTCTTCACGGCGCATTCGATCCCGCTGTCGATGGCGCGTACGGCGGGGCCCGCCGGGGAAGGCTTGCCTGAGCCGCCAGGAGTGCAGTCGGTCGGCCTCTATGAGGCGCAGCTGCGCGAGGTGGCCCGCCTCGTCGCCGAGCGCGCCGCGCCCGAACTCGCCTGGGATCTCGTCTGGCAATCCCGGTCCGGCCCGCCCCAGGTGCCGTGGCTGGAGCCGGATGTGAACGACCACTTGCGTACCGTTCCGGAGAAGGCCGTCGTGGTGAGCCCGATCGGGTTCGTCTCCGACCATCTCGAGGTCATCTGGGATCTCGACAACGAGGCCGCCGCGACCGCGGCCGACCTGGGTCTGGCGTACGCCCGCGCGGCGACTCCGGGCACCGATCCCCGCTTCGTGAGGATGATCACGGATCTGGTGCGTGAGGCGATGTCCGATCACTCAACCGCACGGTCCGACACACGGCCGACACCCGGGCTCGGTAGGCTTTCGCCCATACAGACGTGCGGGGCCGGCTGCTGTCCGGCGCCCGCGAGGCGCGGATAGGTGTGGGCGGATGACCGAGCGGAAGCCGATCGAGAGCTGGCTGACCGACATGGACGGCGTGCTCGTGCACGAGGGTGTGCCGGTGCCGGGAGCGACCGAGTTCATCGGACGGCTGCGCGCCTCCGGTAAGCCGTTCCTCGTCCTGACGAACAACTCGATCTACACGCCCCGGGATCTGCACGCCCGGCTGACCCGGCTCGGCTTCGACCTGTCGGAGGACGCGATCTGGACGTCGGCGCTGGCCACCGCGCAGTTCCTGGCCGATCAGCGGCCGGGCGGGACGGCGTACGTGATCGGTGAGGCGGGCCTGACGACGGCGATGCACAACGCCGGCTACATCCTCACCGACTACAAGCCGGACTACGTCGTGCTGGGTGAGACGCGTAATTACAGCTTCGAGGCGATCACGATGATGATCCGCCTGATCAACAACGGGTCGCGGTTCATCTGCACCAATCCCGACGCGACCGGCCCGTCGAACGAGGGCGCGTTGCCGGCCGCGGGTTCGGTCGCGGCGCTCGTCACGAAGGCGACCGGGATCGAGCCCTACTTCGTGGGTAAGCCCAATCCGATGATGATGCGCTCGGCGCTCAACCAGATCGGCGCGCACTCGGAGTCGGCGGCGATGATCGGCGACCGGATGGACACCGACGTCCTGTGTGGACTGGAGGCGGGCCTTCAGACGTTCCTGGTGCTGACCGGCATCAGCACCAAGGAGGACATGGAGCGCTACCCGTTCCGTCCCTCACGTGTCGTCAACTCGGTCGCCGACCTCATCGCCGAGATCTGAGTACTGGGCTAGAGCACCAGGTCGGAGTTGATCGCGGCCGCGACGCCCCGCCGGCAGGCGGTGGCCAGCGGCCGCAACGCCTCGTCCCGTTGCTGGGCCTCGAAACTGTTCAGCGCACCGCCCGGCGCCTCCTGCCCGGCCAGGATCAGGACGCGCTCCAGCAGCAGCGCCCGCGCGTAGAGCCGCCGGGCCGGGACGTCGTAGCCCGGGGGCAGGTCGGCCTCGGTCGGACGCCGCAGGGCGCTGATCGCCCCGGCCAACTCCGGCCGCCAGCGGGCGACGTCGAGTTTGGCCAGTTTCGCGGTGGTGTCCTGAACGGCCAGCGACAGCTCGCTTTCGGCCTGCCGGACTGTCGGCTTCGGACCGCCGGCCGGCATCGGCGGCAGCCGGTAAGCCGTCCACCGCACCGTCAGGAACACGTCGCCGGAGCCCGAGACGTGTTCCTGGGTCTGCGGCGCCAAGCCCAGCACCCCGGCCAGAACGCCTTCCCCGGCGGTCAGGGCGGCCCCGGTGAACTCGCCCGGGCCCAGCCCGTCGGGGTCGCCCGGCGCGGGCAGGGTCAGCCGGATCTCGTCCGGGTGCAACTGCCGCAGATGCGGGAGCGCCTCGCGTAGTGGGAGGTCGGACCAGGTGCCCGGGAGATCCGTCGCGACATGCTCCTCGGCCGCGCCGTCAGGCGGCGACTCGATCGCGTCGATCGCGTCGTCGAACGAAGTGAGGCCCGCGCGCCAGGCTCGGCACCACGCGACGAAGCGGGCCGAGCGGCGTTCGGCGAGGGCCACCGAGTGCGCCGCAGCAGACATGCTGCTCAGAATACGCCCCTCACCGCCCCGGACAGATATCACCTACGATGTGGCTCCGTGGTAGACACCCCGACGCCGGTGCGGCGTACCCCTTTGCTCGGCTTGCTCTTCGCGGTCCCCGCAGTCCTCATGCTCTGCTCCGGATATGTGGTGCCGACCGTGCGGCTGCTGTGGACGAGCCTGCACCGCACCGTCTTCTTCCGGGAGGGCGGCGATTTCGTCGGTCTCGACAACTACGGCCGCCTCGACACGATGTTCGGTGGGGGCACTTTCCTCGCGATCGGACTCGGTCTGGCGACCGGCGCGGTGGCGGTGGTGGGCGGCGGCGGGCTCGCGTACTTCGCGAATCGCGCCGGGCGTGTCGGCCGTCGCTTCGTCTGGATCGGGTTCGCGCTGCCGGTGGCCGCCCTCTCCGCGGTCGCCATCGCGTCGGCGTGGCAGCTCGCGATCTCCCGGCGGGAGGTCAACGCCTTCCCCGACGTGGAGCCGGGCTACGCCGTCGTGGTGCTGCTCGCGACGTTCGGCTTGCTCGTCGGCGTCGGCGCGGCGGCGTACCTGCTGGTCTTCCGGTCCGCGCGCAAGCGTGGGCTCGCCGCCGGTCTGGCCGCGCTGGTCCTGGTCGGCGCCACGCTCGCGGTAACGCTGCAGTCCCTGGCCGCGCCGCTGCTGATCGCCACCCGGCGCGAGGACGCGCCGCCCGTGCTCGGCATCTACAACAGCGCGTTCCGGCTGGGCAACCTCGGCGTGTCGGCGGCGGGTTCGGTCGTCCTGCTGCTCGTGCTCGCCCTGCTCGGTGTGGCGGTCACGGCCGCGGTGGTCTTCGCCCAAGCCCGGCTGGTACGCGTGGAGCAGCCCGAACCGGCGGGGAACCCGGGATTCCTCGCGATCACCTTGGTGGTGGGCGGGGGAGCGCTGCTGGTCGGGATCGTCGGCCTGCTGCCGTGGCTGCTCGATCTGGCCGACTTCGGCCGGCTGCCCGACGGCCCCTTCGAGCCGTGGCTGCTCAGCTGGGGACCGACGCTGATCTCGACGGTCGTCGGAGTCGGCGCGGCGGTGCTGGCCGGCTTCGGCATCGGCGCGCTGCGCCCGTTGGGCCGCAACAGTCACCTGCTGCTTCTGCCGTTCGCGCCGTGGCTGTTCACCGGGCTCGGCGTCACCATGGTGGACGCGTTCCAGCATCTGTGGCGGCACGACAGCGACAACTTCCTGTTCGCCTTCCTGCGGGCGATTCCGCCGTCGTCGCTGAACATCCCGGCGTTGGTGCTGAGTGCGGTGCTGTTCCGCGGTTTGACCACACAGGACAGTCCGGCCCGGTCGTGGCGTACGGCGGCTCCGGTGGTGGGCCTGGTCGCGCTGGTGACCTGGGTCGTGCAGGCCAACGACGTGATCTGGTCGCTGATCTCGGTCACCGACCCCGGGAACGGCACGATGCCGTACCTGGCGGTCAGCCGGGGCTTCGCGTACAGCTTCGGCGCCGAGTCGCTGGTCAGCTGGCTCTATCCGATCCCGGGCTACCTGCTGACGGCGGCCGCGATCGCCGTGGTCGGCGTTTTCGTGCTCGACCGGCTGGCGCTGCACACCGGACCGGAAGATCAGCCCCAGTAGCATGACCCCTCGTGGGACGCTATGACGACGTACTCGCCGGGGGCCGACGCCCCCGGCGGGAGATCCCGGTGCACGAGGCCGAACCGGAGATGGTCGTGGAGGACGCCGACTCCGGCTTCTGCGGAGCCGTCGTCGGCTTCGAGGGTCAGGCCGTCGTCCTGGAGGACCGCCATGGCAAGCGGCGGCTGTTCCCGCTGGAACCGGCCGCATTCCGGCTCGACGGGGTCATCGTCACGCTCACCCGCCCGGCGCGGTCCACTGCCGACACCGGGCTCAAGCTGACCGCGTCGGGCTCCGTCGCGGTGGGACCGCAGCGGGCCAGGGTCGCCCGGGCGGGCCGGATCTGGGTCGAGGGACTGCACGACGCCGCCCTGGTCGAACGCGTCTGGGGCGACGACCTGCGAGTCGAGGGCGTCGTGGTGGAACCCCTCGACGGCGTGGACGACCTGCGGCGCCGGGTCGCCGAGTTCTCCCCGGGGCCGGACGCCCGGCTCGGCGTACTAGTGGATCATCTGGTGGCCGGGAGCAAGGAGAGCCGCATCGTGGCCGCGGTGACCGACCCCCACGTGCTCGTGACCGGGCATCCTTATGTGGACGTGTGGCAGGCCGTGAAGCCGGCGGCGGTGGGCATCGCCGCGTGGCCGCAGGTGCCACGCGGCATCCCGTGGAAAGAGGGGGTGTGCGCGGCGCTCGGCGTGGCCGAGCCCGCGGACCTGTGGCGGCTGATCCTGAGCCGGGTGGACAGCTACCGCGACCTGGAGACGCCGCTCATCGGGGCGGTCGAGCGCCTCATCGACTTCGTCACCACCCCGCCCGACTAACCCCGCCCTTTCCGCGCGATCATGAACTATCGGCCTTGATCAACCGGTGTGCCGTGTCCCTGCGGCCCTGATCGACTCCGTAAGCGGGTGATCGACGGTCAGTCGCCGAGCATCGGCGCGCGGCGGAAGACGAACGTCGCGATGTCCAGCGCCCCCGGTACGCCGTCCTCGCCCCGCAGGACGGTCAGGATCTCGCCGTCGTGTTCGCCGGTGATCCCGCGCCAGGTGTCCTTGCCCTCGGGCCGGAAGCGGACCTCGGGCCGGGGCCGGGTCACCGAGACGAGCACGAGCTGGCCCGTCGCCGCGTCGTGCCGGACTTCGTATTCCCGGCCCATCCACCACCAACGGCCCAGCAGGTCGGCCACGTCGGAGGGCGGCTGCGCGGCCGGCCGCCACGGGGCGATCAGCTCCGGCTCGCCGTCCAGGACCGTCGCCATCATGTCGAAGGCGAGCCGGCCGAGCGACTTCCCGTGCAGCGTGTACGCGTTCGCGTAGGCGACCACGCCGGTGCGGCTCGGCCGGTGGACGACGAGCGCGGCCAGGTAGCCCGGCATCGAACCGCCGTGGCCGACATATACGCGGTCGCCCTCGCGGTACAGCTCGATGCCGAGGCCGTGCCCGCCGCTCCAGGTGTCGAGGTCGTTCATCACCACGGGCGCGCACATCTCGCGCAGCGTCGCCGGGTCGAGGACGGCCGGGTCGGGATCGGCCAGGAACGCCGCCCATTTCGTCAGGTCGACCGGGGTGGACCAGAGCTGACCGGCGGGGGCCATCGCGCCGGTGTCCGAACGCGGCTCCTCGCGCAGCGTGTCCAGCCACGGGTGCACGACGTAGCCGGGGGCGAACGGATCGGCCGGGTGGTAGCTGGTGCGGGTCATCCCGAGGGGCGTGAGCAGGCGCTGCTGGAGCAGTTCGGCCCAGGTGAGCCCGGTGACCCGGTGCAGCACCGCCCCGAGCAACCCGTACGCGAGATTGGAGTAGTGGTAGCCGTGGTGCGGCGCCAGGGCCAGCTTCTCCGGCGTCAACGCCGCCAGCAACTGGTCGATGTCACCGCCGTCGGTGCGCTCCCACCAGGCCCCGTCCGGCTCCCGCTGCAGCCCGGCCGCGTGCGCGAGCAGGTGCCGGAGGGTCACGTTGCTGCCGACCGGCGTACCCGGCAGGTGCCGGTAAAGCAGGTCGTCGAGGGACAGCAGACCTTGGTCGCGCAGCTGGAGGAGCAGGACGGCGGTCATCGTCTTGGAGATCGAGCCGATCCGGAACTGGACGTTCGCCACCGAGGCGCCGTCGGCCGGGCGCTCCAGGACCGTGCCGGCGCCGGCCACATGGGCCAGTTCTCCGGCCCGCACGACGGCGGCGGCCACACAGGGCGCGCGTCCGGCCGCCTGAGCATGGGCCACCAGCTGGTCGAGGGCGAGCGAGGTCTGCGGCAGCAACGGGGCACCTCCGGGTTCGACGGGTTGTGCGGTGTTCGTCCGATCAACGCCGCGCCGACGCTAGCCGTTATCACGATCGCCGGAACGGCCGGGTGGGGTAAGTCCGAACGGCCCACCCCGGGCAGCAGATGCGGGCCGGGCTTACGCGGCTTGCTCCGGCATGCCACGATCATGCTGTGGAGAGTTGGGGATGGTGGCTGATCGCCACCGGAGCGCTCGTCGTCGGCGAGCTCTTCATGGGCGACTTCGTGCTGCTCATGCTGGCCGCGGGCGCGGCCGCCGCGGCTCTGGCCGGTGTGCTGGGGCTCGGTGTCGTGGGCGAACTGCTGGTCTTCGCGGTCGTGTCGGGGCTCGCGCTGTTCTTCGTGCGGCCGTGGATCAAGAACCGGTTCTATCGCAGCTCACACCAGGTCAAGATCGGCGTCTCGACCATCCTCGGCTCCGAGGCGGTCGTCATGGAGCGGGTCGACGTCGAGAACGGCCAGGTCAACCTGAGCGGTGAGCTGTGGCGGGCGCGGCCCTACGACGCCTCCCGGGCGTACGAGCCGGGCGAACGCGTCCGCGTGATCGAGGTAGACGGAGCCACCTTGAAGGTGGGGAAGGACTGACATGGACAACCCAGTCACGGTGTTTCTGTATCTCGTCATCGGGATCGTCGCGCTGATCGTCGTCATCACCCTGCTGCGCTCGGTACGCCAGGTGCCGCAGCAGCGCAACGACGTCGTCGAGCGGCTCGGCAAGTACCACCGGACCCTGACGCCCGGCCTCAACATCCTGGTGCCGTTCATCGACGCCGTACGCACCAAGGTGGACCTCCGCGAGCAGGTGGTCAGCTTCCCGCCGCAGCCGGTGATCACCTCCGACAACCTCGTGGTCTCCATCGACACGGTGCTCTACTTCAAGGTCGTCGACCCGGTGAAGGCGACTTACGAGATCGCCAACTTCCTCCAGGCGATCGAGCAGCTGACCGTCACGACGCTGCGTAACGTCATCGGCTCGATGGACCTCGAGCGTGCTCTGACCAGCCGCGAGGAGGTCAACCGGCACCTGTCGGTCGTCCTCGACGAGACCACCGGCCGCTGGGGCGTCAAGGTGACCCGGGTCGAGATCAAGGCGATCGAGCCGCCGCCCAGCATCCGCGACTCGATGGAGAAGCAGATGCGGGCCGAGCGGGACCGCCGCGCGGCCATCCTGACCGCCGAGGGTCACAAGCAGTCGCAGATCCTCACCGCCGAAGGTGAGAAGCAGGCCGCGGTGCTCCGCGCCGACGGTGAGCGGCAGGCTCGCATCCTGCAGGCGGCCGGTCAGGCCAAGGCGATCGAGACGGTCGTCAGCGCCATCCACGCCGCCGACATGGACAGCACCGTCATGGCGTACCAGTACCTTCAGGCGCTGCCGCAGATCGCCCAGGGCGCCTCGAACAAGCTCTGGATCGTCCCGGCCGAGCTGAGCCGGGCCCTTGAGGGCATCAGCAACGCCTTCGGCGGGCTCCACCCGCCGGTTCCGGCGTCGGAGCGCCCGGCGCGTCCGGCCGCGACCGTGGACACCACCGAGGTCGTCGAGGCGGCCCAGAAGGCGGCGGACGAGGTCGCCAAGATCGAGGACGAGGCGAAGGCGGCCGGCGAGGCGGCCTCCGGGCAGACCCCGCCGACCGGCGAGGCCCCCAAAGCCTGACACGCTGACGCCTCAGGCTTCTGCGCTGGATCAGGCTTCTGCGCTGGATCAGGGTTCCGGGTCGTATCTTGACCCAAGATTCGACCGAGAACCCTGATCCGGCGGGCAACGAACGAGCGCGGGTCCGCCACGGCGGCCCGCGCTTTCCGCGTACCGGGCAGAATGGCGGCGTGGAGCTGATCACCGACCCGGCCGACGAGCGCATCGCCGACTATCGGGCGCTGACCGATCTGGAGCTGCGGACCCGCTGGGAGCCGCCGAACGGATTGTTCATCGCCGAAGGGGAACTCGTCCTGCGCCGGGCGCTGGCCGCCGGCTACCGGCCGCGGAGCGTACTGGTGGAGGCGAAGCGGGCCGGGCAACTGGCCGACCTGGCCCAGGGCGGCCTGGGGGAGGCCGCGGTCTACGGCGCGGACGCCGCCCTGCTGCAGCAGATCACCGGCTTCCACGTGCACCGCGGCGTGCTGGCCAGCTTCCACCGCAAGCCGCTGCCGAGCGTCGCCGAGGTGCTCGCGCAGGCCCGGCGGGTGGTGGTCCTCGAAGACATCAACAATCACACCAACATCGGCGCGATCTTCCGGGGCGTGGCCGCGCTCGGCATGGACGCCGTGCTGCTCTCGCCTACCTGCGCCGACCCGCTCTACCGGCGCAGCGTACGGGTCAGCATGGGCGAGGTCTTCGCCATCCCGTACGCCACCCTCGACCCCTGGCCGCAGGGGCTCGACGTGCTGCGTACGGCCGGGTTCACGGTGTTGGCGATGACCCCGGCGGCCGACGCCGTCTCGCTGCACGAGCTGACCGCCGACCAGCGCCGGAGACCCGCGCTGCTGTTGGGAGCGGAGGGGCCGGGGCTGACCGCGGAGGCGCTCAAGGCGAGCGACGCCCGGGTGGTCATTCCGATGCACCGGGGCGTCGACTCGCTCAACGTGGCCGCCGCGACCGCCGTCGCCTGCTGGGAGCTGACGAGGCCATGACCGGCCGCAGGACGGTGATCGCATGACCGCGCCCGGATACCCGACCGTACGCGAGGTCGTCGCGCTCGACGCGATGCAGGTCGGGTCGCCGCGCGTGGTCGCCGGGGCCGAGCACCTCGACCGGGCGGTCCGCTGGGTGCACTCCTCGGAGGTGCCTGACATCGCCAGTCTGCTCCGGGGCGGGGAACTGGTGCTCACCACCGGGATCGGCCTGCCGGCTGACGACGACGGCATCCGGGCGTTCATCCGGGAGCTCTCCGAGGTGGGCGTGTCCGGCCTGGTGGTCGAGCTGGGCCGGCGCTATCCCTCGACGGTTCCCCGAGTGATGGCGACCGCGGCCGAGAAGCTCGGGCTGCCCCTGGTCGAGCTGCGGCGGCCGACTCCCTTCGTGCAGATCACCGAAGCCGTCCACGCCCGGATCGTCGACGCCCAGCTGACCGAGCTGCGGGCGACCGAGGAGATCCACCAGCGGTTCACCGAGCTGAGCGTCGAGGGCGCCGAACCGGCCGAGGTCGTGCACCAGGCGGCGCAGCTGTCCGGCTGCCCCGTGGTCCTGGAGAACCTCGGCCGTAAGGTCCTCGCCTTCGACGCGGCCGGCGGTCGTGCCGAACCCCTCCTGGACGGCTGGGAGCAACACTCCCGCCAGGTACGCGTGACCGGCCGGACGGGCTTCGACCGGGACGCGGGGTGGCTGGTCACCATGGTCGGCGCCCGGGGGCAGGACTGGGGCCGGCTGCTGCTGCGCTGGTCGGCCGACGGACCGCCGCCGACCCGGCTGACGATCCTGCTGGAGCGGGCCGCCTCCACGCTCGCCCTGGGCCGGTTGATCCGGCGCGACGAGGAGGGGCTGGAACGGCAGTTGCACGGCACGCTGCTGGCCGCCCTGCTCGACCACAGCCTGCCGGTGGACGAGGTCGCCCTGCGGGCGAGGGCGCTCGGGGTGACCGTCGACCGGCGACGGCTCATCGGCGTCGTCATCCGGCCCCTGTCCGGCCGGGGAGACTTCGCCAACCGGGGAGACCTACCGAACCGGGGGGATCTGTCGAACCGGGCCGACCCCTCCAACCGGGGAGACCTGTCCCGTCGGGCTGATCTGTCCCATCGGGCGGATCGGGACGGGGAGAAGAGCGACGTCACCGCCGCCCAGGCGCGGCTACGCGATCTCGCCGACGCCGCGACGCAGGGCGTACGCGAGGCGAAGCTGGCCGGGCTGACCGGGGTGCTCGACGACCACGTGGTCGGAGTGCTGCTGGCGGTGAAGTCCGCCGCCGACGAGGATGCCGCGCTGGAACGGTTCGCGACGGCGTTGCGCCGGGGGCGGGAGGAGGTCCTCGTCGCAGCGGGGTCCGGTGTGGACAGTCTGCGGGAGGCACGCCGGTCGCTCGTGGAGGCCCGTCAGGTCGCCGACGCCGCCCGGCATGACACCCCCAGCTCCGTACCGGTGCTGCGACTGCCGAACGTCGGGCTGGCCGGGCTCCTGCACCTGCTGCGGGACGAGCCCCGGTTGCAGACCTTCGTCGAACGGCAGCTCGGGGCGTTGCTGGCGTACGACGCGAAGCATCCCCGCGACCCGCTCCTGCCGACGCTGCGGATCTACCTGGAGTCCGGGCGCAACAAGTCCATCGCCGCGTCCGCCGCGCACCTGTCGCGGCCGGCCTTCTACGAGCGGTTGGCACGGATCGGCCGGGTCCTCGGCGTCGACCTCGACTCGGTCACGGCGTGCCTCTCGCTGCACGTCGCTCTCCTGGCGTGGGAGGCGATCCGCTCGGAGTAGCCGAGGCGCGGCCCAGGAGTGCAGGCCAGGGTCATGCGGCTCACGAGCAGGCCAGGGTCACGCGGCCCGGGAGTGCAGGCCAGGGTCACGCGGCCCGGGAGTGCGGGCCAGGGTCAGAGGTCGCGGGCCATCCACTCGATCCGCAGGTCGGGGTGCGAGTGCAGCGGCTCGAACTCGCCGAGCGAGGTGAAGCCGTGCCGCAGGTAGAGCTTGCGGGCGGTCTCGTTGCCCTCGGTGACGCCGAGGCGGATGCGAGGGAAGCCCTTCGACCGGGCCCAGTCGAGCGTGTCGGTGACCAGCGCGCCGGCGATTCCGGTGCCGCGCATGTCCTCCTCGACCCACATGGCGAGGATCAGCGGCTCGGTGAACTCGGGAACCTCGGCGCAGGCGATCTGCCCCGCCGGTACGCCGTCGAGGTAGCCGATGCTGCGGACGGCGTCGTCGCCGCGCTCGAGCCACCAGCGGTGCCAGTAGTGATCGTCGGCCCCGGCGGCGTTGGCGTACGTCTCGCCGTAGGCCGTGGGCGCGAGCCGCAAAGCGTTCAGGCGCAGGGCTTTCCAGGTCTGCCAGTCGTCGAGCGTGGTCCGCCGGATCTCGATCACGGTCCGACCCTATCCGGGGCCGGCCGGGCAGGGCGAACGGGTTACCGGCACCGTTTGTCCGCCCGACGCTGTGTCATTCAGCACGGCCGACGCCTGACATCCTGTTCGTTGCGTCCGACCGGGGCCGATGGGACTCTGTGGCATGACCACCACCGACGATCTGCTCGCCCGGCATCGGGCCGTGCTACCCGCCTGGATCAGCCCGTTGTACGCCGAACCGATCGAGCTGGCGTCGGGATCGGGCTGCCGCGTGACCGACGCGTCCGGGCGTACCTATCTGGACTTCTTCGGGGGCGTGCTCACCACGTCCATCGGCTACGACATCGCCGAGATCTCCGACGCCGTACGCCGTCAGGTCGACACCGGCATCGCGCACTCCTCGACGCTGTACCTGATCCGCAAACAGGTCGAACTGGCGGAGAAGATCGCCCGCGTCTCCGGTATCCCGGACGCGAAGGTGTTCCTGGCCAACTCGGGGACGGAGGCCAATGAGACGGCCCTGCTGCTGGCCACCCAGCTCCGGCGCAGCAACCAGATCCTGGCGATGCGCAACTCCTACCACGGCCGCAGTTTCGGCGCCCTCGGCGTCACCGGCAACCGTGGCTGGGCCGCTTCGTCGCTGACCCCGGTCAACGTCAGCTACCTGCACTCCGGCGACCGCCTGCGGGGTCTGTTCGCCGGGCTCTCCGACGCCGAGTACATCGCCAAGGCCGTCGAGGATCTGCGTGAGGTGCTGGCCACCACGACCAGCGGCGACGTCGCCTGTCTGATCGCCGAGCCGATCCAGGGCGTCGGCGGGTTCGTCGCGCCGCCGGACGGCTTCTTCGGCGCGCTCAAGGAAGTCCTCGACGAGTACGGGATCCTGTGGGTCTCCGACGAGGTGCAGACCGGCTGGGGGCGTACGGGTGAGCACTTCTGGGGCTACCAGGCCCACGACGCCGTCCCGGACATGCTGACCTTCGCCAAGGGCATCGGCAACGGCTACGCTCTCGGCGGCGTCGTCGCCCGGGCCGAGGTCATGGACTGCCTGACCGCGACCTCGTTCAACACGTTCGGCGGCAACCCGATCTCCAGCGCGGCCGGCGCGGCCGTCCTCGACTACATCCTGGATCACGATCTGCAGGGCAACGCGGCTCGCGTGGGCGAGGTGCTGCACCGGGGACTCCGCGAGATCGCCGCCGCCTCCCCGATCGTCGCCGACGTCCGGGGCCGGGGTTTGATGCTCGCCGTCGAATTCGTCGAACCCGGGACGCTGACCCCGTCGCCGCGCGCGACGTTGGGCGTCCTGGAGGAGTGCAAGGCCGCCGGGCTGCTGGTCGGCAAGGGCGGTCTGTACGGCAACGTGATCCGCATGGGTCCGCCGCTCACCCTGACCGAGGCGGAGGCCAAGGAGGGCCTGGGCATCCTGGCGCACGCGATCGAGACCGTGGGGGCCGCGCGATGAGGCACGTCAAGCACTACGTCGCCGGCAAGGACTGGGAACGACCGGGTGGCGCGGCCCGCCGGGGCGATCTCTACGACCCGGCCACCGGTGAGGTCACCGGGCACGTCGACTTCGCCTCCACCGCAGACGTCGGCGCCGCGGTCACGGCCGCCGCCGAGGCGTTCCCGGCCTGGCGGGACGCCTCCCTCGCCAAGCGCACCGCCGTCCTGTTCGCGCTGCGCCAGCTCGTCCACGAGCGGCGCGGGGAACTCGCCGCCGCGATCACCGCCGAGCACGGCAAGGTCCTCTCCGACGCCGCCGGGGAGGTGCAACGCGGCCTCGAGGTCATCGAGTACGCCTGTGGCATCCCGACCGCCCTGAAGGGCGGCTTCAGCGAGAACGTCTCCACCGGAGTGGATTCGTACTCGATCCGCCAGCCGCTGGGCGTCGCCGCGGTCATCTCGCCCTTCAACTTCCCGGCGATGGTGCCGTTGTGGTTCGTGCCGATCGCGATCGCGGCGGGCAACACGGTCGTCCTGAAACCGTCGGAGAAGGACCCGACGGCGTCCACCCTGCTCGCCGCGTGGTTCAGCGAGGCCGGGCTGCCCGACGGCGTACTGAACGTCGTGCACGGCGACAAGGAGGCCGTCGACGCGCTACTCGACCACCCCGACGTGAAGTCGGTGTCGTTCGTCGGCTCCACTCCGATCGCCCACTACGTCTACGAGCGCGGGACGGCCAACGGCAAACGCGTACAGGCGCTGGGCGGGGCGAAGAACCACATGGTGGTGCTGCCCGACGCCGACCTCGATCTGGCGGCCGACGCGGCGGTCAGCGCCGGATTCGGCTCGGCCGGCGAACGGTGCATGGCGATCTCGGTCGTCGTCGCGGTCGAGCCGGTGGCCGACGAGCTGACCGCCAAGATCACCGAACGCATGGCGCAGATCCGCACCGGCGACGGCCGCCGTGGCTGCGACATGGGCCCGCTGGTCACCCGGGAGCACCGTGACAAGGTCGCCGGCTACCTGGAGGCGGGCGTACGTGAGGGCGCGACGCTGGTCGTCGACGGGCGCGGCGTCGAGCCGGACGGCGACCGGGCCGGCTTCTGGCTCGGCCCCACCTTGTTCGACGACGTCCGGCCGGAGATGTCCATCTACACGGACGAGATCTTCGGACCGGTTCTCTCGATCGTCCGCGTCCGGACGTACGAGGAGGCGGTCGCGCTCGTCAACGCCGGCCGCTACGGCAACGGCACGGCGATCTTCACCAACGACGGCGGGGCCGCCCGGCGGTACCAGCACGAGGTCGAGGTCGGCATGATCGGGGTCAACGTCCCGATTCCGGTGCCCATGGCGTACTACTCCTTCGGCGGGTGGAAGGCGTCGCTGTTCGGCGATACGCACGCCCACGGCGCCGAAGGCGTCCACTTCTTCACCCGCGGCAAGGTGGTTACCAGCCGCTGGCTCGACCCCTCGCACGGTGGGGTGAATCTGGGGTTCCCCACCCAAAGCTGATCATCATCCCGATCATCCTCGGCGTCCGGTTCACGCGGTTTTGTGTGGACCGGACGCCGTTTTCATGGGCGATATTCTTACCAAAGCGCTGTCCGAAAGATCCGATTACCAATCCGGTACGCCGCCCGCCCCCATCCGCCGGGCCATCGACGACAGTGACCTTGGTCTCCCGCATTCGCCCTGGTAGACGTGGCCGTGGCCGGTGTCACTGTGGCATGATCGGCCGGGCTCACCCCGGCGTCGCCTAGATAACGGGTTGGAAAACTTTCCTCAACTACTTGACAAGGTAGCGGTTGTAGTAAGAACTTTTACCAACAACAGTAAACACTCCTGCGTATTAGTTGGGCTTCGAGCCGAAGGGGAATGCCGCTCATGGATGGCGAGGTGACGGTCAGCACGGGACAGCCCGTGTCGGCCACCGTCGTACCCGCGGCCCGGAGCGCCGACGGCGAAGCCGAGAGCCTGCTCACGCGCATCCGCTCGCAGCTTCCGGAGTTCACGGGGGCGTTGCGGCGGGTGGCCGATCATGTTTTGGCGGATCCGGCGGCGGCGGCGCGGGCGACGATCGTGGAGTTGGCGGAGCGTAGTGGGACGTCGCCGGCGACGGTGACCCGGTTCTGCCGGGCGTTGGGTTTCGACGGGTACGCGGATCTGCGGTTGGGGATCGCGGGGGAGACCGGGCGGTTGGCTCGGTCGGCCGGGTGGCAGGTCGACATCGGGCGGGAGATTCAGCCGACGGATCCGTTGGAGCGGGTGTTGTCGCAGTTGATGGCGGCGGACACCCTCGCGATGCGGGATACGGCGGCGCGGATCGATCTGGGTGCGGTGGAGCGGGCGGCGGACGCGATCGCGGCGGCGTCGCGGGTGGACATCTACGGGGCGTCGGGTAGTGCCCTGGTGGGTGAGGAGCTGCAGTTCTCGTTGCATCGGATCGGGATCGCGGCGTGGGCGTGGACCGACATTCACAACGGGTTGGCCAGTGCGGCGCTGTTGGGTCCGGGTGATGTGGCGTTGGGGATCTCGCATTCGGGGCAGACCCGGGAGACGATCGAGATGATCGCCGAGGCGGGCAGCCATGGTGCGACGACGATCGCGTTGACCAGCTTCCCGCGTTCACCCCTGGCCGACGTCGCCGACTTCGTGCTGTTGACGGCGACCCAAGCGACGACGTTCCGCCCGGACGCGTTGTCGGCGCGGCATCCGCAGCTGGTGGTGCTGGACCTGTTGTACATCGCGGTGGCGCAGCGCACGCATGAGCGCTCGCACGCGGCCTTTCAGCGTACGGCGCGTGCGGTGGAGGCCCATCGGATCAAGGAGGTCGCCGAATGAGGAACCTCCAGACAGTCTTCGACGCGGCGCTGACGCCGCACCGCGTCGAGGTCCCTTCGGGGATGTGTTTCATGACCGTCCTCTCGGGGACGAACGCCAACCCTTACCTCGAGTCCCGGTGGACCGGACGTCTCCGGCCCATCGCCTGACCCGTACCGAGGAGACAAAGATGTCCAACTCCCCCTCTGAGCTGAACCGCCGCACGGTTCTGCGCCGTGCCGCGGTGGCCGGCGCGCTCGCCGTGCCCGCCGTCAGCTTCCTGGCCGCATGCACCGACGACGACAAGGGCGGCGACACCGGCGGCGCGGCCAAGTCCCCGACCAACCCGTTCGGCATGAAGGAAGACGCGACCGTCGAGGTCGTCATCTTCGACGGCGGCTACGGTCAGAAGTACGCGACCGACGGCCTGGAGCCGAACTTCAAGGCGGCCTGGCCGAAGGCGACCGTCAAGCACACCGCCACTCAGGACATCACGGCGCTGCTGCAGCCGCGGTTCCAGGGCGGCAACCCGCCGGAGTTCGTGAACAACTCCGGCACGAAGTCGATGGACTTCGGCGCCCTGGTGGCCGACGAGCAGCTGGCCGACCTGACCGAGCTGTGGGACGCCCCGTCCGTCGACGACCAGGCCAAGAAGGTGCGTGACACCGTCTTCTCCGGCACCGTCGAGGCGGGTTCCTTCAACGGCAAGCCGTTCGTGCTGTACTACGTGTCGACCGTGTTCGGCATCTGGTACTCCGGCAAGCTCTTCAAGGACAACGGCTGGGAGGCCCCGAAGGACTGGGCCGGCTTCCTCGCGCTGTGCGAGAAGATCAAGGCCAAGGGCATCACGCCCTACGGCTACGCCGGCGCCAACGCGGCGTACTACCAGTGGAACGTCATCCTGACGCAGGCCGCGAAGATCGGCGGCGCCGACATCCTCAAGAACATCGACAACCTCGAGGACGGCGCCTGGACCAACGACGCCGTCGTCAAGGCCGCCTCCGCGTGGGGCACCCTGGCGTCGAAGGGTTACATCAACCCGGCGTTCGAGGGCCTCAAGCACACCGAGGTGCAGCTCCAGCAGAACCAGTACAAGCTGGCGATGTACCCGTCGGGCGACTGGCTGGAGGGCGAGCAGGCCGCCACCACGCCGAAGGACTTCGAGTACCAGCTGACGCCGGTCCCGGCGTACGACGGCTCCGACAAGCTGTCGCCGGCGGCGGTCCGCTCGGCGGCCGGTGAGGGCTACTTCGTCTCGAAGTCGTCGGCCAACAAGGCGGCCGGTCTGGAGTTCATGCGCCAGATGCTCTCCAAGAAGAGCGCTCGCGCGTTCACCGAGATCACCGAGGCGCACGCGCCGACCGTGGTCGCGGGCGCGTCGGACGGCTTCGCCTTCCCGGCGGGCGTCAAGAGCTCGCAGGCGGCTCTCGCCGCGGCGGGCAAGGATGTCGTTACCCTCTTCTTCGACGGTTGGTACCAGGACCTCGACAAGGAGGCCCGGGCCGCCACCAACGAGCTCATGTTCGGCCGCATCGACGGCAAGGCGTGGGGCGAGCGGATCCAGAAGAAGGCGGACGCCATCAAGAAGGACGCGTCCATCACCAAGTTCAAGCGCTGATTTAGGAGCGTTGGGGTCATGCGGCACGGCAAGTACCCGTTCGTGGCGGGCTTTCTCTTCCTGCCGGTCCTCCTGTATGTAACGTTCGTCATCTATCCAACGTTGCGAACGTTCTACATCTCGATGACCGCGTGGCGAGGCTTTGCGGTTCCGCCGAGGTGGATCGGCTTCGACAACTACAAGCAGTTGTTCGACGACGACCGCTTCTGGCAGGCCATCACGCATCACCTCGAGTTGCTTGTCGCGCTGCCACTGATCACCATCGCGATCGCCCTGTTCTTCGCGTTCCTGTTGAACGTGGGCGGTGGCTCCAAGGGTGGCGTGCGGACCGGGGTCTGGGGGTCGAAGTTCTACCGGGTGGTGTTCTTCCTCCCCCAGGTCCTGGCCGTCGCCATCGTCGGCGTGATGTTCCAGACGGTCTACCGTCCGGACAACACCGGCCTGGTCAACGGGGTGCTCACCAAGATCGGGCTGGACCCGATCGCCCTGCTGGTCAACAAGAACACCGCGTTGTGGTCGATCATGTTCGTCGCCATCTGGCAGGCGGTCGGCTTCTACGTCGTGCTCTTCTCGGCGGGGATGTCCAGCATCCCCGCCGAGATCTACGAGGCCGCCGAGCTCGACGGCGCCTCCCGCTTCTCGCTGTTCTTCCGGGTCACGCTGCCGCTGCTGTGGGACACGATCCAGGTCGCCTGGGTCTACCTCGGCATCGCCGCGTTCGACTTCTTCGCGCTGGTCAACGTGCTGGCGCAGGACGGCGGTTACGGCGGTCCGGACGGAGCGACCACGACACTGGCGACCGAGCTGTACTACGCGGCGTCCAAGAGCAAGCTCGGCTACGCGTCGGCGATCGGTGTCGTCCTCTTCTTCTTGACGCTGACCTTCGCCGCGCTGACACTGCGTGTCACCAAGCGCGAAACCATCGAGTACTGAGTGGGAACCGCGATGACGACGAACACCACCCCCGCACAGGACCGCAGGCCGGCCTCCGCGAGCCCGGCCGCGCTGACGACGGCCGGCCGTCAGAAGCGGGAGATCCGTTTCTTCTCCCGGCTCAGCAGCCTTTCGCTGATGATCTGGTCGGTCATCATCCTGGGTCCGCTCCTCTGGGTCTTCCTCTCCTCCTTCAAGTCGCCGGAGGAGATCTTCAGCAGCCCCTGGACCCTCCCGTCGAAGCTGCGGTGGGACAACTGGGAGCGCGCCTGGAACACCGCGCACATCGGCACCTACATGCTCAACAGCGTGATCGTGGTGGCCATCAGCACCTTCGGCACGATGCTGCTCGGCTCGATGGCCGCGTACGTGCTCGCGCGGTACAAGTTCTTCGGCAACCGCTTCATCTACTACCTGTTCGTCTCGGGCCTGGCCTTCCCGGTCTTCCTCGCGCTGGTGCCGCTCTTCTTCGTGGTACGCGACCTGGGCCTGCTCGGCACCAAGACCGGCCTGATCCTCGTCTACATCTCCTACTCGCTGCCCTTCACCGTCTTCTTCCTCAGCGCCTTCTTCAAGACGCTGCCGACGTCGGTGGCCGAAGCGGCGATGATCGACGGCGCCGGGCACATGAAGCTGTTCTTCCGCGTCATGCTGCCGATGGCCAAGTCCGGTCTGATCAGCGTCGGCATCTTCAACATCATCGGGCAGTGGGCGCAGTACCTCCTGCCGCTCTACCTGATCCCGGGCGGTGAGGAGTATCAGGGCAACTGGGTCCTCACCCAGGGCATCGCCTCGATCTCCGTCGCGGCCGGCTTCAAGTCCGACTGGGGCGCGCTGTTCGCGGCGATCACCATCGCGATCCTCCCGATGATCATCATCTACGCCGTGATGCAGCGGCAGATCCAGGCGGGTCTGACCGCCGGCGCGGTCAAGTAACCCTCCGCACGTAACCCATCCCCACCGAACGAGCCGATCTCCAGCTGGGAGGTCGGCTCGTTTGTCGTACGGGGGACGCAGAATGAGCAGCGTGATCGTCGCCGTCGCACCTGACCGCTCGGGAGGTGCCGTCGTCCAGCCGCTCGGGCCGGACGGCGCCCCGACAGCGGAGCCGCGTCGCGTCGCCGATCTGGCCGCCGAGCTTCGCGCCCGGCCCGAGGCGCGCTGGGTGTGGCCGAGCACGGAGTCGGCCTACCCGGCGATCCTGGACGCTGCGGTGCGCGTACCACGGTGTCATGACCTGGAGATGACCGAGGCCCTGCTCGTCGGCGCGGAGGGGGAGTGGGGTGCGCCGCGGTCGGTGGCGGCCGCGTGGGCGCGACTGACCGGTGGGCCGGTGCCCCCCGACCCTCCGGTACGCCAAGCCGCACCGCCCGGCGAAGCCCAGGAGGCCTTGTTCGGCGAGCCCAGCGGCGTCGCCGAGGCGACCATCGAGCAGGTCGCCGCGGTGTACGCAGACCAGCTGAAACGGATCGCGGCGACGGCGGACCCGGCGAGGTTCCGGATGTTGGTGGCCGCCGAGTCCGCCAGTGCTCTGATCGCCGTCGAGATGGGCCGGGCCGGGCTGCCGTGGCACGCGCCGACGCACGACGAGCTGCTCACCGATCTGCTCGGCGCGCGCCGACCGGCGGGTGGGCCGCCGCAGAAGCTGGTGGAGCTGACCGAGCAGATCTGCCACCTGCTGGCGAGCCCGGGGCTGCATCCCGATTCGCCGGCCGAGCTGCGGCGCGCGCTGCGCAAGGCGGGCATCGACGTGCCGAACACCCGGGCCTGGGTGCTCAAACAGGTGGAGCATCCGGCGATCGAGCCGATCCTGCATTACAAGGAGCTTTACCGGATCTGGACCGCGCACGGCTGGTCATGGCGGCAGCAGTGGGTACGCGACGGCCGGTTCCATCCGGCTTATGTGCCGGGCGGGGTGGTGAGCGGTCGCTGGGCGACACGGGGCGGCGGTGCGCTGCAGATCCCGGCGGTGTTACGGGCGGCGGTGCGGGCCGACCGGGGCCGTCGGCTGGTGGTCGCCGACGCCGGGCAGCTCGAACCACGCATCCTCGCGGCGGTCTCCCGCGATCCGGGGCTGTGCAAGGCCGCCGGGCCGGGCGACATCTACACCGGGCTGGAGGGGTTCGCCGACCGCGCCACCGCGAAGGTCGCCCTCCTGGGCGCGATGTACGGGCAGACCGGCGGCCAGGCCGCGCCCGCGTTGGCCGTCCTCAAAGGACGGTATCCCCGCGCCTGGGCGGTCGTGGAGGAAGCCGCGCGTACGGGGGAGAGCGGTGGCCTGGTGCGATCCTGGCTCGGCCGGACCTGCCCCCGGCCCGGCGGCGGCCCGACCGCGGGCGATCTGGCCGACGGCGAGTGGTTCAACAGCCGCGACGGCGACCTGCGTACGTCGGCCGGTCAACGGGCGCGGGGCCGGTTCACGCGGAACTTCGTGATCCAGGCGACCGCCGCCGAATGGGCGGCCACCCTGTTGGCGCTGGTGCGCTCCCGGCTGTGGGAGGTCGACGCCGAACTCGTCTTCTTCCAGCACGACGAGGTGATCCTGGACTGCGCCGACTCATGCGCCGGCGACGTCGCCGTAGTGCTGCAAGAGTGCGCCGACGAGGCCGGGCGATTGATGTTCGGGTCCACCGGCGTCCACTTCGTCATGGACGCCAAGGTGGTCGGGGCCTACTCGGACGCCAAGCCTTCCTGATCCTCGCCGGCTCTTGGCGATCTTGAACGGAAACTGCTGCTATGGCGACGTTTTCTGTTCACGATCACGCTGTGCTTGTCGATCTAGGCGAAGAACGGCGGCTATGGCGACCCTTTCTCGCCCAGATCACCTCGACGCCGCGGGCGGCGCGCACGACGAGACCCGCGCACGACGAGACCCGCGCATGGCGATGCCCGCCGCGAACGCGGCGGGCATCGGGTGTCGGGGAAGGCGTCAGATGTCGACGCCGAACCTTCGCAAGATGGCGCCACCGGCGAGCCACGCTCCGGCGCCGAACGAGATGATGATGAAGAGCGTGGAGAGCACCAGCGTCTCGACCTTGCCGCCGACCTCGACGGAGATGGAGTTCGGCACGCCGATCATGCGCCAGAGCCGGATCTTCTTGAAGCCGGTCGGGATGGGCCACAGGATGGGCACTCCGGCGCTGGTGACGATGTCGCCCATGAGGTGCACGAAACAGCCGACGCCGACGGCGAACCCGATGAGCGGATAGCCTCGGCCCGAGTCGAGGTTCTCGAAGGTGTACCAGGAGGCGGCCGCGGCAACAGCGGTGGTGATGACCCAGCCGGCCCGCTTCGCCCAGTGCTCGAAGACGCCGCGCAGCGCCAGCCCGATCATGAAGAACAGGATCGGCAGCACCGCCCACTTGCCGAAGCGCTGGCACAGGAAGCTCGCGCCCCAGCCCATCAGCACGACGAACGGCAGAGTGTGGGTGAACGTGCGGTGACCGTAGTCGCGCTTCGGGTCGTGGCTCAGCCGGGTCGCGGTGTAGATGCCGAGGGAGAGCTTCTCGATGACCTCGGAGATGAACATCGAGACCGGGCCGAACGTGTGCGCCACCGTCGCACCGCCTTGGTTGGTCGTCACCTTGCCGGAGAGGTCGAGGTCGGGCAGGAGCGCGCCACCGGCGCACATCGCGGTGCCGAGGGCCAGATAGAGCGGCGACTGGTGTGGATAGTCGAAGACCTGCTCCATCACCACGGATCCGGCGAGCCAGGTGGCGGCGCCGGAAAGCGCGTGCGAACGCCCCATCATGGTGGCTGATTCCTCCCCATTGGATGACCCCGCGATCACGGGTCGCGCACACTTTGCCAGAACACCTGTCCCAACGCAATCAGCCGGACCTCCACCTTGGAGGTCCGGCTGATGACAATTGATTTCTAGTGCACGGGCTCGACGGCCAGCAGATCGGCGATCAGTGAGGTGAGAATGCCCGGCCCGTCCTCGGTCAGCACCGATTCGGGGTGGAACTGCACTCCGGCGTACCGGGGGGCGCGGAGGGCGTGGACGAATCCGTCCGGCCCGGCGGCCAGCTCGACTCCGTCCACATCGGAGGCAATCGCGGTGAACGTCGAGTAGTAGCCGACTCGGCGTACCGTGCCGAACAGGTCGGCGTCGACCGGCAGGCCCTGCGCCGGCACCTCGCGCCGATGCAGGGTCAACCCCAGCTCCTGGGCCAGCACCTGGTGCCCGAGGCACACGGCGAGCAGCGGCTTGCGGTCCGCGAGCCGCCGCCGGATCACCCGGCGCAGCGCGGCCGCGTTGGCCAGCGCCGGGTCCCTGGGATCGCCCGGTCCCGGACCGGCCACCACCAGGTCCGCGTCGACACTCTCCAGCACCGACTTGTACGCCTGAAGCGAGACCGTCATCCCCAGCGAGCGGAGCATGTGGGCGAGCATCCCGGTGAAGGTGTCCTCGGCGTCCACGATGACGCAGGTACGCCCCTCGAACGGGCGCGCGAACGTCACCTGGGTCCGGTCGGCCAGCCAGAACGGCGAGAGCCGGTCGTTGCGGGCGGCCAGCGTACGGATCACCTCGGGATCGTCGGCGAAGCGGGCCGGGGCACCGGCTGGAGCCGCCGGCGCGGGCACGAGCCCCAGCGCCGCCAGTACGCCGGCCGCCTTGGCGTGCGTCTCGGCCACCTCGCCGTCCGGCGTGGAATCGCGTACCAGCGTGGCGCCCACCGGAACCCGGACGAGCCCGCCGCCGATCCGCGCGGTCCGGATGAGGATCGTGGAGTCGAGCCGTGGTGCGCCGGTGTCGTCGTGGTCGAGCAAAGCGACCACGCCGCCGTAGTAGCCGCGGCCGCGCTGCTCGTGGCGGGCGATGACGCGGCAGGCGTTCTCGATGGGGCTGCCGGTGACGGTGGGCGCGAACATGGTCTCGCGCAGGACGTCCCGGACGTCGAGGGAGCCCCGCCCGGCGAGCAGGTACTCCGTGTGGGCCAGGTGCGCCATCTCCTTGAGGTACGGGCCGACGACCTGCCCGCCGCCGTCCGCGACGACCGCCATCATCTTGAGTTCCTCGTCGAGCACCATCGCCAGCTCGTTGACCTCCTTGCGGTCGGCGAGGAAGCGGAGCAGACCGGCGCGGTCGGGGCCGCTCGCCGGATGACGATAGGTCCCGGAGATGGGATTCATCATGACCAGACCGGCTTCGCTGGAGACGTGCCGTTCGGGGCTGGCTCCGACGAAGAACTCGGTGCCGGTGAACACTAGGAACGTCCAGTACGCCCCGGTCTCCCGGCGCAGCAGCCGCCGCAGGCAGGCCAACGCCGTACGCCGGTCGTCGGCGACCTTCGCGAGCCGCGTGCGGTGGATGACGAAGTTGGACCCCTCGCCCCGGCCGATCTCCTCGGCGAGTACGCGGCCGACGATCTGGGCGTACTCGTCGTCGGCGATGTCGAACCCGAGGTCGTCGACGATTCCGAGGTCGTCAGGGAGGGCCGCGAGCACGTCGGGCAGCTCGGCGCGGCGGCGTTCGGCGGCGACGAGGCACAGCAGCGGTTCGCCGTCGTCCAGGGCGGCGAAGCCTCGTTCGGCGATCTGCCGATGGGGGAGGAGGGCGAGGGTGGGCGTACCGGGGTCGAGCGGGATCAGACCGGTGGACGGCGTGGTCTGTATCCGTCCGATGAGGACTTCGACGTGGTCGGCGCCTTCGCGGCGAAGCAGGGCGTATGGACGGGTGCCGTGGAGCACGTCGGCCAGGTCGGGCAGGTGGGTCATGGCGGTTCTCCCAGGCTTTCAGGGCCGCCCGGTCCGGCGTCCGCCCCCCGGAAACACCGACGGCCGCCTCACCGAGGCGGCCGCATCGTGGATGCGCGAGCTTCAGGCCGCCGGATTGGCGGGCCACCAGCTCTGTCGCGCGAACATACGGAAAAGCTAGCAGAAAGATGATCGAGACCGCGACATCTTCTGACGGTTTATGTCAGATGGTTGGCTGAGCGTCGGCTTTTCGGCCGAGCAGGGTTACCATACCGGCATCCTGCGGCCCGGGGGCGGCTCTCGCGGGGAGGGCGCCGGCCGGCCGGAGGGCGCCCATGCGCAGACACGACAACCGGAGGGGCGGCGGTCATGTTGGGGAGGTTGCGCAGCAGGCGATTCGACGCGCCCGCGTCCGATGAGGACAGCAGCGGCGCGGTCAGCCGGGGGCACGTGAACGACATCGTCGTCAACCTCGCGCGGCGCAGTCAATCGCTGGTGGAACGACAGCTCAAGGTGGTCGAGGAACTCGAACGCGACGAACGCGACCCCGAGCGCCTGGCGGCGCTGTTCCGGCTGGAACGGCTGACCGCCCGGATGCGGCGGACGAACGAGAACCTGCTCGTCCTCGCGGGCGGCTCGGCCCGGCGGCGCGGCCGGGAACCGGTGCCGTTGGCGGCGCTGGTGCTCGCCGCGGTCTCGGAGAACGAGCAATACCAGCGCGTGCGGGCTGAGGTCGAGGACGGCGTACAGGTGTCGGGCGTGGTGGCCGCCGATCTGGTCCACCTGCTCGCGGAGCTGCTGGAGAACGCGGTCGGCTACTCGCCGCCGAGCAGCGTCGTGCGCGTGACGGGGGAGCGGGTCGCGCGGGGGGCTCGCGTGACCGTCACCGATCAGGGAATCGGCATGCGTAGTGAGGTCCAGCGCGAGCTGAACGCGTTGCTCGCCGATCCGCCCGAGGTCGACGCCTCGGTCACCGAACGCATGGGGCTGGTCGTCGTCGGCCACCTCGCCGCACGGCACGATCTGCGAGTGACCCTCGCGGAGGCGGCCGGGGGCGTCCGGGCCACCGTCGAGCTGCCGGAGGCTGTCCTGGAACCCCGCAAACGCGATGTGACGGCCGCCGTCCGGCTCACCCCGGGCGAGCCGTTCGACGCCGAATCGACCATGCGCCTGCCCGCGGAGCCGGTCGAGGAACACACCATCCTGCTGCCGTCCCGGGTGCCGATGGCGAGCCTGCCGCCGTCGACCGGGCCGGAGCCCATGACGCAGCCGGTGGCGGCCGACCCCGCGACCGAACGGGTGCTCACCCGGCTCTACGACGGCTTGCGCGACACCGACTGATCGATCGGAGCACTTCATGGTGGTCGACACGTTGAGCCCGTCGGCCCAGCGGCTGCATTGGCTCATCAGCGGATTCGTGGACCGCACCGCCGGTGTGGCCCACGCCGCCGTGGTCTCGGCCGACGGGCTTCCGCTGGTCGCCGCGCAGTCGCTGGCCCACGATCGCGCCCTGGAACTGGCCGCGATCACGGCAGGGCTGCACAGCATCGCGCGGGGGGCGGCAGAGCTCACCCTCTCGTGCGCGGTGTCCCAGACGGTCGTGGAGATGGACCGGGGCTACCTGCTCATCATGTCCGTCAGCGAATCGGCCGTCCTGGTGGTGCTCGCCGTGCGAGCCGCCGACCTCGGGGTCATCGGCTTCGAGATGGTCCGGCTGGTCAAGGCGGCCGGCGACATGCTCACCCCGCAGTTGCGGGAGGAGCTGGGCGCCACCTGGTGAGCCGGGTCAGCCGGCTCGGAACGGGGTGACCTTGTCGACGTCGTCGACGGCCGCCCGCAACGCGGTCGCCCGAGCCGGGGTGATCTCGCCGGTCTTCTCCCCGAGGGTCACCCGGTTGCGGAAAGACTGCAGCTTGCCCTTGATCGGCCGGCCGAGCTGCGCGTCGATCATCAGGTCGCCGACCTGGGCGTCCAGCTTCTGTGCGAGATCCGCGGTGATCTCGCCGAGCGAACGGCCGGCCGTGACGCTGTCCCGCAGCGCGCCCAGGGCCGTCTTGATCACGGCGGGATCGGCCGACGGTGAGCCGCTCGGGCTCGCGCTCGGCGAAGTGCTCTGCCCGGGAGCGGTACTGCCGGGCGTCGTCGGCGACGTCGAACCGGTCGGACGCGGGGACTCGTTGCCCTCGGCGACCGTGTGAGCGCTGCTGCGCGGCGTCGACTCGGGCATCGCGTTGGCCGACCCACTCGGCTCGTTCCCGGCGGGCAGCAGCGACGGCAGCGCCCCGGCGGTCACGCCGCCGACTCCGGCCGCGACGACTGCGCCGGCGAGCCCGACGGCGGCCAGCCCGACGCGGCGGCGGTTGGCGGCGTACCGGGGGCGAATGGCCCCCGGAACAGGCGAGGACGCTGTCAGGGCGGCGTACGCCGTCGCAAGGTCCGCCGCGGTCTGGCCGACCCGGGTCGCGCGTACGCCGAGGGCGGCCAGCGAGGGCGGCACCTCCCGCACGCTCGACTCCACGAGCAGCCCGAGCGCCCGGACGTCGTCGTATTCGGTGGCCGCGTCGGTGTCCCAGCCCAGTTGCGCGGAGCCGACGACGCCCAGGAGGACGGCTCCGGTGGCGGTCAGCACGACGTTGCCCGCGTCGACCTCGCCGTGCGTCAGCCCCCGCCGGTGCAGTGCGGCGAGCGCCTGGCCGACCTGGGCGCCGACCTGCGCCGCCTCCGTCGCCGACAGGGACTCGCCGGTCAGCCGGTCGCCGAGCAGCTCGCCTTCGACCAGGCTCAGCACGACGAACGGGGTGGGCGCACCGTCCACGGTGAACGCCTCGCCGACGTCGAGGACGCCGACCAGATGCGGATGGCTGACACGGGCCGCCGCGCGCGCCCGCGCGCGCAGGGCCATCAGGCTGTGTTCGTCACCGGCGGCGGCCGGGAAGAACTTGACCGCGACGGGGCGGCCCAGCACGTCATCGAAGGCCGACCAGATCTGCGCACCAGGCGACGCCGCTAGACGCTCCACGAGGAGGTAACGGCCTGCTACTGGGGTACCCGCGGCGAACCCGAGCATGAGGGGAGTCTGCCTTATCCTCGCCGATGCCACCGCAGTGGCCCCGGATGAATGGACCAGATGAGTCGCCGCCACCACGAACGGCGGGCGCGAAGCTCCCCGACGTACGCCGTGGCGCTCGCCCGAGCCCGGTGCGCGTCGTCCTCGGCCAGCCGGCCGGCGCTGAACTCAGCCGCGTTGACCAGCCAGGCGAGGTCGTCGAGCCGGGGGGCGGGCAGCCGGACGTGTTTCCGCCCCGGTGGGGCGGCCGCCTCCCCGGCGAAGGCCGCCACCTCGGCCGCCGTCAGGTGCCGCGGACTGCCCTGCCCGGCCAGGCGCAGCGCGTCGGAGACCTCGAGCCAGGCCCCGGCCACTCGGTCGGCCGGGGTTCCCTCGTCGAGCCGCCGCCGCCGCAGCCCTCGGCGCGCGATCAGCAAGGCGGCCAGGAGACCGGCCAGGACCAGCACGAAGAGGCCACCAGCGCCCGCGCCGACCATCGGCAGCACCGACCCGGCCGCGGCGGCGGAGCCGCCCGAACCCGACGGAACGGCGGCCGAGGCCGAGACCGGCTCGGTCGGCAGCGGCTCCTGCGACGGCGGCTCAGTCGACGGCTCTGGCTTGGGCTTGAACTGCTCCTCCAGCGGTTCAGGCTGCTGACCCGGGCGGGGCAGTGGATCGAACGCCACCCAGCCGACCCCCGCGAACAGGACCTCCGGCCAGGCGTACGCGTCGGAGGCGAGCACCTTCGAGGCGCCCTTCTTCGCGTGGAACCCGACGACCACCCGGGCGGGCAGGCCCATCATCCGGGCGAGGACGGCGTACGCCGCGGCGAACTGCTCGGCGGTTCCCTTCCCGCCGCCGTAGCCGGTCTTGTCGCCGAACAGGAAGAAGTCGAGGTTGGGCAGGGCATGCCCGCTCGGCGCCCCGCCGTCGAGGCGGTAGTGGGTCGCCAGGAACTGCTCGATCGCCGACGCCCGGGCGTACGCGGCGGAGTTGTCGGCGGCCAGCCGCTCGACGAGCTGCCGCATCCGCTCCGGAAGCGTGCCGCTGCCGACAGCCAGGTATCGGCTGACCTCCGGACCGGTCGGCACGTCCGCCATGGGCAGCGTGTTCTCGTCCGGCACCGTCTGCACCGACGTCACGGCGTACGACATGCCCGGCGTGAGGCCGGTGGGCAGCATGAGGGTGCCGCTGTCGAGGTCGACGCTGACCCGCAGGCCGTCGACGCGGCGCGCGCTCGCGACCGCGGGCAGCAGCTTGCCCCCGAGCCCGACCACCGTGATGTCCTGGGTGACCGTGGCGTCCTTCGCGACGGCCTGCTCGGCGCCGGGCGCGGCGGCCGGTGGCGCCGGCGGCGACGGCAGCGTCCGCGCGGCGGGCCGGTACTCGCCGGAGACATGCCAGGTCACGCCGTCGTAGTCGGGGAGCACCGCGAGCCGGATCGCACTGTCCGCGCTGAGGTTCGTGTCGAGCAGGTGCTCGGTCGGGTTGACCGCCCAGCCGGAGAGCCGGATGAGCGGATTCTGGTCGAGCGCGTCGAGCTGGGGCGGCGTCACGTACGCCCGCGGGTCGACCGGCGGCTTGTCGACCACCCCGGCCAGACCCGGCCCGAGCAGCGCGGCGACGGCGACGATGACGGTGACCCCGGCGAGGGCGGCGACGGCGGCCCGGACCTGCAACGCGCGCCGGGTGACCGCGTCGATGCGGTCGGTCCGCACCGGATCGGGTGCGGCGGCGCGCGCCGCGCTGGTGCCGGTCAGGGCCAGGGCGGCGATGGCGAACCCGGCGAAGATCAGGCCGGTGCCCAGGCCGCCGCGATGCGGCCCGACGAGGAACAGGGCGCCCCCGTAGAGCAGCGTCGGCGGGAGCAGGCTGAGCAGCGTCCGCTGGGCGCGACCGGCCAGTTCGGCGGAGGTCAGCCCGGCCAGCCAGGCCGCGATGACCGGGATGACGACGGTGTCCGGCTGCGGCTCGACCGGGACGAGCGCGGTCAGCAGCCGGGGGATGCCGTTCGCGACCGCGTCGGCGGCGACCTCGGGCAGGCTGCCGGGGATGTCGGCCTGCCGGGCCGAGAGCCACACCGCCAACGCCAGGTACGCCAGCAGCCCGAGCACCGACAACGGAGCGTCCGCGTAGGACGGCAGCCGTCGCACCGCCACGGCGAGCAGCACGCTGGCCACCCCGGCCCCGGCGACGAGCTGGAACAGCAGCGGCCCGTCGTAGATGCCGCCGAGCGTCCACCCGGCCAGCACGATCATCCCGGCCAGCAACACCGGTACGCCGAGCGCGCGGACCAGCCTCACCATCGGCCGACCCCCTCCCACTCGGCGGCGAACTCGACGCCGTCCTCGGCGCGCAGGAACAGCATCCCGGCCCCGCCGGGCTGGGGCTCGTCCGGGCCGAGAGGGCCCAGTATCCCCGTGACCACGGTGGGGAAGGCCCCACGCAGCGCGCCCACCAGCCCCAGGTCGGCGACGCCGGCCGTGCCGGTCAAGTAGACGAGCGTGTCACCGGGCCGGTGCTGGCGCAGCCGGTTGGCGGCGTTCGTCAGCCGACTGTCCACAGTGTCTGGCCTGTCGGCCGTCACCGAAGGGGTGACCTCGGCCAGCGCGTCGAGCTGCGGCTGGGCGCTGCCTCGATGACCGGCGACCGCCCGCCCGCTCACGGTGTGCAAGACGACCGGCAGGTCTTCGCGAACGGCGGCCGCGATCACCGACGCCGCCGCTTCGCAGGCTCCCTCGAACGCCGCGATCTCGCCCTCGGGCTCGGCGGGGGCGGACCAGGACTCGGCGCGGTCGTCCAGCAGGACGACGATCCGCGGCAGGCTGGTGTCGAGATGCTCGCGGACCATCAGCTCGCCGACCTTGGCACTCGTCCGCCAATGGACATGCCGCAGTTCGTCGCCCAGGACGTATTCGCGGAGCGCGTCGAAGGTGATGCTCCCGTGCGGGACCCGGTCGATGCGGCCGTCCATGCTCCGGCTGACCCCGGCCGGGACCGCCTGGATCGGGTGGATCCGCGGATGCACCCAGATCGAAGCGGACCCGCCGTGGTCGCGGCCCAGCGACAGCAGGCCCAGCGGATCGCGCCGGGTGACCCGCAGCGGACCGACCTGGACCACCCCCCGGCGGCCGGTCGGCACGGGATAGCCGACGTCCATGGTGGCTCCGGCGCGCAGCCGCAAGACCGGCACGGCGACCGCGACCTTGTCGTGGACCGTCTGCCCGTCGCCGCCCAGCCGGCCACAGGCATCCTCGGCGACCAGGCTCGCCGCGAGCAGGCGGCTGGAATTGCGGACCGTCAGGACCACATGGCTGCCTTCGCCCCGGCCGACTCGATCAGGGTCGACCGAACGGGCCACCTCCAGTCGCGGACGCCACACGCCGTACGCGAGCGCACAGGCGATGGCGACGAACGCCGTCGCGCCGACCACCACCAGTTCGGGATAGCCGAACCGGATCCCGGCGAGCGCCAGCAGTGCTCCGCCGGCGCCCAGGCCCAGGCCACGCGGTGTGATCGGCAGGCGGGCCGCGAGCCTCATCGGGACCGCGTGTCAGCCTGACCGGGCAACGGCACCGGAACCGACTCGATCGCGTCCTGCAGAACCTCGGCGGCGGTCACCCCGCGCAGCTGCGCATCCGGCGTGAGCAGGATGCGGTGCGCGAACACCGGCTCCACCAACGCCTTGAAATCCTCGGGCAGGACGAAGCCACGGCCCTCGGTCAGGGCGTACGCCGCCGCCGCCCGCGTCAACGCGATGACACCCCGGGGACTGACCCCGACCCGGACGTGCTTGTGGTCACGGGTCGCGGCGGCCAGGCGCACCGCGTACGCATAGAGCGGGTCGGCGGTGTGTACCCGCTGGGCCAGCCGGATCGCCTCGGCGATCGTGTCGGTGGTGCAGATCGGTTCGATGGCCTCCGGCGAACGGATGTTGGCCCCGCGCAGCACCTCGATCTCGACCAGCTCGCTGGGATAACCGACGGACAGCTTCATGAGGAACCGGTCGAGCTGCGCCTCCGGCAGCCGGTAGGTGCCGTCCATCTCGACCGGGTTCTGCGTCGCGACGACGAGGAACGGGCGGGGCACCGAGTGGCGTACGCCGTCGACGGTGACCGTGCGTTCCTCCATGACCTCCAGCAGCGCCGACTGCGTCTTCGGCGAGGCACGGTTGATCTCGTCGGCGATAACGATGTTGGCGAAGATGGGGCCCGGGTGGAACTCGAACCCCCGCGTCGCCTGGTTGAAGATCGTGACGCCGGTGACGTCGGAGGGCAGCAGGTCGGGTGTGAACTGCACGCGCCGCCACTGCCCCTGCACCGCGCTGGCCATCGCCCGGGCCAGCGTCGTCTTGCCCACGCCGGGGACGTCCTCCAGCAGCACGTGCCCCTGCGCGAACAGGCAGATCAGCCCCAGCCGCACCACTTCGGGCTTGCCGAGGACGACCGTGCCGACGGCTCCGGTGAGCCGGGCGGACAGGTCGGCGAAGGCGGTGACCTGAGCGGGGGTCAGCGGCGGCTGGGGCTGGTTCACGTCGTCCCTCGTGTGTCGTAGTGGGTCGGGGCGGCCGGCGTCAACAGACCGGTAGGTTGCCGAACTCTCCGTCGGAGATGTCGGTGTACGCCAGCGGGATGTAGTACGGGTCGTTGACCATCACCCAGCCGGTGCTGCGCCGGTTGTTGTTCTCCCCGGCGGCGTAGATGCTCACGCCCGTGCCCCGGCAGACGGGGTTGATCGACTGACCGTCCCGATGGTAGACGCCGTTGGCACAGCAGCCGTTGGTCTGCTCCAGGTAGCCGTCGCCGTTGTCCTTGTACTCGTAGACGCCCTCGGAACAGCCGTTGCACTGCGAGGTCGCCGACAGCTTGGCCGTCCGGGCGGTGCCGGAGGCGGTGTAGGAGCCGGCCGCGTTGCTGACCACCAGCGTCCACGAGTACGCCTTGTCGGCCCGGTTCACCCCGACGCTGAGCTTGGTGCCGTTGGCACACGAGGTGTCGGTGACCGACGACTGCCCGGCGACCGTCAGCTTGCAGGTGACGGCGTCACCGGTGAAGGTGGCGGCGACCGCCACCGCGGCGTACGTCGTGCTGGCGTTCTCGGCGCTGCGTACCGGCGCAGCCAGCGTCTTGGCCGTCGTCTTCGCGGCCGGGCCGGTCCCGGCCTCGTTGACCGCCACCACCGAGACCTGGACCGTCGCGCCGTCGGCGAGCCCGTTCCAGGTCAGGCTCAGGCCGGTCGTGGACTTCGTGGCGCCGTTGACGGTCACCTGGTACTCGCTGATGGGACGGCCGTTGTCCGACCCGGGCGTCCAGCTCACCTTGATGGTGCCCTTGGCGCTCGTCACCGTCGTCGCGGACAGGCCCTTGACGGCGGCCGGCTTGGTGAACGGGACGACGGTGTTGCTGACCACCGATGCCTTGGACGCGACGCCGATGTCGTTCACCGTGATCACGCTGAACGTGTATTGCGTGCCGTATTCGAGGTCACCCGCCTTGACGGTCAGGGCGTTGGTGGTGGAGGCGCCGATGGGCGCGTTGGCGCCGTTGGACACCGCGGTCACCTCGTAGCGGGCGATGTTGTGGCCCTGCCCGTTGGCCTTGTCCCAGGTGACGGCCACCGTGCCGTCCGGCTTCTCGACCGCCTTGACGGTGAGCGGCGGATCCGGGACCTCGAAGCTCGGCGTCACCGTATTGCTCGTCCGCTTCGGACCGGTGCCCTTGGCGTTGACCGCCCAGACGGTGAAGTTGTACTTCTGGCCGTTCACCAGCCCGGTGATCACCAATGACCGCTGGTCGGCGCCGACGGTGAAGGTATGCCCGTTGCCCTCGACGACGTACTTCTGGATGGGTGACCCGTTGTCCGACGCCCGGCCCCAGGTGACCCGGGCCTGGGTGTTGCCCGCGACGGCCTTGAGGTTCTTGACCGCGCCCGGCTTTCCGACCGGCGGGGTGGGCGGCGGGGGCGGCGGCAGTTTCGGCGGCTCGCCACCGAGGACGTCGTTGACGAACTTGTCGACGACCTTCACGTTGCCGTTGTCGTCCACCACCCGAGCCGACGCGGCGTTGGGCGCGTTGATGAACAGCCGGTTCTCCCGGACCTCCAGGTCGATCGGCCCGTTCGCCTCCTTGAAGGCGATGGTGTCCAGCAGCTTGCCGTCCCGGTCGAGGACGTAGATCGCGCCGTTGGTCTCGTCGGCGACGTAGAACCGGCCGGACCAGGCGACGGCCGGCTTGAGCTTCGCACCGGCGCCGGGCACGGTGAAGTCGGTGACCTTGTCCCCGGCGACCACGAAGACGTGCTTGCCGTCCACCACGGTGACCGGCACGTCGGGGCCGTTGGTCCGGTTGGGTAGCGCGCCGGTGCCCTGGAGGTCGAGGCCGACCTGGCGCTGCTGCTCGTCGATGACCGTGGTGAGCTTGCCGTTGGTGCGGTCCAGCACGGCGACACCACTGTCCAGGGTGGATACGACGAGGTCGTGGCTGCGGTCGGCCACGGTCACCGTCTTCACCCTCGTCGGCGAGGCGGCACCGCCGATGCCGCCGGCCGACGGCGCCGGTCCGGTCGGCTCGACCGCGGCGACCGTCCCCTCCTCGGGGATGGCGATCCACAGCCGGCCCTTGCCGTCGAAGGTCCCGCCGGTGATGCCCGGGGGGAAGTGGATGGGCTCGCCGATGCCGGCCAGCGTCCGCGGGTCGATCTGGCGGACGACACCCTGCGCGGGATCGATGAGGAACGCGGCGTCTCCGTTGAGCGCGACCGTCACGCCGAGGCCGGAGGTGCTGGTGGCCGTGCCGGACGACTGCAGCGTGGCGAGGTCGAAGGCGTCGAGCTTGCCGGTGTTGACGTCGCGCAGCACGAGGAAGCGGTCGGTCTGGCTGACCTGCATCGTGTGCCCGGCGGTGTTCGGCACGCCCATCCGGGTGTCGACTCGTCCGGTGACGCCGTTGACCCGGGCCATCTCACCCTTGAGCGAACTCCACAGCCACGAGCTCGAGTCGTAGTTCGCCGCCGCGTGGTCCTTGGCCCCCAGCCCGAACCACGTCAACGCCACCCCCGCGACCAGAGCCAGCACCGTCGCGATCGTGACGATGCCACCCTTGGTGCGGGCACGGCGTCCGATGGCGCCGGGTGACAGATCCACCATGGTTCGCCCTCCCCATTCGCGAGCCGGCTCGGCCGGCTCGCTCGTCATGGCGTTTCTCCCTGAAGCCGGACGTCATCATAGGTCCCGCAGCCGACATCGAAAAGGCGCGGTTGTCCGGCTGTGGACAATGTCGCCCGGACTGACCGAGTCCTTGCAGGAGGGTGAAAAACCACTGCTCAGCTAGGCTTTGCGCTGCCTCGCGTCGTGCATACGGGGCTCGATTCGTAGATCTCCGCCCCCGAGTAAATCGTCACGACGCTGAAACAATAGGAGAACTTGGCATTGAGCCCGGTGATGGTGAAGGTGGGCTTCGCGCCGAGGTTGCCGGTCACGAGCTTCATCGCGTCCCGGCTGGCCCCCATCTTCACGGCGAATCCGGCGGAGCCGCCGGCGGGATCGGTCCAGCGCAACGTGATGGAGTCGCCGCGATCGCTGATCGTCAGGTTGGTGGCCGGGCCATGCTGGGCGCCCGCCGACTGGGACACGGCGGTCTGCGGGCCGGGACCGGCCGGATCAGTGCCCCGGTTCAGCATCAGGACCACGACGACGCCGGCGGCCACCACGGCGACCAGCGCCGCCGCGACGGCCGCCACCATCGCGCCACGGCCGCGCTTCTCCACGATGACCGAGGGCGTGGCGGTGAAGATCTGCGACGGCTGAACCACCGGCACCGGCGGCGGCGCGATCGGTTCCAGCGCGGCCGACTCGTCGGCGGACTTCTGCGCGTAGCGTACGGGGCCGCTCAGGGACGGCAGGGGAGCGTGCTGCACCGGTGCCGGCAGCATCTCGGTCCGTTCCGGCAACGCGGCGTGGGGCGCCGGCTCGGCCATCACCGGCCGGTCCTGCGGCGCGCGCTGCGGCAACCCCGCCTGCCCCGAGTGACCGGGTTGCCCCGCCTCCCCCGGGTGAACGGGCTGTCCAGGGTGGACGGACTGTCCTGGGTGGACGGGCTGTGCCGGGTGACCGGGCTGGCCCGGCTGCCCGGGCTGCGCGGCCGGGCCAGGGTAAGCGGGCTGACCTGGCGGAACGGGCTGACCGACCTGACCCGGGTGAACGGGCTGACCGGGGTGAACGGGCTGACCGACCTGGCCCGGGTAAGCGGGCTGACCTGGCGGAACGGGCTGCGCGGCCGGGCCTGGGTAAGCGGGCTGACCTGGCGGAACGGGCTGACCGACCTGACCCGGGTGGACCGGTGGCGGCACGGCCAGCACACCGGGCGCCGGGCCGTGCGGCTGCCCCGGCACTGGCTGCTCAATCCCGGGCTGCCCAATCCCGGGCTGCCCACTTCCGGGCTGACCGAGCATGGGCGGACCGACGACGGGCTGACCCATGCCGGGCTGGGCGTACGCGGGCTGCGCGGGAGCCGGGGGACTCTGCGGGCCGAGCCAGGCGACCGCCTCGCGTACCTGGTCTTGCAGTCCTTCGACGCCCGCGCCGTGGGCTGCCACCCGGCCGTAGTGTTTGCGCGCCTCGTGTTTGTTGCCGAGCGCGTCGGCCACGCTCGCCAGTTCGAAGCTGATCCGCAGCAGCACCGGCTCGGACTCGTCGAGCCGCATCGAACCGGCCTGCAACGCCTCCTCCAGTACGCGCCGCGCCGTGGCGGGATCGCCGGCCCGCCGATGCAACGTCGCCAGGAGCAGCGCCGTAGCCAGAATGTCCGGATGGTCCTCGCCGTACTGGAAGGTCGCGCTGTCGAGGCTGTCCTCCAGCAGCATCCGGGCCGAGGCGAGGTCGCCTCGGTCACGCAGGGCACGGGCCTGCGCCCAGACTTCGGGGAGGTGGGTCGGCTGCGGCACGCGTACATGCTGCCGCGTCGGCGCGATATTCACCAGCCCATCCCCACCATGATCATCCCCGTATCCGGGATAACGTCCCCTCGCCGCCGAACAAGGGGACGTCATCCCGGATAACGCGACCCGGGCGGGCCGGACGCGACCCGGGCGGGCCGGACGCGACCCGGACGGGCCGGACGCGTCCCGGGCGGGCCGGACGCGTCCCGGACGGGCCGGACGCGTCCCGGACGGGCCGGACGCGACCCGGGCGTCCCCGTCCAGCGGCTAAGCTGGCAGGCGATGAAGCTCGTTCTGGACCTGCACGACATCTACAACAAGGGCGGCGAGATCGATCGCGCGCTCAACGGCATCGTGCGTGAAGCGATCGCGAAGAAGGCCACCCTGGTGGAGATCATCCCGGGGAAGGGCTCAGGTCAGCTCAAGAAGAAGGTCCTGCGCTTCCTCGACCAGAAGGAGATCAAGGCGCTCTACCACCGGGTGGAGAAGGACTCCAAGAACTTCGGCCGCATCTTCGTGCACTTCCGCCACAAGTAAGCGCCGCCACTCCGCCCCCACCTGCCGGGCGCCGGAAGATCATTGCGTCAGCCATGCTGTTTCATCGGACATTTCGCCGCCCGAAACAGCATGGCTGACGCGACGATCACGCGAGAAGGGGGCGGGAAATGATCACGCGAGAAGGAAGCAGCGAGCGGAGTGCGACGGTGAGCCGGCCACGCCGAACGTCGGCACCGCCGAGGCGCACGTAGGCATCGCGTGCGGGCAGCGGTTGCGGAAGAGGCAGCCCGACGCGGGTGGCTTCCCACCGCGTACGACCAGGGACTCCCGCGCCGGCCGCACGGTCGACGGGTCGGGGGCGGCAGCGGCGAGCAGCTGGGTGTAGGGGTGGGCCGGGCGCAGGATCACGTCGTCGCTCGGCCCGCTTTCGACGATCTGCCCCCGGTACATGACCATGATCGAGGTCGCGAAGTAGCGGGCGGTGGCGAGGTCGTGCGTCACGTAGAGGACGGCGAGGTCCTCCTCCCGCTTCAGCTCGTCGATCAGGTGCAGGATCTCCAGCCGGATCGACACGTCGAGCATCGACACCGGTTCGTCGGCGAGGAGGATACGTGGCCCCGGGGCGAGGGCCCGAGCGATGGCGACCCGCTGCCGCTGACCGCCCGACAGTTCGTGCGGGAACCGCCGGGCGACCTGGTCCGGTGGGGTCAGGTTCACGCGGCGCAGCAGGTCCACCGCGCCGTCGGCGGCCGTCGCGCGCCGGGCGCGCCCGTGCAGAAGCAGCGGCCGGCGCAGGTGATAGCCGATCGAATGGGCCGGATTGAGGGAGGCGAACGGGTCCTGGAACACCATCTGGACCTGCCCGCGGTAGTCCCGTTTCGATCCCGGCGGGCGGCCGTCGAGGCGGATGCTCCCGGAGGTGGGCCGGGTCAGCCGGGCCAGCATCCGCGCGATGGTCGACTTGCCGCTGCCGCTCTCCCCGACGAGCGCCACCGTCTCGCCGGACCGCAGCGAGAACGAGACGTCGTCCACGGCCGTCAGCCGAGTGCGCTTGCCCTGGTCGCGCACGGTGAACACTTTGCTCAAGTTCTGGACTTCCAGGCTGGTCACGACGTCACCCTCGTCTCGGCGAGATGGCACGCCGCCAGCGTGCCGGTGTGCGGAGGCTCGGAAACACCCTGGCCGCGGACCGCGACGAGCTCTGGTTCGGTGGAGCAGGGCTCGAACGCGTGCGGGCAACGGGGGGCGAACGGGCAGCCGCCCGTGAGCCGGGCCAGGTCGGGCGGCGTACCGGGGATGCCGCGCAGCGCTTCACGATCGCCGCGCAGGCTCGGGAACGAGCGCAAGAGGCCCTGCGTATAGGGATGATGTGGGTTCTCGAGGATCTCCCGCGAGGTTCCCGTCTCCACGAACCGGCCCGCGTACATGACCGCCAGCCGGTCGCTGATCTCCAGCAGCAGCGACAGGTCGTGGGTGATGAAGACGACCGCGAACCCGAACAGCTCGCGCAGGCGATCGATCTCGTCCAGGATGTCGCGCTGCACGACCACGTCCAGCGCCGTCGTGGGCTCGTCCATGACGATCACGTCCGGTCGCAGGGCCAGCGCCATCGCGATGGTCACGCGCTGCCGCATCCCGCCCGACAATTCATGCGGGTACGCCGAAAGCCGGGCCCGGTCGATGCCGACGAGGTCGAGCAGTTCTTCGCAGCGCTCGTCGACCGCCTTGCGGGGCAGGTCGGGCTCATGGGTCGCGAAGACGTCGGCGAGCTGCTTGCGTACGGTCAGGACGGGGTTGAGGGAGTTCATCGCCGACTGGAACACCATCGCGATGCGGCGCCAGCGGAAGGCGCGCAGGGCGTCGCCCTCCAGCGCCAGAACGTCGACGGGATCCTCCCCGGGTCCGGTGAAGGTGATCGACCCCCCGGTCAGCCGGGCCGGCGGCCGCAGGAGCCGGGTGATCGCGTACGCCAAAGTCGACTTGCCGCAGCCGCTCTCCCCGGCGATGCCGAGCACTTCGCCGCGGGCGAGGTCGAAGCTGACCTGACGTACCGCCCGAACCGGAGTGCTCCGTCCATAGTCGACGGTCAGCTCCCGGACGCTGAGCACGGGCTCGGTCATCTGGTCACCGGCCAACCGACGGCCGGCGCCGGGAGCCGACTGAGTCTGCCGCGGATCGTGGCCGATCACGAAGCCTCCTTGCGCAGCCGCGGGTTGACCCGCTCGTCGATGGCGAAGTTGATGAGCGACAACCCGGTGCCGAGCAGCGCGCAGAACAGACCGGGCGGCACGAACCACCACCACGCGCCCCGGGGCAGGGCCGACGCGGAGAGCGCGTAGTAGAGCATTCCGCCCCAGGAGCCGGAGGCCCCGCCGGCCAGGCCGAGGAAGGCGAGGCCGACCTCGATGAGGACGCCGCCGAGGACGGCGAAGACGAACTGCGCCGCCACGATGGGGGCCAGGTTCGGCAGGATCTCGAAGGCGACGATGCGCCAGCCGGGTTCCCCGGCGACCCGGGCGGCGTCGACGTAGTCCCGGTTGCGCAGCGACAACGTCTGCGCCCGCAGGACGCGAGCCGGCCCGGCCCACGCGGTGACGCTGATGATCGCGGCGATCATCAGCAGGCCCTTGGTCTCCGTGTAGTCCGTGATCAGGATGACCAGCGGCAGTCCGGGCAGCACCAGGAAGACGTTGCTGAGCAGGGAGAACGACTCGTCGAGCCAGCCGCCCAGATAGCCGCCGGCGACGCCGATGATCAGCGAGACGACGGTGGCGAACACCCCGACCAGTACGCCGATCGTCAGCGAGCCGCGCGTGGCGGACATCAGCTGGGCGAGCACGTCCTGTCCGGTGTTCGTGGTGCCCAGCCAGTGCGCGCCCGACGGACCCTGGAGCTGGTCGTAGCTCAGCGCCTCGGGATCGCCGGTCAGCAGGGGACCGAGGACGGACAGGAGCACGAAGGCTCCGGCGATGCCCAGTCCCGCCACCAGCTTGCCGGACGGGCGGCGGCGCGTACGCGGAACGTCGGCCACCGGCGCGGTGGGAGTGGCGAGCACGGCGGTCACGCGCGGGCCTCCTGTCGCGTACGCGGGTCGATCACGCCATAGAGCAGGTCGACCAGGAGATTCGCGCCGAGCACGGCGAGCGAGATGATGAGGAAGATGCCCTGCATCAGCGGATAGTCGGCGCTGTTGACCGCCTGGATGAGGGCGAACCCGATGCCGGGGTAGTTGAAGACGATCTCGGTGGCGATCTGGCCGCTGACGACGAAGCCGAGCGAGATGGCGAATCCGGCGACGCTCGGCAGGACGGCGTTGCGGGCGGCGTAGGAGAGCATCACCCGGCGCGGCGACAGGCCCTTGGCCTCGGCCATGACGACGTAGTCCTCGGCCATCGTGGAGACCATCATGTTGCGCATGCCGAGCATCCAGCCCGCGACGCCGGACAGCACGATCGTCAGCGCGGGCAGGGTGCCGTGATAGATCGCGCTGCTGAGGAAGGCTCCGCTCGCCTCGGGCCCGGCGAAGGCCGACACGTCGTAGCCGAAGTTCAGGGGGAACCAGCCCAGCGTGGAGCCGAGCAGGAACAGCAGGATGAGCGCCAGCCAGAAGTACGGGATGGCGGCCAGGAAGGTGGTCGACGGGATGAGCCCGTCGATCCAGGTGCCGCGCTTCCATCCCGCGAGCGCGCCCAGCCCGACGCCGAGCGCGACCGTGATGGTCAGGCTCACCCCGACGAGCACCAGCGTCCACGGGAGCGCCTGAGCGATCACCGTGCTCACCGGCACCGGATAGTTGGTGATCGACAGGCCGAAGTTGCCGTGCGCGAGGTTCTTCAGATATCCCAGATACTGCACCCACAACGGGTCGTCGGTCACGCCGAACTGCAGCTCCAGTGCGCGGCGGTACTCCGGCGGCGGGGGTGAGGTGGCCTGCACCCGGGACAGGAACAGGTCGACCGGGTTCCCCTTGATCAGCCGGGGGATGAAGAAGTTGAGGGTCACCGCCGCCCACGCCGCGATCGCGTAGAACCCCAGTTTCCGCAGGACGAATCGCATCCGTGCCTCCTTTCAGACGCCAAGAAGGGCCGGCCCCGGGGCACCACGGGGCCGGCCCCGATATCAGGCGGGGTTCAGGTTCTTGGCGACGATGCCGCAGTCGGGCTCGGAGAACGGCAGCGCGAGCGCGTACGGGTTCTCCTCCGACGGCCAGCCGGTGGCGTGCAGGGTTCGGAACTCCGCCAGCGAACTGGACTGCTGGATCGGGATGTACGGGGTCTCAGCCACGATCTCGTCCTGGATCACGTAGATCTGCTGCTTGATCGCGTCGATCTGGTCCGGCGGGGTGGCGGCGATGGCGGCCAGCGCGGCGTCCACCTTGGCGTTCTTCCAGCGGGCGTTGTTCTGGTTCGCCGGCGGGATGCTCTTGGTGCTGCAGATGTTGTAGTACATGAAGTACGGGCTGGGCCCGCCCCAGGCGTTGTAGATCGCCATGTCGAAGTCGCCGCTCTGCAACGCCGCGATGAAGGCGTTGTAGGACAAGGCGTTCGGCTTGAACTCGATGCCGACCTCCTTGAGCAGCTGCTGCACGACCTGCATGGTCGCCTCGTAGTCGGTCCAGCCAGTGACCAGGTTGCACGAGAAGCTGAGCTTCTTGCCGTTCTTGGCGTAGACGCCGTCGGCGCCCTTGGCCCATCCCGCGCCCTCCAGGAGCTGCTTGGCCTTGTCGGGGTTGTACTCGACCTTGGCCTCGGCGTGCTGCGGGGAGACGTAGCTCTGGAAGGTCGGCACCACCAGCTGCAACGGGCTGGGCAGCGTACCGAGGTCGGCGAAGGCCAGCTTGATGATCTTCTGCCGGTCGAGCGCCACGTTGATGGCCTGGCGCACCGCCGGGTCGGCGAACAGCGGCCTGGTCAGGTTCGGGATCAGGTTGGTGACGTAGAGGAAGGACTCGTTCTTGTACTTGTTGTGCGCCGAGTCCTTGCTGATGAACTGGCCCTGGATGTCGGGAATGAAGATGCCGGCCCAGTCGAGCTGCCCGGAGGCCAGCGCGGTGGTGGCCGCGTCGTTGCCGGTGAACGACCAGAAGCGCAGCCCGGCGATCTTCGGCTTGCCGCTGTCCCAGTACTTCGGGTTCTTCTTGAGCACGTAGCTCTGTGCGGCGAAGGAGTCCTTGACGAACGGGCCGGTGCCGACCGGGTCGGCGTTGACCTCCTTGGTCGGGTCGGCGATCGGCTCCCAGACGTGCTTGGGGACCATGTAGGTGCGGCCCGCGATGTTCCACAGCTCGGTGTAGACCGCGTCCTTGAACGTGATCTTCACGGTTTTGGCGTCGACCACGGTGGCGTCGACGATGTTGGTCCCGTTGGCGTTCAGCGCCGGGTTGTTCTTGCGGTAGAGGAAGTTGAACGCGACGTCGTCGGCGGTGAACGGCTTGCCGTCGCTCCACTGGACGCCCTCGCGGAGGGTGAACGTCAGCGACTTGCCGCCGTCGCCGAACTCGTACTTGGTGGCCAGCAGCGGCAGCACGTCGTCGGCCTTGGCCTGGTTGAAGAAGAAGAGGGGCTCGTAGATCAGGCCGCGGGTGCCGTTCAGCGGGGTCGGCGCGAACTGGTTGTAGTTCTCGGTGAACTGGCCCGAGGCGCCGGCGAACACGTTGAGGATGCGCTCGGCCGGAGGCTTGGCCGACTCCTCCGCGCACGCGGCGAGGAAGGCCGCGATGCCGGCGCCGGCTGTGGTGCCGAGGAACTGCCTTCTGCTCAGACTCATGGCTGTCTCCAGTGAGGGGTGGGGCTCCAGTGAGGGGGTGGGAAGCGCTCCCAGATGTCGGCGGATGTTTCGCGGAGATGACCGTCAGGTGTCTGCGATCACAGCACTGAACCGCTTAAGTGTCAATAGCTCGTGTCAGGTAGGCATTGACCGCTGACCGTAAGCATGTTTGCCTTAACCGGTTCTTGGCCTCAAGATGGAGCGATGCACAGCGGCAGCTCCAGCCCGGCCCGGATCGCGGCCCCCCGGAAGACCATCGGCGACATCGCCAAGGCGGCCGGCGTATCGAAGGGCGCGGTCTCCTACGCGCTGAACGGAAAGCCCGGCGTCTCGGACGCCACCCGGCAGCGGATCCTCGCGATCGCCCGCGACCTGGGCTGGCATCCGAGCAGCGCCGCGCGTGCGCTGTCCGACGGGCGGACCGGCGTACTCGGGCTGATCGTCGACCGCCCGGCCCGGACGCTGGGCATCGAGTCCTTCTTCATGCAGCTCATCTCCGGGATCGAGGCGACCCTGTCGGCCCGCGACGTCGGGCTGCTCCTCCAGGTCACCGACGACCAGGAGAAGGAGATGGCGGCGTACCGGCAGTGGTGGGCACAGCGCCGGGTCGACGGGGTCATCCTGGTCGACCTGCGTCGCGACGATCCCCGCGTACCGCTGCTGGAACAACTCGGGATGCCGTGCGTGGTCATCGGCGGGCCGGAGGGACTGGGCACGCTGCCGGGCATCTGGAGCGACGACACCGGCGCCGTCACCGAGGTCGTCGAATATCTCGCGGCGCTCGGCCACCGGCGCATCGCCCGGGTCGCCGGCCTGCCCGGGCTCTACCACACCGCACTGCGCGACCGCGGGGTCGCGGCCACCGCGGAACGGCTCGGCCTGCCGGAGGTCGCGACGGTCTACGCCGACTACACCGGTGAGGAAGGCGCTCGCATGACCCGGGCGCTGCTGTCGCGCCGCCCGATGCCGACCGCGGTCATCTACGACAACGACGTGATGGCGGTGGCCGGCGTCGCGGTGGCCCACGAGATGGGCGTCGACATCCCCCGGGAGCTGTCGGTGGTCGCCTGGGACGACTCCCCGCTGTGCCAGCTGGTGCATCCGCAGCTGTCCGCGGTCAGCCGGGACATCGCGGCCTACGGGTCGCACGCGGCGGAGCGGCTGCTGGAGATCGTCGACGGCACCTCGTCGGCCACCGCGCAGGACGCGACGCCGAGGCTGGTGCCCCGGGGCAGCACGGCGCCCCCCACTGGGCAGGACTAGGTCCTGCCCAGTGGGGGGCGCCCCGCACCGCTGTGCCATCACGGGAGACTGAACCCATCCGGTTCACGCCGCGTTAGCCGTCACCGCGCCGGGTCGCGTAGGACGCGTACCCCGAAGGGCTCGAGATCGACCTGGGCCACCTCGTGCCCCGCGGCGAGATCGCGCAGCCCGGCCGGGGTGCCGTCGGCGCGGACCGGCACCACGGTGACCGGCTCGTCCACCGCGTTGATCAGCCAGACGAACCGGTCGCCGTCCGCGTGCCGCAAGGCGTCCACGAACACGCGCGGGTCGGCCACGCGGACCGCGGGCGTCACGCCCGCGAGCGCCGCCAGCGCCGCGTAGAGCCGCCCGGTGGGGTCCGGGTTGACGTGCGGCGTCGCGGCCGCCATGGCTTCCAAGGGGTACGCGCAGAAGACGATCCCGCCGTCGCCGACCGCCCGGCGCAGCAGGGCCGGCCGGCCGTTCGGGTCCACCGCGAGCACCTCGGCGTCGACCGCCTGCACGGGCAGGTACGCCCGAAGGTGCTCGTTGCCGCCGACCGCGAAGTCCAGGGCGTCCCCGGCCCGCAGCCCGCCGAAGTCCTGGGTGACGGTGAAGCGCACGGACGGGCCCTCCACCCGGTCGACCAACCCGTAGCGCAGCTCGTGGCGGACGCCGAAGATCCGGTCGACGCCCGCGTACCACGGGCCGCGCTGGTTGTCGGTGCCACCGTCGCAATAGGACACGAACACGGTCGCGCCCGCCTCGGCCAGCTGCTCCAGCCGACGCCAGCCGGGCGCGGTGAGCTGCTTGAGACTGGGCAGGACGTAGAGCCCGCAGCCGTCCGGGATCCCGCCCGGCGCGTCCCCGGCGCTCTGCCGGATCAGCGCGGGCGGCAGGTCGGCCGACCGCAGCCCGAGGTACGCCTGCTCGACCGCCGCGAACGCGACACGCCGCTCTCGCTCGTCGGTGAACGGGTACGCCGTGTCGGCGTGCGAGGTGACCACGAGCCCGACCTGACTGTCGTCGCGTACGCAGCGGGGCAGGTCGACGGCGTCGAGGATCTGCCGGAACGCCGCCATCTCGCGCAGCGACGCCTTGGGCTGCCCGTGCACGTCGGTAACCCCGAAGTGCAGCTCGAACGGGTGATGCGAGTAGGGCGCCTCGTCGAACAGGTCGTCGAAGTCGGTGTTGTTCCAGCCGACCCAGCCGGTCGATCCGGCCAGCAGCGAGGTGTGCAGCAGCTGCCGGTACCAGTGGCCGACGTTGTCGTCGGAGACGAAGTCGCTGGACGCGCCGAACTCCTCCAGCACCACCGGCTTGCCCGCGACGTGCGCCAGTTCGCACGTGTACGCCGCCCGCCAGTGCTGGCGTACCTGGTCGTCGCCCATCGGGTAGACGTGCGGGCCGATCCAGTCCTGCAGCGGACCCAGCTCGGCCAGCCGGAAGCCGCTCTCCAGCCCGCTCAGCTCGATCGTCCAGGCGCCGTCGCCGATCGACACCGGCTGGGTCGCGCCCCCGGCGCGCAGCCCGGCGATGACGAGCTGTGCCCAGGAGGACACCGTCTCGACGGTGCCGCGCCCGCCGTACAGGGGCATCTCGTTGGACAGCAGCCAGCCGACGACCGCCGGATGGGCGGCGAACCGCCGGGCGACCTGTTCGGCGAACCACGCCTGCCGGCCGACCAGCCACACGTCGCTGTAGAGGTCTCGGCCGCCGCGCCAGGACGGGTCCCAGTTCTCCCCGGACATGTGCCCCACGATCAGCGTCGGGATCGTGGTCAGCCCGTATGCCGAGTGCTGGTCCAGGAAGTCGGCGAAGCGCGCCATGACGTCCTCGTCGAGCCGGTCCGGGGCGGGCATGGCGTCGGGCCAGAAGAAGAAGCTGCGGGTGACGGTCAGCCCGTGGTCGGCGAGGACCTGCAGTTCCTTGGCGACGACCGCCGGGTCGTAGCGCGTCCACATGCGGGGACCGCCGACTCGGGACCAGAAGTTGACGCCGAGCAGCGGCTCGCCGGTGAGGACCTGGAGGGGACGGTGCATGGAGTGCTCCCGTGATGGTGGGGGATGGGCGTGCCTGCGATCACAGCACTGAACCGTTTAAGTGTCAACACGCTAGCTGTCTCACCGGATGGCAAGGCTTCATGGCTTAACCGGTTAGTTACCCGGGTCGGCGTCGATGTCGGACCACTGGGGTACCGTTCGCGACTGACGACAAGGGACGGTCCTGGGGAGAGAGCGGTCGTGGGCTGGGAGCCGGAGGAGGAGCAGCCACTGTGGAGGCTGGCTCCGATGCATCCGTCCTGGGTGCGCTGGCTGCCGTGTGCGGTCGCCAGCCTCCGGGTGGTGCCCGACGACGAGGACGCGCCACGGTTCCCCCGGTCCTGGTACGACCGTCCCGAGCTGGGCCTGCCCTGGGACGAGCCGGTGTGGTGCGATCCCGGTCCGGTCGAGGAGTGGTTCGAGCAGTCGCCCGGCCACTCCGAGGAGGAGGTCCGCTCGCACTACGACCAGGTCGTCGAGGCGCGTACGCGGCGGATCGAGACCTTCACCGAATGCTGCTCGCGAGCGGGCATCCCGGTGCCGTTGACGCTGCGCCACCTGGTGGACTGCCTCATCGCCCTCGGCGTACTCGACGAGGTGACCGGGCCGGACGGCGAGACCTGGGTGATCGCCCAGTTCGCGGCCAACCCCCTCGACATCCTGCCCCTCACGCCGACCGAGGCGGCCGAGGAAGCGGCGGCCCAGATGCTCGAACGCGGGGTGCTCGCCGGGATCGGGCTACGGCGGCTCGCGGAGGAGCAGGCGCCGGACGGCGGCGGCACGACCGTTCGCGTCACCTTGCGCCGGCTCGGCGACGAAATCGGCCTGACCCCGGCGGCCACCCGCCTCGCGCTCGACCTCATCGCCGCCGAGGAGTCGTGGATCTCCGTGGAGCCGGGCGTCAGCCTGCTGACCGTCGGCCCCGACGAGGTGTTCGTGATCCGGGCCGATCACTCGCTCCTCGCCCAGGTCTACGACATGGACGAGCTGATCGCCCCCGAGCACATGATCTAGCCCTGCCCGCCCTGCCCTTTCCGCGCGATCATGAACTTTCGGTCGTGATCGACCGGCGTGGCGTGTTCCCAGCGCCCTGATCGATCCCGTAAGTACATGATCGATCGGCTGTCCATGCTGGACCGGCACCGGTCGGTGAATTCATGGGTGTAACTCTTGTGATGGCGGCCACACCGACGTTACTGTCTGGTAACCCCCGTCCCGACAGGAAAGGCAGGCCCCCGATGCGCGTACCGCGCAAGTTCCTCGCCCTTTTCGCCGGCCTCATCGCGGCCGTCCTGCTCGCCTCGCCCGCCGCCGCCGACCCCGGCCCGCCGCCGAACTCGATGGCGAGCATGGGTGACTCCATCACCCGTGGGTTCAACGCCTGCGGCTGGTACGTCGACTGCCCGTCGCGGTCCTGGAGCACCGGCACCTACTCCTCGGTCAACAGCCACTACTCCCGCATCCTGGCCAAGAACTCCGCGATCTCCGGGAAGAACTACAACGACGCGAAGTCCGGCGCCAAGGTCGCCGACATGTACGGGCAGGCCGGCACCGCGGTCGGCCAGGGCGTCCAGTACGTGACGATCCTGATCGGCGCGAACGACGCCTGCACCGGCAGCGAGTCCTCGATGACCTCGGTGGCCGCGTTCCGTACGTCGATCGACTCGGCGCTCAACCGGATCAAGGCCGGGCTGCCCAGCGCCAAGGTCGCCGTCATCTCCATCCCGAACGTCTGGCAGCTCTGGAACGTCGGGCACGTCAGCAGCTCGGCGGTGAGCACCTGGAACCTGTTCGGCATCTGCCAGTCGCTGCTGGCCAACCCGACCTCGACCGCCCAGGCCGACGTCGACCGGCGCGCCCGCGTACGCCAGCGGGTCGTCGACTTCAACAGCCAGCTCGCCCAGGCCTGCGCGGCGTACGGGGCGAACTGCGACTTCGACGACAACGCGGTGTTCAACTACCCGTTCCAGCTGTCCCAGGTCTCCGGGTGGGACTACTTCCACCCGAACACCTCCGGGCAGGCCGTGTTGGCGAACGTCACCTACGCCGCCGGCTTCGGCTGGTGATCGTTCGGTGACCGCTTGGTGATCTTTCGGCGGCAGGCCGGGGTGTGGTCCCCGGCCTGCTTGCGGTAGGAATGATCCATGACGAACGTCGTGGACCTCTGCAGCAACTTGATCCGGATCGACTCGACCAACACCGGCGATCTCGACACGAGCGCCGGTGAGCGGAAGGCGGCGGAGTACGTCGCGACCGTGCTGAGCGAGGCCGGGATCGAGCCGGCGGTCCTGGAGTCGGCGCCGGGCCGGACCAACCTGGTCGCGCGCATTCCCGGCCGGGACTCCTCGCACGGTGCGCTGCTGGTCCACGGGCACCTCGACGTCGTCCCGGCCGACGCGAGCGAATGGTCGGTCCACCCGTTCAGCGGCGAGGTGAAGGACGGCTACGTCTGGGGCCGGGGCGCGGTCGACATGAAGGACTTCGACGCGATGGTCCTGGCGACGGTCACCGGCTGGCAGGCTGAGGGCTACGTGCCGCCGCGCGACATCGTCCTGGCGTTCACCGCCGACGAGGAGGCCGGCGGCGACTACGGCGCCCACTTCCTCGTCCAGCGGCACGCCGAGCTGTTCGAGGGCTGCACCGAGGCGATCGGCGAGGTCGGCGGTTTCTCCGTGACGGTCGCGCCGGACCTGCGGCTCTACCTGATCCAGACGGCCGAGAAGGGGATCGACTGGCTGCGGCTGCACGCGGCCGGCCGCCCGGGGCACGGGTCCTTCGTCAACGACGACAACGCGGTGACCGCTTTGTGCGAGGCGGTGGCCCGGCTCGGGCGTACGGAGTTCCCCGTGGTGGTGACCCCGACCGTGCAGGCGTTCCTCGAGCACGTCTCCGAGGTGCTGGGCGTCGAGCTGGACCCGGACCCGGAGAAGGCCATCGCCAAGCTCGGCCCCATCGCCCGGATCGTCGGCGCGACCATCCGCAACACCGCCAACCCGACCCGGCTGTCGGCCGGTTACAAGGACAACGTCATTCCGGGCAAGGCGACCGCGACGATCGACTGCCGTACGCTGCCCGGCTTCGCCGACCAGTTCCAGGAGCAGCTGCGCGCGGTCGTCGGCGACCAGATCGAGATCGAGACGGTGCACCACCAGGCGGCCCTGGAGACGACCTTCGACGGGCCGCTGGTCGACGCGATGGCGGCGGCGCTGCGGGCGGAGGACGCCGGGGCACGCCCGGTGCCGTACATGCTTTCGGGTGGGACCGACGCCAAGGCGTTCGCCACGCTCGGCATGCGCTGCTTCGGTTTCTCTCCGCTGCAGCTGCCGGCCGACCTGGACTTCGCCGCGCTGTTCCACGGCATTGACGAGCGCGTCCCGGCGGAGGGACTAGAGTTCGGCGTGAGAGTGCTGGACCGCCTGCTCCGCAGCAGCTGACCGCCGCCGAAAAACCGTTGAGAGTCCGAAGGGGACAAGCCCATGAGCTACACCGACGCCCAGGTCGACGCCGCCCTGGAGGCGGTCATCACCGCGGCGCGTGAACACCTCGCGGCGGTACGCGCCGCCGGTGGCAAGATCGACGACGACGAGGTCTGGCGCACCTACGTCGCCCTGAACAACGCCTCGGTGGCGTACGACGACGCTCTGCTGGACGTGTTCGGCGAGGTCACGCCGTGGAACGTCGACAGCATCGACGTGGACAAGGCGGATCAGTTCTTCGGCGAGGAGACCGCCCCCGGCGACGACCCGCATCCGCGGGTGATCTCGGTGCGGCAACGGCGTGATTACCGCGTACCAAGTGTGGCGGCCCTGCTCAGGGCGGGCCAGGAGGCGCGCGACACCGCGATGGGCGCCGACGCCGGTGCGGTCGAGTCGGTGAGCGAGGCGCTGGTCGAGCTGCTCCAGTCGGGTGACGGTTCGCTGTCCGCTCTGGACATCCCGGAGCTGGAGCCGCTGGACGGCCTGGTGGCGGTGGCCGAGGTGGATGAGCCGCTGGACCCGGAGACGTTCGAGGAGAGCGACGGCGCCGGCCCGTTCACGCTGTCGGGGTCCGACCGGCTCATCGGCCGGATGGACGAGCACCTGCACGCCGAGGACGACGATCACGACCACGATCACTGAGCCTGGGGTCACCCGCTGTCACTGCCGCCGGTAGAACACCACGGGCGGCAGTGACGCGACACGCCCGGAGCGAATATCGTTCACCTCATGCAGCAGCGTCCGCTCGGCCGCAGCGGGCTGTCGGTCTCCCGGCTGGCCCTCGGCACGATGACCTGGGGTCACGACACCGACCCCGATGACGCTGGCGCGCAGCTGAAGTCCTTTGTGGATGCCGGTGGGACGCTGGTCGACACGGCCGACGTCTACGCCGACGGCGAGGCCGAGGCGGTCCTCGGCACCCTCCTGGACGCGATGGTTCCCCGGGACGAGTTGCTCATCGTGGGCAAGGCGGGCGTGCGGTCGCACGGCGCCCGCCGCCGCGACAGCTCGCGCGGCCATCTCCTGCGCAGTCTGGACATCACACTTCGCCGCCTCGGCACCGACTACCTCGACATCTGGCAGGTGCACGGCTACGACCCGGCGACCCCGTTCGAGGAGACGATGGCCGCGGTCGATCACGCGGTGTCGACCGGCCGGGTCCGGTACGCAGGCGTGGCCAACTTCGCGGGCTGGCAGATCGCCCGCGCCGCGACGTGGCAGCAGGCCTGGCCGCAGCGTGCCCCGATCGTGGCGGCCGGATTCGAATACTCCCTGCTCGAACGCAGCGTCGAACGGGAGTCGCTGGCGGCCTGCGAGGCGCTCGGCGTCGGGGTGCTGCCCTGGTCGCCGCTCGGCCGGGGCGTCCTGACCGGCAAGTACCGCAATGGGCGTCCCGCCGACTCCCGGGCGGCTTCGGCCCAGTACGAGCAGTTCGTGCTCGCGTACCTGGATCCGCGGTGCTCGGCGATCGTCGAGGCGGTGCTCACGGCGGCCCAGGGCCTCGGGGTGTCACCCGCACAGGTGGCGCTGGCCTGGATCCGGGACCGGCCCGGCGTGACCGCGCCGGTCCTGGGCGCGCGTACGGCGGATCAGCTGAGCGAGGCGCTGCGCTGCGAGGAGGTCGAGCTGCCGCCACAGATCAGCCGGGCGCTCGACGACGTCTCCGCCATCGAACCGGCTTGAGGTACTTGTCGCTTTCGCCCATCAGGCGCAGGATCGGGCTATGGACTACGAATACGCACCGCTGCGGTTGCCACCGGATGTCGACAGGATGACCGCCGCGGTGCGGCTGACGTTGCAGGCCGAGTACAACGGCTGGGAGCTGGACCGGCTTCAGTTGCTCAAGGACGGAACCCGGCGGGTGATCCTCCGCCGGCCCAGCCTCGGCGGCCTGATGCCCGGCCTGTCCACCTAACTAGGGAGTCCCTCCGGCGAGCCGCCGGGAGTGCAGCAGCCGGGGAGCCTCTCGGGCGACCCGCCAGAAGTGCGTCAGCCGGATGGTTGCCAGCAGGCTACTCGCCAGTAGCATGTCGGCATGAAGCTTGGACTCAGCCTCGGCTATCAGACCGCGTGGTCCACCCCGGCGGATCATCTCGCCCTCGCCCAGGAGGCCGACCGGCTCGGCTACGCCGTCGTGTGGGCGGCGGAGGCGTACGGCTCGGACTCGCCCAGCATGCTGGCCTGGATCGCCGGGCAGACCGAGCGGATCGACGTCGGCACCGCCGTCATGCAGATCCCCGCCCGGACGCCCGCCGCGACCGCGATGACCGCCGCGACCATCGACGCGCTGAGCCGCGGCCGATTCCGGCTGGGTCTCGGCGTCTCCGGCCCGCAGGTCTCGGAGGGCTGGCACGGCGTCCGCTACGGCAAGCCCCTGGCGCGTACGCGGGAGTTCGTCGACATCGTGAAGCTGGCGCTCGGCCGGAAGACCGTCGAGTACCACGGCGAGCACTACGAACTGCCGTTGCCGGGTGGTCCGGGCAAGGCGCTGAAGCTGAGCTTCCATCCGCCGCGCGAGCACGTGCCGATCTATCTCGCCGCGATCGGGCCGAAGAACCTCGAGCTGGCGGGCGAGATCGCCGACGGCTGGCTGGCCATCTTCTACTCCCCGGAGTACGCCGAGGAACAGCTGGCCTCGATCGCCAAGGGCCGGGCGAAGGTCGGCAAGACGCTGGACGGCTTCGACGTCGTGCCCAGCGTCCCGGTCGTCGTCGGCGACGACGACTCACCCGAGGGCCTGGCCGCCTGCGCCGAGCTGATCCGGTGGTACGCCGCGCTCTACGTCGGCGGCATGGGCAGCCGGGAGCAGAACTTCTACAACCAACTCGCGACGCGGATGGGCTACGGCGACGCCGCGCGCGAGGTCCAGGATCTCTATCTGGCCAAGCGTCATCGCGATGCGGCGGCGGCGATTCCGTTCGAGTTCATCGACCGGACCAGTCTCATCGGTCCGAAGGAGAGGATCGCGGCCCGGCTGCGTGACTACGCCGCCGCGGGGGTGACTACGCTCTCGGTGTCGCTCTTCGCCGCGGACGCGGAATCCGGAATGGCGACACTGCGTACCCTCGCAGAGGCGTTGGAGCTTTCGGGAGTGGGAGAGTAGATGTCGGAGATCGAGGTCTGGCAGTCGGTGGTGCTCGGCGTCGTGGAGGGGATCACCGAATTCCTCCCCGTGTCGTCGACGGGGCACCTGACCATCACCGAGCAGCTGCTGGGGCTCGACATCAAGGACGAGGCGGTGACCGCGTACACGGCGGTCATCCAGATCGGCGCGATCTTCGCCGCCATCATCTACTTCTTCAAGGACATCGTCCGGGTCGTGAAGGCATGGGTCCGGGGGCTTTTCTCGGCCTCGGCGCGGCAGGAGCCCGATTGGCGGTTCGCCTGGTACGTCATCGTGGGGTCGATCCCCGTCGGCATCGTCGGCTTCCTCGCCCAGGATCTGATCAAGGGCGGTCTGCGCAGCCTCTGGGTCGTCGCGGCCGCCCTGATCCTGTGGAGCATCCCGATGGCCTTCGCCGAGCACGCGGCGACGCAGATCAAGGGCGAGCAGGGCCTGACGATGAAGGACTCGATCATCATCGGGTTCACCCAGTGCCTGTCGCTGATCCCAGGCGTCTCCCGGTCGGGTGCGACGATCACCGCCGGTCTGCTGCGCGACCTCGATCGGGTGACGGCCACCCGGCTGTCGTTCCTGCTCGGCATTCCGGCGCTGACCGCGGCTGGGCTGTATGAATTGAAGGACGCGATCTCCGGGCCGTCGGTGTCGACCGTCGCCCTGATCGTCGGCACCGTGGTGAGCTTCGTGGTGGCGTACGCGGCGATCGCGTGGCTGCTCAAGTACGTCGCCCACCACTCGATCATGGTGTTCGTCTGGTACCGCGTCGCCCTCGGGCTGGGCATCATCGCCCTGCTCGTCACTGGGGCGATCACGGCGTACTGAGAAAAACTAGACTTCTGCCGTGACCATCGTTCTGCTGCTCCGCCACGGGCGTACGACGGCGAACGCCGACGGCGTCCTCGCCGGCGACCTGCCCGTGGAGCTGGACGAGCGCGGCCGGCAGCAGGCGGAGGCGGTCGGGCAGCGGCTCGCGGGCCTGCCGCTGGCGGCCGTCGTGACCAGCCCGCTCAAGCGCTGCCGCCAGACGCTCGAACTCGCGCTGCCCGGCGTCGCCCCCGTCGTCGAGGCCGGGCTCACCGAGTGCGGCTACGGCGCCTGGGTCGGCCGCAAGCTGTCGGAGTTGGCCAAGGACCCGTTGTGGGCCACGGTTCAGCAGCATCCGGCGGCAGTGACCTTCCCCGGCGGCGAGTCCATGGCGGGGATGGCGACGCGCGCGGTGGCCGCTGTTCGCAGCTGGGACGCGCGGGTCGAAGCCGAACACGGCGCGGACGCGATCTGGGTCGCGTCCAGCCACGGCGACGTCATCAAGGCGATCGTGGCGGACGCGCTCGGCCTGCACCTCGATCTGTTCCAGCGGATCTCGGTCGATCCCGGGTCGATCACGGCGATCCGCTACACGCCGAGCCGGCCGTTCGTGCTGCGGCTGTCGGACACCGGCGGCGACCTCCAGAGTCTCGTCCCGCCGAAGCGTCCGGCCGCTGACGAGGTGCCAACCGGCGACGCGGCCGTCGGCGGCGGCACCGGCTGAGTCAATCCGTCTGCCGGAACGCTCGGCGCATGATCATCTTGTCGACCTCGTCGGCTCGCTCGAACAGCCGGCCCACCTCGGCCCGAGCCGTGGCGTCGCCGCTGCGATCGGCTACGAGCACGAGGTTGCGCAGCTCATCGATGCGCCGGCGAAGCGGCATCGGCTCGCCGGCGACGATGGCCTCGATCCGCCGGAGCACCTCTTCGCGGAGCTGCGCCCACGGCAAGTCCGCCGAGACCAATGCCGCCGCCAGATTCGGTGGCGCCCACCCCTCCCGCAACGCCTGGCCGGCGAACGGCTGCCAGCGGTCGTCACCGATGTCGATCAGCGCGTACATCGCTCCCGGGCGCGCACGATCGCCCCGGCTGAGGTCCGTGGCCAGCCGGTCGGCCGCTCGCCGGGACAGCGCCGCGTCGAAGACGACCACCTGGTACGCCCGGCGGCGAACCTCGACCGCGGAGTCGTCGAGCAGTGTCAGCAGCAGGTCGGTCAGCTCGGGCGAAAGCGGCTCCACCGCGTGCAGAGCGCCGAGCGCGGACGCGACGTCGGTTCGCGCGCGATCGTCGCCGACGCCTGCGATCGCCGGCAGCACGGAGTAGTCACCGACATAGCGGACGAGCTTGGTGAGCGAGTGGGGACTTGCCTGCTCCGAGTCGGCAGCCCAGGCCCGAGCAAGAGCTGCGGCGCTCGCCGGCGGCGGTGGTAGTCCAATGGTTCGCATCGCGTCCAGCGCCGCCACTGCCCGCCGGCTGTCGAGCTGGGCGGGTAACCAGCGGGCGGCCGCCGCCGGATCCAGGCGAGCCGCCGACACCATGGCGGTCGATCGTAGCCACGCGTCGGTCCCCGGCGCGTCGGCGATCACACGCAGCCGCGCGGCCAGCGCAGGATCGACACCGCATGACCCGAGCAGCCCGGCCGCCGTCTCCGTCGTCTCGGGATCGGGCCCGGCCAGCAGACCGAGCACCTTCTCGCGGTGGGGTCGCAGAACCGCGGCGGCCGTCGGCTCGGGCAGCATGTCGACGACTTGAGCCGCCGTGAGCAGAAGGCTCTCGGCATCGTCGGCCTCACCCGCGGCGGCGTACTCGATCAACGCTCCGACGACCACCGGAGCGTCGGGGTGCAGTCCGCCGGCGAACAACGCGGACTCCAAAGCGCTGACGCGGTCGGCATCGAGGGACGCGTCCCGAACGAGTCGCAGGAGCTCCGCCTTGTCGGGCATGCCCGTACCTCCCCGTCCGTGGTTGAGCGCGCAGCTTAGCGGCCGATTCGATCCGCGTACGAGCGAAATTCCGCCCAGGGCGGACGGGCGGATGGTTCGGATCGCCGACGACGTTCGCCCATACATGGATGCTGACAAGCTCGAGTCCGACGCTCTGGACGCGTACTCCCGGGTCGTGACCTCGGTGGCGGCGACGGTCCTGCCCAGCGTCGCCAGCCTCAGTGTGCGTACTCCCCGAGGGGCGGGCGCCGGGTCGGCGGTGCTGTTCACCACCGACGGCTTCCTCCTGACCAGTGCCCACGTCGTCGCCGGTGCGCAGACCGGAACCGCCGAGTTCGGCGACGGCGAGGAGACCCGGTTCGACGTGGTCGGCGCGGACCCGCTCGCCGACCTGGCGGTGGTCCGGGTCGCCGCGGCCGGCTCGCCGCCGGCCACCCTCGGCGATGCGAACGAGCTGCGCGTCGGCCAGCTCGTGGTCGCCGTAGGCAATCCGCTCGGCCTCGCCGGTTCGGTCACGGCCGGGGTGGTCAGCGCGCTCGGCCGGTCGCTGCCCGTCTACGACGGCCGCCGCAACCGGCTCATCGACGACGTCATCCAGACCGACGCGGCGCTCAACCCCGGCAACTCCGGTGGCGCGCTCGCCGACGCGCGGGGCCGGGTCGTGGGCGTCAACACGGCGGTCGCGGGCATCGGCGTCGGCCTGGCCGTGCCGATCAACGCCAACACCCGCCAGATCATCGCCGATCTCGTCAGCCAAGGCAGGGTACGCCGAGCGTGGCTGGGCGTCGCCGGTGTGCCGGTGCCGCTGCCCCCGCCGATCGCCGAGCGCCTGGGGCAGCGCCGGGGACTACGCGTCGTCGAGGTCGTGCCGGGCAGCCCGGCCGGGGTCGCCGGGATCTACCTCGGCGACATCCTCGTCACCGCGGGCGGCCGGCCGGTGCAGGGCGTCCAGGACGTGCAGCGGCTGATGCTCGGTCCGGCCATCGGCCAGCGGCTGTCGTTGACGGTGCTGCGCCGGGGCGCCTTCGTCGACGTCGTGGCGGTGCCGACCGAACTCAGCTGACCGTCACCTCGTCGCCGACCCGGAGCTGTCCCTCCGCGAGCGGGACGAGGCGTACGCCGAACCAGGTCTTGCCGTCCCATTTGCGGAACCGGGCCAGGGTGCGGATCGGTTCCTTACCGGTCCGGAAGGTGGCCGCGTCGATCGTCGTGAGCACACAGCGGTCGCAGACCTCGGCGAAGCGGAAGTCGACCGTCCCGACGCGTACGCGCTGCCAGCCGTCCTCGGCGAACGGTTCGGCCGACTCGCCGGGGGAGCCGTCGAACACGAGGTTCGGCCGGAACCGGCTGATCGGCAACGGCTCTGGCACCTCCTCACCGCGTTCGGCCGCGCCTTCGGCGATCCAGTCGTTGAGCTGCCGCATCGAGGCCGTGGTGGCGGCCAGCAGCGGACCGGCGTCGGAGAGGTTGAGCGGGTCGCCGGGCAGCCCGCCGTGGTCTTCGGCGATCGGGCGGCGGCGCGGGTCGTCCAGCCAGGCGAGCCGCAGCGAGCGTCCGAACTGGACGGACAACCACTCGTGCGCCTCCGCCGGCGCGAGGCGGATCTGCTCCAGCCGCGACACCCTGGTCGGCACGAGGTCGCCGTCGACCGGTTCGGCGACGGTGAGCCGGCTGCCGTCCAATCCGGTCAGCGTCACCGATCCGGTCGCGGGATCTGCCGTGACGCCGAGCATCCGGTGCTCGTCACGGGCGGTGAGGTAGCCGCCGTCGGGGTGGAGCACCAGCCAGCGGCGGTCGTGCTGGAGTCCCCAGGGCTCGACCGCCGCTGCTTCGACGGCCACGCCGCCGAGGGACTTCACCGGGTAGAGGTGGATGCTCGCCAGCCGCATGATCACGAGGATAGGGCGTCGAACAGCTGCGTGAACACCAGCAGTTCGACCGGTTCGGCGCCGTCCGGGCGCTCGTCGGGATCCTGGGCGCGCTCGTTGTACCGGCTCAGGACGGCTCGCACGTCGTCCACCAGCTGCCGGGTCTCGTCCGGTGTCGCGTACACGATGGTCTGGGAACCGCCGAGGACCTCCTGCCACCGCGCGGGCAACGAGTGGCGGCGGCCTTGGACCGTGCGGATACGGGTGAGCCAGTGGTCGAGCATGACGTCGGCGAGCGCGGTGGCAGCCTCCCCGTCGGTGTCGGAGAACCGGATGTCGGCCTGCTTGACCCGCCACGGGCGGCGGCGGCCGGGGCCGGTCTCGATCTCCTCGACGAACCCGTAGCGGCCGAGAGTCCGCAGGTGGAAGGCGCAGTTGGTGGGGGAGACGCCGATCAGCTCGCTCGCCTCGGTCGCGGTGAGGCTGGGGTGCAGGTTGAGCACCTCCAACAGGGCCAGGCGGGTCGGGTGGGCGAGTGCGCGCATTGTCCGGGCGTCCATGCCGGAAAGTCTACTCTTTCGGAAGAACTGTTTCGAGCGTAGTGTTTCGAGTATGACGATCGATGTTGTCCTTCGTGAGCCGACCCCCGCCGACGCCGAGCAGTTCCACGCCTTCGCGGCCCATCCGCTTGTCCTGCCGACGGTCGACGCCACCCAGGTGCCGTCGGTGGAGGACGTTCGAACCTTCCTGACCGAGCTGGCCGGCCAGCCCGACGCACCCCGTCGCGAGCGTGTGATCGTCGTCCACGACAGGGTGGTCGGCTCCATCGGCCTCACACTCGAAGGTTCGTCGGCCGAGATCGGCTACGTGATCCATCCGGACTACTGGGGCCGGGGAGTGGCGACGCGGGCGGCGATCGAGATGGTCCGCCTCGGCTTCGACGAGCTGGGCCTGACCCGGATCTACGCCCAGTTCTCCCGGGAGAATCCGGCGTCGGTGCGCGTCGTGGAGAAAGTGGGACTGCACCAGGTCGACGACAAGACCTGGGAGATCACGGCCGACGAGTGGGCGGCGGCGGCTGCTTGATCAGCGCCGGCCGGAGCTCCGACAGCGCCGGCGAGCGCGAGCGATGGCGAGGTCGTCAGATCGGCGGCCAGGGGAGGACGCGGCGATCCGGGTCGGGCTGTGGGAAGACGCCCAGCGTCGTGAGCATCCCGATCCGGTCGGCCAGCGCGGAGATCTCCGTGACGGTCAGGTGATCGTCGAGCAGCCCGTCGAGGCTCAGACCCAACAGATCGGCCCGGAGGTCGTCGGGGATCTCGCGACCGGCGAAGCCCCACAAGACGGTGCGCAGCTTGGATTCGCTGTGGAAGCAGATCCCGTGGTCGACGCCGTACAACCGGTCGCCCGCGGCGAGCACGTGCCCGCCCTTGCGATCGGCGTTGTTGACGACCGCGTCGAACAACGCCATCCGCGCCAGGGCCGGCAGATCCGCGTGCGCGAGCACGAACGCGTCGCCCTCCTCGTCGCGGGCGCTCGCGATCGGGAACCAGCCCTCGGGCACGGCGTACGCGGGGATGAAGCCGACCGGAGGCTCGTCCAGCTCGTCGATCCACAACTGGCACATGCCGGGTCCCAGTGGTCCGTCGCGCAGCACCGTCGGCGGCACGACGTTCCAGCCGAGCGCCTCGCTCACCAGGTACGCGGCCACTTCGCGACCGGCGAGCGTACCGTCCGGGAAGTCCCACAGCGGGGCCTCTCCGCGTACCGGCTTGTAAACCGCGCGGGCCTCGGCGCCCTCATGGGTGAGGATCACGCGGAGCGTGGTGTTGGACGCGTCGACCAGGCGGCCCTCGATCTCCATCTCACCGTGGACGAGAAGGGCCAGCGCCGGCTTATCGGCGGTGGTAGCCATTGTTCCGCGGGCAGAGGTGACCGGCGGGGTCGAGCGGCTGACCGCACAACGGGCACGGCGGGCGGCCGGCGGCGAGCACCCGCTTGGCGCGGTCGACGAAGTCCCGTACGCCTTGCGGCGTCAGGCGAACCCGCAGCCGATCGAGATGGTCGGGGATCTCGCCGGCCTCGTCCTCGGGGGCGTCGGTCTCGGCGTCGGCGTCGAACTCGGCTTCCTCGACGGCGATCGCCTCGATGATGACCGAGGTCTCCTCGACGTCGTAGGCCAGCCCGAGCGTGCCGACCCGGAACTCCTCCTCGACGGGGGAGTCGAGCGGCTCGTTGTCGACGATCGCCGACGACTCCGGCAGTTTGAGCCCGAACCGGCTGTGCGCCTCGGCGAGCAGCTCCTCGAGCTTCTCGGCGAGCAACGACACCTGCACCTTTTCCAGCGCGACACTGACCACCCGGCCCCCGCCGCGCGCCTGCAGGTAGAAAGTCCGCTCCCCGGGCGGACCCACGGTGCCGGCCACGAACCGCTCGGGCGGGTCGAACGCGAACACCTGATGAGTCATGCTCCGACCTTAGCCTCCCGCATTCCCAACCGTGCACCCGGCGCGCTTGTTCCCGCCGCACCCAGGTGGGGCGTCGCCGGGGGCCGGATAGGCTGGCGGAATGGAATCATGGTCCGCTCCCGAGGTGCCCCGCCTGCCCGGCGCGGGCCAGCCGCTGTACCTGTTCGATTCGGCCCGCCGAGACAAGTTCCCGAGCCGGCCGGACGGCCGCGCCGGGCTCTACGTCTGCGGCATCACACCGTATGACGCGACCCACCTCGGGCATGCCGCCACGATGATCACCTTCGACCTGGTGAACCGCCTCTGGCGCGACGCCGGGCATGAGGTCGTCTACGTCCAGAACGTCACCGACATCGACGATCCGCTGCTGGAGCGGGCCGCCCGCGACCACGAGGACTGGGTCGTCCTGGCGATGCGGGAGACGGCGCTGTTCCGCGAGGACATGGAGGCGCTGCGGATCATCCCGCCGGAGCACTACGTCGGCGCGGTCGAGTCCATCCCGGTCATCGCGGAGAAGGTGCAGGAACTGCTCGAGCGGGGAGTGGCGTACCGGCTCGACGACGGGACCGGCGACGTCTACTTCGACATCAGCGCCGCGCCCCGATTCGGTTACGAGTCCAACTTGTCGCGCGAGCAGATGCTGGCCTTCTTCGCCGAGCGCGGCGGCGACCCCGAGCGCGCCGGCAAGCGTGACGCCCTCGACCCGTTGCTGTGGCGCGGCGTACGCCCCGACGAGCCGTCGTGGCCGGGTGGTTCGCTCGGCCCGGGCCGCCCCGGCTGGCACATCGAGTGCGCCGTCATCGCGATGACGCTGATCGGCGACACCGTGGAGGTTCAGGGTGGCGGCAACGATCTGCTGTTCCCGCACCACGAATGTTCGGCCGCGCACGCCGAGGTGCTCTCCGGCGTCGAGCCGTTCGCCCAGCACTACGTGCACGCCGGGATGATCGGGCTGCACGGCGAGAAGATGAGCAAGTCCCGGGGGAATCTGGTCTTCGTCTCGCGTCTGCGGGCCGACCACGTCGACCCGAACGCGTTGCGGCTCGCCCTCGTCGCCGACCACTACCGCGCCGACCGTCAGTGGACCGACGACCTGCTCAAGGCGGCCGAACAACGGCTGGCCCGCTGGCGAGCGGCCGCGTCGGCGCCCGCCGGCCCGTCCGGCGCCGCTCTCCTGGCCGGAGTACGCACGGCGCTCACCGACGACCTGGACACCCCGAAGGCGCTGGCGCTCGTCGACGAATGGGTCGACGGGGCACTGAGCGGCGAAGGCGACGACGCGGACGCCCCCGACCTGATGTCGTCGACCGTCGACGCCCTCCTCGGCGTCTACCTGTAGCCCTCCACCCTCCGCCCGCCCCGCCCGCCTGGACTTACGGCCATGATCAACTTGCCGGTCGTCCCGTGAGCTGAGCCACAGGCGTCCCATATGTCGGGATGCTTGTCTTGACTTATGAGACGACAGGCATAGCGTCGGGATCATGAGATCAGCCCCCCGCGCTGACCGCACTCCTGGCGGCTCACGCAAGCGTTCCCCGGCTTGGTCCATGCTGGCCCTCGGAATGGCGGCGCAAGGCGCCAGCTGCGTCTTCATGTACGGCCTGCCGGTGCTCGTGCCGGTGCTCCGTGGGCACGGGCTCAGTCTCGGCCAGGCCGGTCTGATCGTGGGGGCACCCAGCGCCGGCATGCTGTTCACGCTGGTGGCCTGGGGCTGGGTCGCCGACCGGTTCGGCGAGCGGGTGACGATGTCGCTGGGGCAGGGGCTGGCAGGCGTCGTCCTGGCGATCGCCGCGGTGACCCATCCGTCGATTCCTGTCACCGGGCTGCTGTTGGGCCTGGCCGGAGCGTTGGGCTCGTCGGCGAACTCGGCCAGCGGCAAAGTGGTGCTCGGCTGGTTCCCGCCCGAGCGGCGCGGCGTCGCGATGGCGTTCCGGCAGGCCGCGCAGCCGCTCGGCATCGCGGTCGCGGCGCTGGCGCTGCCGCCGGTGGCCGCCGCGCACGGCCTGCCGGGGGCGTTGGGCGTACTGGCGGCGGTGTGCCTGGTGACGTCGGTGGTCGTGGCGATCTTCGTGGTCGACCCGCCCCGGGGAGCGGCGGCCGGACCGGCGAACGGGCGCAACCCGTACCGGCTGCCGGATCTGTGGCGCATCCACGGCGCCGCCATGCTGCTCGTCGTGCCGCAGTTCACGACCGCGGCGTTCACCTACGACTACCTCGTCGCCGAGCGCGGCTGGGACGCCGCACTCGCCGGGCAGCTGCTGGCGGGCGTACAGATCTTCGGGGCGCTGTGCCGAGTCGCGTGTGGACGATGGTCCGACGCGGTCGGCAGCCGGCTGCGCCCCATGCGCCAGCTCGCCGTGGTCAACGGCCTGGTCGGCCTGCTGGCGGCGGCCGCCATCGAACTCGACCTCGGGCTCAGTCCAGCCCTGCTGATCGGCGCGCTCGTCGTCGCCATGGCGGGCAACGGCTTCGCGTTCACCGCCGTGGCCGAACTGGCCGGGTCGGCGTGGGCCGGGCGGGCGCTCGGCGTACACAACATGGTGCAGAACATCGTCGGTGCGCTCACGCCCGGCCTGATCGGCGCGCTGATCGCGGGCAACGGCTATGCCGTGGGCATCGGGCTCGCCGCGCTGTTCGCGCTGGTGTCCGTGCCGATAACCCCCGCCGACCGCCGGCCCGTCGCCGAGCCCGCGGCCGCCTGATTCACCTCAGGGGTACGCCCGCGGCCACGTTCTTGCCGGTGGCGTCCTCGCCGGTGGGGTAGCCGCCGGCCGGTTCGCGCCCCTGGTCGAGCTGCTCACCGGCGGTCGCGATCTGGCCCGGGATCGGCTCCGGGAGTGCCTCCGTCCGGGGCAGCCGCACGGTGAGCAGCCCGTGATCCATCGTCGCGTCCACGTTGTCGGGGTCCACGTCGCCCGGCAGCTTCACCCGGCGGTCCAGCGCGGCCGGCGTGGCGTCGTCCTCGGACGCCACGACGATGCGCAGTTCCCGGTCGGCCACCTCGACGGCGACCTCTTCCGGTGCGACGCCGGGCAGGGCGGCCACCACCTCCCAGCCGCGCTCGGTCGGGCGTACCTCCACGGTCTCGTTCGTCATCGTTCCCACCTCCGGGCGACCCTGTACCCGGCGGGTGCGAACACGTAACTCGACCTGGTCAGCCCAGGACCAGTCCCGGGTCGTCGTCGACGGAGTCGGGCCGCGGCGCCGGGATCTGGTAGTCCTCGGTCAGCGTCGTCATCGGGCCGGGCCAGGTCGACTGGGCGACCTCGATCGGGCGGTGCCGGTCGTCGTACGCGATGTGCAGCAGGTGCAGCACGGGCGTGTCGGGCCGCATCGCCAGCAGTTCGGACTCGTCCCGGGTGGGCAGCCGCGCGCTGAGGACGTCGGTGGCGGTGACGTAACGCCGCCCGGTGACCTCCTCGACCTCCTGGTAGAGCGGACGCCCGAACGCCTCCGCGCGTTCGATCCCGGAACCGTCGACATCGGACGGCAGGAACCAGGACGCGCCCACCTCGACGGTCACCTGCGACACCGTGGTGTCCAGCGTCCGGACGAGATATCGGCGTACCACCAGGATTGTACCGTCGGGCACCCCGAACGCGTCGGTGACCTCGGCCGGCGCGGCCTCGCGACCGACGGACACGAGCTGCTGGCGGTAGCGCGCGGCCAGATCGGCGTGGTACCCGCGGTGCGCGCCGTAGCGGCCGCGCGCCAGCCGGTTGAGCCGGCGCCGGGTGCCTCGGACGTATGTGCCGGAGCCCGGCTTGGTGATCAGCAGCCCCTCGACCCGCAGCTGGTCGACGGTGCGCTGGATGGTCTGCTTCGCGACGCCGAACATCGTCGCCATGGCGGGGATGCTGGGCAGCCGTTCCCCGGCGGCCCAGTCGCCGCGTCGGATGCGGGCGCGCAGCGCGTCGGCGATCTGCCGGTGCGGGTACTCGGCGACGCCCGGATTGATCCCGGAAGTGCTCACCTCTGTCACAACCGGATTGTGCCGCACGAATGTCCGAATACCTAGATTCCTAGGATTCTTTAGGCGTGGTGTTCTAAAGCGCGCAATTCGCCCAGAGGCCAGGTACGCGCTTTAGAACGGGTGTCTCAGAAGAGTCCGGCGGTAGGACCGGCCGGTCCGGAGTTGCCGCCGCCGCGGCGGCGCAGGTACTTCTCGAACTCGCTGGCGATCTCGTCGCCCGACAGCGGCTGCAGGCCGGCGTCGCCCGCGCGTTCCTCCAGCTCCCGCAGGTACTCACCCAGCTCGGCGTCCTGCTCGCCGGCGGCGCGGACCTTGTCCTCCCACTCGGCCGCCTCCTCGGCCAGGTCGCCGACGGGCACGGGGAGGTCGAGCACCTCCTCGATGCGGTGCAGCAGGGCGAGGGTCGCCTTCGGGCAGGGCGGGTTGTTCGCGTAGTGGGGAACGTGCACCCAGAACGACAACGACTCCAGCTCGGCCGTCTGCGCGGCGTCGTGCATCACCCCCACGATGCCGGTCGGGCCCTCGTAACGGGTCGGCAGCAGGTTGTAGCGCTGCATGGCCTCGGCGTTGGGGGAGCTGCCGCTGATCGGCAGCGGACGGCTGTAGGGCACGTCGGCCAGTAGCGCCCCGAGCAGCACGATCCGGCTGACCTCCAGGCTGTGGCACAGCTCCAGCACGTCGGCGCAGAAGCCGCGCCAGCGCATGTTGGGCTCGATCCCGCGGATCAGCACGACGTCGCGGTCGGCCCCGGGTGGGCTGGCCACGAGGAACCGGGTCGTCGGCCACTCGATGCGCCGGGTGTCGCCGTCGACCAGGCTGATGTGCGGCCGGGTGACCTGGAAGTCGTAGTAATCCTCGGGGTCGACCGCCGCGACCTCTTTGGCGTCCCAGACCTGCTCCAGGTGGTCGAGGGCGCCGCTGGCCGCGTCGGCCGCGTCGTTCCAGCCCTCGAAGGCGGCCAGCGCCACCGGGTTGCGCAGGGTCGGCAGTCCGTCGAACTCGCTCACCCCTACACCCTAGTCCGCGGGACCGACGCGGCACCGTTCTCACAACCCGGGAGCCGGGCCGTGTCCGAAGGGTCGTCTGCCCGATTGGCTAGGCTTGCCGGGTGACCAACGCCTTCCTCGCTGCTCTTCGTGATCGGATTCTCATCGCCGACGGTGCGATGGGGACCATGCTGCAGGCGGCCAATCCGACCATGGACGACTTCTCCGGGTTCGAGGGCTGTAACGAGGTCCTCAACGTGACCCGGCCCGACATCGTCCGGTCGGTGCACGAGGCGTACTTCGCGGCGGGCTCGGACTGCGTCGAGACGAACACCTTCGGCGCCAACTTCGCGGCGTTGGGCGAGTACGGGATCAGCGAGCGGATCTACGAGTACTCGCTGACCGGGGCCCAGATCGCGAAGGAGGTGGCGCACGGGTTCAGCACCCCTGACCGCCCCCGTTTCGTCATCGGCTCCGTCGGACCGGGCACGAAGCTGCCCACCCTCGGCCACGTGCCCTACGCGACACTGCGGGACGCGTACCAGGAGAATGTGCGCGGCCTGGTGGACGGCGGAGCGGACGCGATCCTTGTGGAGACGTGCCAGGACCTGCTGCAGACGAAGGCCGCGGTGATCGGCGCGAAGCGTGCGATCGCGGCGAGCGGGCGTGCGATCGCGCTGGTCTGCCAGGTGACCGTCGAGACCACCGGGACCATGCTCCTGGGCAGTGAGATCGGCGCGGCCCTGACCGCGCTGGAGCCGCTGGGCATCGACTTGATCGGCCTCAACTGCGCGACCGGCCCGGCCGAGATGACCGAGCACCTGCGCTATCTCGCGCAGCACTCGCGGGTGCCGCTGTCGGTGATGCCGAACGCGGGCCTGCCCGAGCTGACGGCCGACGGCGCGCGCTATCCGCTGACCCCGGCGGAGTTGACCGAGGCGCTGGGCCGGTTCGTCAACGACTACGGCGCGCGGCTGATCGGCGGCTGCTGCGGCACGACCCCGGCGCACCTGGCCGCGGTCGTCGACGAGCTGCACGGCACGGCGCCGGCCGAGCGCGGCCCCCAGCCGGAGGCCGGCCTGGCCAGCCTCTACCACCACGTGCCGTTCCAGCAGGACGCGAGCGTGCTGATGGTGGGGGAGCGGACTAACGCGAACGGCTCGAAGGCGTTCCGGGAGGCGATGCTCGCCGCCGACTACAACGCGTGCATCGAGATCGCGCGGCAGCAGGCGCGCGACGGTTCCCACCTGCTCGACCTGTGCGTCGACTACGTCGGCCGGGACGGTGCGGTGGACATGCGTGAGCTGGCGGGCCGGTTCGCCACCGCGTCGACGCTGCCGATCATGCTCGACTCGACCGAGCCGGCCGTGCTCGAAGCGGGTCTGGAGATGCTCGGCGGCCGGTCGATCATCAACTCGGTGAACTTCGAGGACGGCGACGGGCCTACCTCGCGTTACGCGCGGGTCATGCCGGTCGTCCAGGAGCACGGCGCGGCGGTCGTCGCGCTGACCATCGACGAGGAGGGCCAGGCGCGTACGCGCGACTGGAAGGTCCGCATCGCGTCGCGCCTGATCGACGACCTGACCGGCCGCTGGGGACTGCGGCGCGAGGACATCTTCATCGACGCGCTCACCTTCCCGATCGCGACCGGGCAGGAGGAGACCCGCCGCGACGGCATCGAGACGATCGACGCCATCAAGGAGATCGCCTCGTTGTATCCGGGCGTCAACTTCACGCTGGGCATCTCGAACGTGTCGTTCGGCCTCAACCCGGCCGCGCGGCAGGTGCTGAACTCGGTGTTCCTGCACGAGTGCCAGCAGGCCGGGCTGACCAGCGCGATCGTGCACGCCTCGAAGATCCTGCCGATCGCCCGCATCCCGGAGGAGCAGCTCCAGGTCGCGCTGGACCTCGTCTACGACCGCCGCCGCTTCGCCGCCGACGGTTCGGTGGAGTACGACCCGCTCCAGCGCTACATCGAGCTGTTCGAGGGAGTGGACGCCGCTTCGGCCCGCGCTACCCGCGCTGAGGAGCTGGCGGCGCTGCCGCTGGAGGAGCGCCTGCAGCGGCGGATCGTCGACGGCGAGCGCAACGGTCTGGAGGCCGACCTCGACGCCGCGCTGGCGAACAAGTCCGCATTGGACATCGTCAACGAGATCCTGCTCGAAGGCATGAAGACCGTCGGCGACCTGTTCGGCTCCGGCCAGATGCAGCTGCCGTTCGTGTTGCAGTCCGCCGAGGTCATGAAGAACGCGGTGGCGTACCTGGAACCGCACATGGAGAAGTCGGACTCGTCCGGCAAGGGCACCATCGTGCTCGCGACCGTGCGCGGCGACGTCCACGACATCGGCAAGAACCTGGTCGACATCATCCTGTCCAACAACGGGTACACGGTGGTCAACCTCGGCATCAAGCAGCCGATCAACGCCATCCTCGACGCCGCCGAACAGCACGACGCCGACGTCATCGGCATGTCGGGCCTGCTGGTCAAGAGCACGGTCATCATGAAGGAGAACCTCGCCGAGATGCTCGCCCGCGGCCTGCACAGCCGCTGGCCCGTCATGCTCGGCGGGGCCGCGCTGACCCGCTCCTACGTCGAGGACGACCTGCGCGACCTGTTCGACGGCGGCGAAGTCCACTACGCCCGGGACGCCTTCGAAGGGCTCGCCCTCATGGACCGGGTGATGACCGCCAAGCGTACGGGGACGACCATCGTGGACCCGGCCCGCGAAGCCGCGCTGGCGGCCCGCCGGGAACGCCGGGCCAAGCACCGCGCGGTCGTCACGGCCGACCTGCCCGCCCTCGACGACGACACGGTACGCAGTGACGTCGCGACCGACGTGGACGTCCCGAAGCCGCCGTTCTTCGGCACCCGGGTCGTCAAAGGCATCCCGGTCGCCGACTACGCGTCCATGCTGGACGAACGAGCACTGTTCCTCGGCCAGTGGGGCCTGCGGGGCGCCCGCGCCGGCCAAGGACCCTCCTACGAGGAACTCGTCGAGACCGAAGGCCGGCCCCGGCTGCGCTACTGGCTCGAACGCTTCGCCACCGAGCAGGTCCTGGAATCCGCCGTCGTGTACGGCTACTTCCCGGCGTACTCGGAGGGCAACGACCTGATCGTGCTGGACGAGAACGGGCACAGCGAACGCGCCCGCTTCACGTTCCCGCGCCAACGCCAAGAACGCCGCCTGTGCCTGGCCGACTTCTTCCGCCCGCGCGACCTGGGCCTCGACGTCCTGGCCCTGCAACTCGTGACGGTCGGCCACACCATCAGCGAGTACGCGAACAAGCTGTTCGCCGGCAACCAGTACCGTGACTACCTCGAAGTCCACGGCCTGTCCGTGCAGCTGACCGAAGCGCTCGCCGAATACTGGCACTCGCGGGTGCGCTCCGAACTCGTGCTGCCCTCCGGCGACACGGTCGGCACGTCCGACCCGGCCGACCTCGCGGGCATCCTGCGCAACGACTACCGCGGCTGCCGGTACGCCTTCGGCTACCCCGCCTGCCCCGACCTCGAAGACCGCGCCAAGATCGTGTCGCTTCTGGACGCGGGGCGGATCGGGGTCGAGCTCTCCGAAGAGTTCCAGCTGCACCCGGAGCAGGCGACGGACGCGATCATCGTGCACCACCCGGAGGCGAACTACTACAACGCCAAATGACGGTCGTGTGGATGATCAAGGTATGGAGCCGTTCGCAGTTCGCGCCTTGGTCCGGCGCCTCATTGAGGACCAGACGTTTGAGGGGCGCGAGGAGTTGCTCGCACAGGTTCCCTTCCTGCGGGTGGTAGGTGGACCGGTCACGCTTCTGGAGCTGGAAGTGGATGCGGCGGCGGTGCGCCCGTCGGCGTTCTTGGGCGGCCCGGCTCCGGGCTGTGCCTGGGTGCGTAGTGCCGACGGGGAGACGATTGGCACGATGATCGTGTGGATTGAACGCGGCTACCTCTCGGCCTTGGAGTACGGCTGGATGACCGATGAACCACCGACCGAACTGCCGGCAGTGGAGCAAATCTTCTCTTGAGACGCCACCTTCCTCCGCAAGGTGCGCATCATCGGAGGTCGTCGAGTGCGGCCAGGCCGCGGTTGGTCAGATCCTCGACCAGTCGGTGAGCCAGGGCGTCGGCAGCGCTTCGGTTAGGACAACGGATTTTGACCGGATCTCGGTCAGGTGCCTCGACGTGCACCGTCCAGCCGCCTCGGAAGAACAACCGATGCGCCAGCCATCGCCCGAGGACGCTCGCCACGGCTCGGCCGGTGAAGCTGTAGTTGATCGGCGGCTCATCCTCGACGAGGACGACGCCGGACAGTTCTTGTTGCGTACCGGTAGGAGCTGTTGCGGCCGGTAGCGCGACGAGCCGGTCGACGCCCGGCGTCCCGCCGGATCGCTCGATGCGAACGAACGTGCGGCGATCGACGGATCTACGAACTCCATGACTTGCCATGGTAGGGATGAGAGTCACGCCCTGGTCTGGTTGTCGTCGGCCCTTGGGCCGTACAAGCGAACCTGACCTCGGTCGCCCCGAGTGAATAAGGTTGAGCGCTGGATCGGTGGCAGAGTCAGGACGATTGCGACGCCGCCTTGCCGGGCAGCCTGCGTACAGGTGGCAGGAGGCGTGTGGGGCTTCTGGCGTACGCGCCTGCCCTACCGGGGGTTCGAATCCCCTCCGATCCGCGGCTAACGATGGCTTGCGGCGTACTCGGTGAAAATGCCGTCGAGGATGCGGCGCGCGGACACGGCGTCGTCATCGTCGGGTTCGTCGAAACACCAGGAGTAGGTGGCGAGCGTCTTCCAGAGCGCCCAGCCGCGCCCACGCGCCCACGTCGCGTCGTCGACTGCGAGGCGTTCCCGGTACGCCTGGCTGCCTTCCGCGGTCAGCAGGGTCCAGGCGATCGCGAGGTCGCAGGCGGGATCGCCGACACCGCACGTGCCGAAGTCGATGACAGCGGTCAGCTTCCCGTTGTCGAGCAGGAGGTTTCCCTGGGCGATGTCGCCGTGGAACCAGGTCGGCTTGCCGTCCCAAGGCGCGTCGAGCGAATGCTTCCAGATCTCGTGGGCCAGCGCGACGTCGAGGTGACCGTCGAGCGCAGTGAGTGCACGGTCGACGGCCGGTCGGTAGGTTCGCAGCGTTCCGCCCCGGTACCAGTTGTGCAGTCCCGGACCGGGACCGTCCGTCGGATCGACGCTTTGCAGCGCGGCCACGAACTCGGCGAGGTCGAGGGCGAATCGGATCGGGTCGGCGATGTCCCGTTCGGTCGCCTGCGCGCCCTCGATCCACGGGTAGACCGACCACGAATAGGGATAGCCGGCGTCGGGTGCGCCTTTCGCCAACGGGACCGGGATAGGCAAAGGGAGTTGCGGGGCGAGTCGTGGGAGCCAGCGGTGCTCCTTGTCGACTGCGAGGGCGTACTCGTCCGCGCTGGGCATCCGCACCGACATCCCCGAGCCGAGGTGGAAGGTCCAGTTGTCCCAGCCGCCGTTGGCTACCGGCCGGATCGGTAGGCCCGCCCACTGCGGGAACTGGTCCGCCACGAGTCGGCGTACCAGTTCCGGCTCCACGGTGAGGCGTCGCGGCGGGGGACCGAGATGTGGAGTTCTGCTCACGCGGCAATGCCTACCGGGGTTGCTTGCGGATCGGCAAGGCGATTTCGCCCCGAGCCGAGTCTCCAGATCGCCCCGGATCGACAGCTCTGAGCAAGCCTCGCGCGAACAACCGGTGGCGCGAGCACCGGTGGAACGTCATGCACCCAACCGCCGACCGGTGAGGTATAAGGCGTTCCACCGACGGACCAATCAGCCGGAAACCGGCCCGCAAAGGGGGTCGACACCCGCGAAGTCACCTGCCGCACCGCCGCGGCCCGATCGCTCGCCAGGCGGCGATGGCAGGATCGGGGCGTACGCGGGGGTCTGCGATGCTGGGCGGCATGGCGATCTACAAGCTGCTACGGCCGGCCGAGTGGGCCGAGTTCTCCGCGTCCGGGCGGTTCGACGGCACACCGTTCGACCACGAGAGCGGTTTCATCCACTGCGCGTCCCGTGCGCAGGCGCAGACGACGGCGTTGCGTGTCTTCGGCCCCGGCACACCGTTGGTCGTCCTCGCCATCGACGAAGCGGGCCTGGGTGACCTGGTGAAGTGGGAGCCGGCGCCCAGCCGGGGTGAGGCGTTTCCGCACATCTACGGGAGTTTGCCGCTGAGCGCGGTGTCTGGCGTCTACGCAGTGGACGACGCGGGCGTCCTGGACGAGGTGCTGCCGGGCTAGTCCTTCTCACACGCGATGCCGTCGTTGTCGCGGTCGAGGTCGTAGATGTCCGAGCCGACGACTCGGGCCGTTCCGGAGAAGTACGCGGGACCGTTGCCGCTGCCACCGGCGCAGTCCACATCAGACGCCACGGGTACGCAGCCGTCCGCGTAGTTGGGATCGCAGACGGGCTTGGGCTTGCTCGTGGTCTTGGACGGTTTCGGCGAGGGTTTGGGCGACGGCGGCTTCGTGGTCGTGACCCGCGGAGAAGGCGGCTGGGCGGCCGACGGAGAGACGAGGATCGCGGTCTGGACCGGAGCCGGGCTCTGTGTCTCCGCCGGTTCGAGGTAAGCCGGCGGTGCAGGCGAGGTGGCGGCGGCGGATGGGGAAGAGCGGTCGGCGGTCAACGCCGAGACGATGAGGCTGATGCCGCAGAGGCCGCCGAACACCGCGGCGACCACGCCGATGATCAGGCCCGGGGCGCTGCTGCTCTTCCGGGGAGACGGGCGCAGCGGCTGGGTGGAAGGCTCAGAACCGTGCGAATTCCACGGATCGCCCGGAGGCGGATAAGTCATGGTGGAACTCTGCGCTCGGCGGCAGAACCCAAGAAAGCGGGAGTTCGGTCAGTCAGCCCGATGAGATCGGCCCCGGCCGCCCACTGAAACAGCCGATCGAATCGGCCGAAGATGCGTACGCGCAGGAGTGAGGAAGTCGGATGGACGTCAGCGGAGGATCTCCTGGACCCGCGCGGTGGCCTTGGACAGTTCCTGGCTGCCCTGCGTCATCTCGTCGTTCGACTTGAGCAGCAACTGGGCGTCGGCCTGGTCGGCTCCGGCGACGCAGTCGAGAGCGGCCTTCTCGTAGAGGTCCAGCGAGGCGGCCCACGCCTTCTGCGCCCGCGCGTCGGGCAGCGGGGCGTACGCCTGCGCGGCGTCCACATCGGTCTTCAGCGTGGTGCAGCTGGCCTCCACTGCTGGGAGATCCGTCGCGGTCGCGGCTTTCGCGATGGCCTCGAAGTCGTTCTGCAACGCGGTGAGGCGCTTGTCGCCGCCCTTGGTGAACCAGTCGGAGATGGCCTGTTGCATCTGCCCGTCTCCCGAAGGGTCGGCGGAGGGCGCGGCGACTGGGCCGGCCAGCAGGGAAGCGCTGGCGACCAGTGTGGCGAGAAGACTCATCGGGCACCCCCAAAAACCGAAGAATCCCCAGAATACGCCTATTTAGGAGAGCCGAGGCGAGCCGCGGAAAGCGCTGACGTGAGCGCCGACGAGTCGAAGGGAACGCCTTGGAGGTCTCCGAGCGCCTGTTCGACGAGGGCGTACAGGGCACCCGGGGCGGCGGACAGCGCGTGTTCGAGCGTGGCTACCGCGAGCCGGGCGCGCGGATGGTCCGGCGGCGAGGCGATCAACGTGGTGTGTGCCCGGAGTGCGGAGGCCCGCAGCGTCGCAATGGCAACTGTGTCAACGCTCTGTTGACGGTCGAGGGAGCCACAGAGCCGGAGGTACCGCTGTTCGGCCGCCTGCCGGGAGCCGACGCCGATGGTGGCGGCGATCCGGGTCCAGGAGACGCCGTTCGCCCGGAGGTCCGCGATCAGCCCGCGTTCCAAGGAGTCGAGGTCCTTGCGGGCCGACGCGATCCGCGCCAGGGCGGCCAGGCGGTCGGCATCGGACGCGTCGCCCTGGGCGACGACCGCGATCACGGCGTCGTACGCGCGAGTCATAGCGGCAGCGTACCGCAGTCAACGGAAAGTTGACCTTGGCTGCCAGGACATCTCCCGCTGGCTTGAGCGCATGCAACTCAAGAATGGACGCAGGAACCGGAACGTGCCTTTGTTCCTGGGCGTCTCGATCGCCTCCGGCTTCGGCGGCTCGGCGATGTCGTTGACGGCCACCGTGTGGGTCCTCGCGTTGAGCGGGTCGAGCGAGCTGGCCGCGCTCGCCGGGCTCTGCGTCTACCTGCCGACGCTGTTCGGGCCGCTCCTGGGCTCGCTTGTGGACAAAGTGCCGCGGCGGCGGCTGCTCGTCGCCACCAGTCTGGTGCTCGCGGCCGGGCTGTTCAGTCTGCTGCTCGTCCAGGAGCGAGGCGATCTCTGGCTGCTCTACGCGGTGATGCTGGCGTACGGGGTGAACTACGTGCTCAACGACGCGGCCGAGTCGGCCCTGCTGCCCAGCGCCGTGCCGCCCGCCACGCTGGGCCGCTTGAACGGCTGGCGGATGAGCGCTCAAGAGAGCATGAAGATCATCGCGCCGCTGGCCGGGGCGGGCCTGTTCGCCTGGCAAGGTGGCGGCGCGGTCGCCGTGACCTGCGCGGCCACGCTGGTGCTCTCCGCCGTCCTCTATGCGCTGATCAAGGCAGATGAGCCGCCCCGGCGACCCAAGACGCGGGTTCGCCTGGCCCGACTGGCCGGTCCCGTCCGCCGAACCGTCGTCATCGCGGCGACCGCGGTGGCGATGTCCGGATTCGTGACCGCCGCCCAGCTGGAGGTGGTCACGGTCCAGCTGGGCCGGCCCGCGAGCTTCGTCGGCGTCCTGGCGTCGCTGCAGGGAGCGGGCGCCATCATCGGGGGACTGCTCGCGGGCCGCGCCCTGGACCGGCTGTCCGAGATCCGATTCGGCGTGCTCGGTGGTCTGCTGTTCGCCGTCGGGCTCGTGCTGCGCGGCCTGCCCTGGCTGCCCGGGGTGGTCGCGGGCGCGGTCATCGCCGGCGTCGGTCTGCCGTGGACAGTCGTCGCCGCGATGACCTCGGTTCAGCGAAACACCCCCAACGAGCTGCTCGGCCGCGTCTCGGCCACGGCCACGACGCTCACCTTCGCGCCGCTGGCCGTGGCCATCCCGGCCGGTTCGGGCCTGGTCGCCGTCGCCGGCGTCTGGCCCGCGCTGGTCATCGCCTCAGTTCTCCTCTTGTACGCCGTGAGCAGCGCTCGCCCATTCGTGGGCGGATCCGGCATGGAGCGCGGCGTAGACGCGGTCCCGCAGGACGTTCGCGTCGGCAGCGGTGAGGGTGCGGGACGGGTGCCGCAGGACCAGACGTAGCAAGACGTTCTTCTGCCCCGGTCGCAGACCCATTCGGTCCCGCGCCGAAACCGGCAGGTCGTCGTAGGGCGTCGAAGAGACGACGGAAACCTCCTCGACGGCGTCGGACGCCGGGCCCAGCGTTGTGCGTACCAGATCGCCCAAGAGTTCCGCGTCGAGATCGTCGCCGACGGCGAGCGACAAGTCGCGGCGCGTGGGCGGATGGTTCGAGACCGCCCGGTACGCGCGCAGGTCGAGCATCTGCCCGGCCACCCGCGGATCGGGATCGCGGAGCAGCCGGATGTCCGGTACGCCCTTGGCGAGCATGGTGAGCCGATCGAGGCCGAGCCCCATCGCGAGCCCCGACCCGCCCGGCAGCCCGGCGGCCGCGAGCACCTCGGGATGAGCGAGCCCGCACTCGCCGATCTCGACGTCGCCGACGTAGATCTCGCGGCCCTCCACCGTGTAGGGATGGACGCTCGGCGGCGTATGCCAAGCGCGCCCCGGCAGGATCGCCTCGACGACCGCGCGAACCATTTTCGTCAGATCGTCCGAGGTCAGCGGCGGTCCAGCCGGCCGGACGAGCCACAGATCGTGCTGGTGTGGCTGGCCGACGTGCTGCCGATCGATGACATCGCGGCGATAGCAGATCCCCGGCACGCTGAGCAGCACGTCGCCAGTGGTCTCCCGGAGCAGCGCCGGTATGCGCGCGGTGGTGTGGGAGCGGAGCATGCGGCCGTCGCCGAGGTAGTGGCTGTACCGGCGGTCGCGGGTCACGTCGTCGGGCCGGTAGCGCAACCGGTCGTAGTTGTCGGCGACGCTGACGATCCGGGGACCCGGGTCGCGGCGGATCGGGACGCACCAGATCGCCGCCACGGCTTGTTCGAGCCGCTCCGCGACGAGATGCACGGCGTGCGGCCCGGCGGCGGGATCGGTGAGGTCGCGAACGGCGAGCAGCCGTTCCAACGAGGTGGTCACGGTATTCCTCCATCGATGCGCGGACGTGCGCGCCATCGACAGGGAGGCTGTTACCGAACGCGGCGCGCGAACGTCGGCCCACCGGAGAACCGGGGGCACGTAAATCGCGGCGTGCTCGCACTCATGAATCCCATTCTGGGCGATCTTCCAGAAGATTCGCAACGGCGTTCCTTTGGCGCGACCGGCGAATCGGGCATACCGTCGAGTGGTGCGGGATCCGATCCACGACGATGCGATCCGCGAGGACCTGGACGAGCTGGGCCTGCGGCACTTCCTCGACGTCCGCGCGACGGTCCGGCCGATGCTGGCCAACCTCGCCGGGCGGCAGCGTACGGCGTTCGCCGCCGCCGTGGCCGACCGGCTGCAGCACGAGCACCACCAGCTCCCGGAACGGGAACGGGCGGCGATCGTCTGCCACTGGCGCCCGGTGCTCGAAGTCGTCTGGGACGGCCTGTGCGGCCGCCGCGACGGCAAGCAGTCCGTCGCCGAGGTGGCCGAGGCGGTCGGTGCGTTCTACCTGAGCCCGGCATACCAGAAACCGCACGACGACCCGGCCGACGCCGCCGACCACGCGGCGATGGCGGCCTTCTACGCCGCCGAGTGCTACCTGCACGGCTGTGCCGAGTTCGCGATGTGGTCCGGGTGGCGCGGCTTCGACTACGCCTCCGTGCTGGCCGGCGACGACCGGGACTGGCCGCACCGCAAACCGCCCCGCGTACGCCTGGAGAGCTGGGAACTGGCGCATCCGGCGATCCAAGCCGAACTCGACCGGCAGCTGGCCGACCTCGAACTGCTCGACGAGGAAGGCTGGACGCTCGACGAAACCGCCGACGGCTGCCGCGATTTGGTCGACAAACTTCGCGGAGGGGCATGAATCTCCGCGGCGCTCTTGCGTACGCCCCCCGGACTTGGTCTCATCGATATCAGAGGATGTCGAAGGTGACGGAGCCATGACCGAGCGGCTGAGGGTGATCCTGGGAGTGCACGACTCCCTGTCGGGGTTGCGAGCGCTGCGCCGGGCGGTCAGCGAAGCGCGTACGCGCGCCGCCGAACTGCACGCCGTGCGCGCGTGGATGCCGACTGCGGGCGGTTATTACGCCCCCACGGTACGGATCTGGGAATCCGAACTGGACGCGGCCGCCAAGGCGGAGATCCGGCACGCGTTCGACACGGCGATGGGCGGGCTGCCCCGTGACGTCGACCTGCGCCTGGTGACCGTCCAAGCGCTGCCCGGCCCCGCACTCGTCGAGTACGCGTACCGCGACGACGACCTGCTGGTGGTGGGCGTCGGGCGGCCCGGACGACTCGCCCGGCTGGCCGGTCGCGGCGGCACCTCGAAATACTGCCTGAACCGGGCACAGTGCCCGGTGCTGATGGTTCCGCCGGACCGGTTCGCGACCGAGTGCACTCGGTTGAGTGCGCGTGACCTCACTCGATCACTGGGCGCGGCCTGACTTTTCGGGGCCTGGCTTCGGGCCTCGCGCGGCCCTCGCGCCGCCATCGCTTCGCGACTACCGGAACGTCACGTACCTATCCCGGGCTGGGTTAGGTACGTGACGTTCCAGTAGTCGCGCCGGGTCGCCGGATCGGCGGGGTTGCGTCGCCGGGTCCCGCCGCGCCGGGCCGCGAGGTTGCGCCGCCACTGGCGGGCTCAGCTCTCGAGCCACGCCTGGAAGGCGTCGAAGTTGTAGTCGCGCCCGAGGAAGTCCCGGATCAGCTCGGCCGCCGGGGCCGAACCGCCGCGTCCGATCACGGTACGCCGGTAGCGGCCCGCCGGGCCGGTCGCGAGCAGGTCGTCGGGGTTGAAGGCGGTGAATAGGTCCTTCGCGATGACCAGTGACCACATGTAGGTGTAGTACATCGCGGAGTATCCGTTGAGGTGGCCGAACGACAGGTGGAGTTTCGTGCCCTCCGGGTGCCGGAACGGGGTGTGGAACTCCATCGTCTCCTTCTCCACCGCATCGATGTCCAGTGTGGACGGCTCGCGGCGGTGGAGTTCCAGGCTGAGCGCGGCGTAGTACATCTGCTGACGGACCAGCATGCCCTTGCCGAACTCCTCGGCGGCCCGCATCGCCGCCACCGTCTCGGCGGGGATCGCCTCGCCGGTGTCCACGTGCCGGGCGAAGCGCGCCAGCACGCCGTGGTTGCGTACCCACTCTTCGAGCAGCTGCGACGGCGCTTCGACGAAGTCCCACTCGACGCTGACCCCGCCGACGCCGCTCCACCGGCCGGCGCTGGCGAAGATCTGGTGCAGCAGGTGGCCGAACTCGTGGAAGAAGGTCCGCACATCGGTCGGCTGGAGCAGGGCGCGCCCGGTGGCGGGGTTGGGCAGATTGCACAGCAGTGCGCACTCGGGCGTACGCCCCTGCTTCCCGACGACCATCGTGAACATGGCGGCGTGGTTGAATTTGTCGGCGCGCGGGTGCATGTCGAGGTAGATCCGGCCGAGCACGGCGCCGTTCTCCACGACGTCGTAGGCCTCGACCTCGGGATGCCACACGGGCTGCTCGGACGGCCGGAACTCGACGCCGAACATCTCGGCCGCGACGGCCATCAACCCGTCCTTGACGGCGTGGTACTCCAGGTACGGCCGGACCGCCTGCGAGTCGAAGGCGAACTGCTCCGCCCGTACGCGGTCGGTCAGGTACATGTTGTCCCACGGTTCGACGGCCTCGGCGGTGGGGTCGTCGACGCGTTTGCGGTCCAGCAGGACCGCGTAGTCGCGGTCGCCGCGGTCGCGGGCGGCCGTCGAGATGCGGGCGATGAAGTCGGCGATCGCCTGCTCCGAGCCGATCATCTTGTTGGCCGTGACGAAGTCGGCCCAGGTCGCGAAGCCGAGGAGGGTCGCCAGTTCCCGGCGCAGCTCCAGCAGGCGGCGCAGGTTCGGCTCGTTGTCCGGGTACGCCCGCAGGTTGTTGAGCCGCCACAGCTGCTCGCGCGCGGCGGCGTCCCGGGAGTAGGTGAGGAACGGGACGAGATCCGGATAGTCCGTCGTGATCCGGACCAGCCCGTCGTCGCCGGCGGGGTGCGCGGCCACGTAGTCCTCGGGCAGCCCGTCGAGGGCGCTCGGCGGCAGTTCCGCCGTCCGGGTGCTCGACGCGATCGCCCGTTCGAACGCCTGGCCGGTCGCGGTCAGCTCGTCCTGCAGGGCGCGTACGCGGGCGCGCGTCTCGTCGTCTCGGTCGACGCCGGCCAGCCGCATGTCGCGGAGCACCCGGCCGACCCAGTGGCGGGTGGCCGCGTCCTCGCCGCTCAGGTCCAGCCCGGCCAGCGCCTGGTAGACCGCCGGGTCGAGGGAGATCTCGGTGAGCCGCTTGTCGATGTCCTGCTGCACGGTGGCGGCGGTCGCGCGGACTTCCGCGTCCGGATGTGCCATCTGGGTCAGCTTGGCCAGGTTGCGTACCCGGCTCAGGGACGACACGGCCTCGTCGTACGCGGTCAGCGTACCGGTGGCGAGGAAATCGCCGAGCAGGCCGGCGGCGGTGGCCGCGGTCTCGTCAGCGGCGGTGGTGAGCGCGTCGGAACCGCCTGCCACGAGGGCGGCGGCGGCGGAGGTGTCCTGCATGTCCGCAACCGTAGCGTTCCGGCAGACCGCGCCGCCGCCCCGTCTCCCGGTGGTAGAACTACGGGGTGGGCATCGTGTCGCCGGGTTTCTCCGGCCGCCGCCAGACGTCCGGGCCGAAGCTGCCGCCGGGCCAGTACCTCACGCAGGACTTTCCGGTGCTGTCGGCGGGGCCGACGCCCCGGGTGCCGCTGGACGCGTGGGAGTTCGCGGTGATCACCGAGACGGGCGCCCGGCACACCTGGTCGTGGGCCGAGCTGCAGCAGCTTCCCGCCGAGGACGTCACGGTCGACATCCACTGCGTTACGAAATGGTCGAAGCTGACGACGCACTGGCGCGGCGTCGCCATCGCGACGCTGCTGGAAGACGTCGAGACGGCGGCTGACTTCACGCTCGCGCACTCCTACGGCGGCTACACGACGAACGTGCCGCTCGACGACCTGCTCGACGGGCAGGCGTGGATCGCCTACGAGTTCGAGGGCGAGCCGTTGGCGCCCGAGCACGGCGGGCCGGCCCGGCTGCTGGTGCCGCACCTCTACTTCTGGAAGTCGGCCAAGTGGGTGCGCGGCCTGCAACTGCTGCTCGAGGACGAACCGGGCTTCTGGGAGACGGCGGGCTACCACGACTACGGAGACCCATGGCGCGAGCAGCGGTATCAAGGCGACTGACCTGGCGCGCGGCCCGGCTGCGGGAGGTGCGCGCCGAGACCGGCAGCGCGCACACCCTGGTCTTCGAGGTGCCCGGGTGGCCCGGTCACCTCGCCGGGCAGCACGTCGACGTGCGGCTGACCGCCGAGGACGGCTATTCGACCGAGCGCAGCTACTCGATCGCCTCGGCCTTCACCGACAGCGACGACCTCGTCGAGCTGACCGTGCAGCGGATTCCGGACGGCGAGGTCTCGCCGTATCTGGTCGACGTCCTGCAGCCGGGGATGCAGGTCGAGCTGCGCGGCCCGGTCGGCGGCTGGTTCGTGTGGCGCGCCGCCGAGACCGCGCCGGTGCTGCTCGTCGCCGGCGGTTCCGGAGTGGTCCCGCTCATGGCCATGATCCGGGCCCGCGCGAAAGCCTCGGTCCGCGTCCCGTTCCGGCTCGTCTACTCCACGCGTACGCCGGAAGACGTGCTCTATGCCGAGGAGCTGCGCCGGCGTGCCCTGGAAGATCGGGGGCTCGACGTGACGGTGGTCTACACGCGCCGCGCACCGGACGGGCACGGCCGCCCGCCGGGCCGGTTGACCGCCGCCGATCTCGCCGAATGGGGCTGGCCGCCCGACTTCGAGCCGGCCGTCTTCGTCTGCGGCCCGACCGGGTTCGTCGAGGCCGCCGCCGACCTGCTGATCGACGCCGGGCACGAACCCCAGCGGATCAAGACCGAGCGCTTCGGAGGAACCGATGCTTGACTACGTTGACGGCAGTTCGCTGGCCGGGCCGATGCGAGAGCTGTTCGCGGTCGACGTCACCACCGTCGACGGCCGCTGCGCCGCCTGTGGGCTGACCGGGCCGATCGCCGCGTTGCGGGTGTATGGCCACGATCACGGTCCCGGCCTGGTCGGCCGCTGCCCAGGCTGCGACGAGATCGTCCTGCGCCTCGTGCGTACGCCGACGGAGGCCTGGCTGGATCTGCGAGGGGCGGTCAGTCTGCGGTTTTCGCTGTGATCGCCAGAGGAACCCCGAAAGGCGGCTTTGAGTCGGCTTCGAGGTTTGAGTAGGTTACTGGTACGGGTAGACCGGAAATAAGACGGAGGGTCTACGCGGATCAGCAAAGCGAGGCAACACACTGTGAATCGCAGCGGTGACGAGCAGGCCCTGGACCCCAAGACCAAGCCCACCCGCCCCCGCAGCCGATATGTGGACACGCTGCGTGCAGTCGCCATCACTCGGGTGTTCCTCCACCACACGTTGTGGATCAGTTGGCTGGCGGTCCTGTTCCCCTCGATGTTCGTGATGTTCGGGCTCGCCGGGGCGATGACGGCGGCCTCGCTCGAACGCAAGGGACCGGCCCCGACCGTACGCTCCCGGCTGCGCCGAACCCTGCCACCGCTGTGGGCGCTCGCGGCGGTCGCGATCCCGCTCATGTTGATCAACGGGTGGCAGCATGATCCGACCAATCCGCTGCGCTGGCAGGACCTGCTGTACTGGGTGCTGCCGCTGGCCAACCCGCCCGCGAGCTCCTGGGGCGGGGCGTTCACGCTCGCGTTGTGGTATATCCGGGCGTACATCTGGTTCGTCCTGCTGTCGCCGATCTTCTGGTGGTTCTTTCAGCGCTGGCCGGTCAAGACGCTGATCGCCCCGCTGACCGGGGCGGTCCTGCTGTACTCGCCGCTGGTCCCGCTGCCGGTCAACCGCGTCGGCGACGTCATGTGGTCGACCGCGTCCTACGGCACCGCCTGGATGCTCGGCTTCGCCCGGCATACCCGGCTGCTCGACCGTGTCCCGATCTGGGTGTGCGCGGCGTCCGCCGCCGTGCTCGGCGTCGTCGGCTACGTGTGGGGCGCCGGGCAGGGCGGCTTCCCGTTCGCCGACCCGATCGCCGAGACGCTGTGGGGCACCGGATTCGTGCTGCTGGCCCTGCGGGCCCGGCCGACCCTGGCCTGGCTGGACCGGTTCCCGAGACTCGCTCGCCTGGTGAGCGCGTTCAACGCGCGCGCGATCACGATCTACGTGTGGCAGTTGCCGGTGCTGTTCCTGACCGGCGCCCTGCTCCAGTACGCCGGGGTCACCCCGTTGACGACCGAGATGAAAATCGCGTCGCTGCTGGTCGGGGCGCCACTGACGGCGTTGGCCGTGCTCGCGGTCGGCTGGATCGAGGACATCGCGGCCCGGCGGCGCCCGGCGTTGGTGCCCGCCGTTCCCGCGCCTCGTGCCGCGCCCACGGCGCAACCGGTTGCCGCCTCCGCCTGACGCCTCGCATCACCCCGTCACCTGCAGATCACGGTTGCGCATGCTTCCGCCGATCGGGGATGCATGCGCAACCGTGATCTGCATCAGTCCGGCGGGCGTCGGGAAGGCGACTGACCGCCGGCGCCGCATGGCTGAGCATGATCGGCATGCGACGCATCCTCGCTTCCGCGCTCGCCGTCTGCTCGGCGGCGGCCGTCCTGCTCCACGGTCCGACCGCGCAGGCGGCCGCCCAGGTCGACGGGTACGTGTGGGCGTACCAGCCGTCCGTGGCGAGCTACACCGCGGCCAGCGGGTACGAACGCAACTCCACCGGCGGCGCGGTCGTGATCACGCGTAGCTCCACCGGGGTCTACTCGGTCCGGTTCGCCGGCATGGCGGTGAGCGGGGGAGTGGCGCACGTCCGCCCGTACGGCTCGGGCAACACGGCAATCTGCACGATCGCGAGCTGGCTGCCGGTCGGGGTGGACGAGGTGGTCAGCGTTCGGTGCTTCAGCGCGGCGGGGGTCGCGGCGGACTCCTACTTCGTCGCGCACTTCACCAACCGCACCGCGGCCTACGGGACCTTCTCGTACCTGTGGGCGCACGACCCGTACTCCGCGACGCCGTACACGCCGAGCACCGCGTACTCCTACGACTCCACCGGCGGATCGCCGCTGGCGTGGCGGCAGTCGCAAGGCGTGTACATGGTGCAGATGCCGACCGTCGACGCGCACTATCCGGTCGACAACAACGACGGGCACTACCAGATCACCGCGTACGGGACGACCGCGGTCCGCTGCGAGGTCCACGGGGAGAACGACGAGACGCCGACGCCGATCGGGATCTTCTGCGTCGACGCCTTCGGCAACCCGGCCGACACCCGCTTCTCCCTGAGCTACTCGCGCGGCGTCAACGTGCTCGGCACCACGACCGCGCGCGGAAACGCGTACTTCCGGCATTCGTGGGGCGACCCGGCCTCCTACTGGGCCGAGGGCTTCTGGAACACCGGCGGCACGCCCACGATCGCCTACCTCGGCGTCGGCCGCTACCGGGTCACGTTCCCCGGCCTTTCCATCCCCTACGGGTACGCCCAGAGCGGCTCGCGGGGTGACCCGTCGACGTACTGCGCGACCGCGTACTGGGGATCCAACGCCGTGACCGTCAACTGCTACAACAACGTGACCGACGCTTACGCCGACAGCGATTTCACCGTGACTATCACTAGTTGATCGCGCTAGCGTCGGTTGGGTGACGAACACACCGGAAGGCCTTCCGCGGACGCTGGGGGAGCTGCGTGCCGCCGGCTACACCTACCGCACCGTCAAGGCGGAGCTCCGGGAGAACCTGCTGGCCCGGATGCGGTCGGGCGAACAGCGGTTCCCCGGGATCGTCGGCTACGACGACACCGTGCTGCCCGAGGTCGAGCGCGCGCTGCTGGCCGGGCACGACATGGTGCTGCTGGGCGAGCGCGGCCAGGGCAAGACCCGGCTCATCCGTACGCTGATCGAGCTGCTCGACGAGTGGACGCCGGTGATCGCCGGGTCGGAGCTGAACGAGCACCCGATGCACCCGATCAGTCCCGGGTCGATACGCCTGGCCGAGGAGTTCGGCGACGCACTGCGCGTGACCTGGCTGCACCGCTCAGAGCGGTACGGCGAGAAGCTGGCCACCCCGGACACGAGCGTCGGCGACCTGATCGGCGACGTCGACCCGATCCGGATCGCCCAGGGGCGTACGCTTGGCGACCCCGAGACCATCCACTTCGGACTCGTTCCGCGTACCAATCGGGGCGTCTTCGCGGTGAACGAGCTGCCGGACCTGGCCGAGCGGATCCAGGTCTCGCTGCTCAACGTGCTGGAGGAGCGGGACGTGCAGATCCGCGGCTACCAGCTGCGGCTGCCGCTGGACCTGTTCCTGGTGGCCAGCGCGAACCCGGAGGACTATACGAACCGTGGCCGGATCATCACCCCGCTGAAGGACCGGTTCGGCGCCGAGATCCGGACGCACTACCCGATCGATCTGGACCTGGAGCTGGACCTGATCCGCCAGGAGGCGGCGCTGGTCGCCCCGGTGCCCGAGCACGTGCTGGAGGTGCTGGCGCGGTTCGCCCGGAACGTCCGCGAGTCGCCGTCGGTCGATCAGCGCTCGGGCGTCTCCGCGCGGTTCGCCATCGCGGCGGCCGAGACGGTCGCCGCGTCGGCGCTGCGCCGGGCCGGGCTGCTGGGCGAGGCGGAACCCGTCGCGCGGATCGGCGACACCGTGTCGGTGACGAGCACGCTGCGGGGCAAGGTCGAGTTCGAGAGCGGCGAGGAGGGCCGCGAGGCCGAGATCCTCGCCCACCTGCTGCGAGCCGCGACCGCCGAGACGTTCCGGGCCCACCTGGCCGGGCTGGACCTGTCCGGGTTCACCGCGCTGGTCGCCGAGGGCGGCGTCGTCGAGACCGGCGACCTCGTCCCCGCCGACGAGCTGCTGCGGCAGGTCGGCACGGTGCCGGGGCTGGCCAAGGCACTGGAGCGGCTGGGGCTGGGCGACGGCCCGTCCCGGGGCGAGGCGGCCGCCGGAGTCGAGTTCGTCCTCGAAGGCCTGCACCTGACCCGGCGGCTGGCCAAGGACCTCACCGACGACGGGCGCGCCCGCTATCGGGGCGCCGCCGACCGGGGTGGGCGAGGCTGAGATGGCTGGCGGGAACCGGTTCCGCTACGGCTTGTGGCGGGGCGGCCCCGATCCGCTGGCTCCGCCGTACGACGTGCGGGCGGCGGTCGACGAGGTCGGCGCCGATGTCCTGGCCGGGGGCAGCCTCCGGGAGGCGTTGCGGGACCTGCTCCGGCGCGGTCCCTCCGGCCAGGGCGGGCTCGACGACTTGTCGGCCCGCGCCCGGCGGATGCGGCTGGAGGCCATGCGGCGCGGCTCACTCGACGGCGCGGTGACCCGGGCGCAGGCGCTGCTGGATCAGGCGCTCGCGGCCGAACGGGACGAGCTGGCCGGGCGCGACGACGACGCGGCTCGGTTTGCTGAGGCTACTTTGGACAGTCTGCCTCGTTCGACCGCGCGGGCGGTGGACGAGTTGTCCAGCTATGACTGGGCCAGTGACGAGGCTCGGCAGACGTATCAGCAGATCCTCGACGGTCTTCGCCGGGAGGTGCTCGAGCAGCGCTTCAGCGGTCTGCGGGACGCGCTCGGCGCGACCGCGAACGATCCGGCGGCGCAGCAGCGGCTGGCCCGGATGATGCGCGACCTCAACGACCTGCTCGGGCGGCACGCCCGGGGAGAGGACACCCAGGACGCGTTCACCGCGTTCATGCGCGAGCACGGCGAGTTCTTCCCGGAGCAACCCGGCTCGGTCGAGGAGCTGATCGACGCGCTGGCCCGCCGGGCCGCCGCGGGCGAACAGCTGATGCGGTCGCTGTCGGCGAGCCAGCGGGCCGAGCTGGAAGGCCTGATGGACGCCGCACTCGCGGGCTCCGGACTGGGCGAGCAGATGGCGGCCCTGACGGCCAACCTGCGGGCGCTGCGGCCCAATCTGCCGTGGGACCGGCAGGCCCGCGTACGCGGAGAGGAGCCGCTCGGCTACGGCGAGGCGACCGGCGCCCTCGGCGAGATCGCCGACCTCGACGACCTCATCGAGCAGCTGGCGCAGGAGCATCCGGGCGCGACGCTGGACGACGTGGACGTCGACGCGGTCGAACGGAACCTGGGCCGCGCCGCGGCCGACGACGTACGCCGCCTGCGGGAGCTGGAGCGGGAACTGCGCCGGCAAGGCTGGGTGACCCGGTCGAGCGACGGGCTCACGTTGAGCCCCAAGGCTTTGCGGCGGCTCGGGGGCACCGCGTTGCGCCGCGTCTTCGCCGATCTGGCCGAAGGCCGGCGGGGTCAGCACGACTTGCGGGACGCGGGCGCCGCGGGCGAGGTGACCGGGGCGTCACGGCTCTGGGCGTACGGTGATGAACAGCCCTTGGACGTGGTGCGGACGGTGACCCGGGCGGTGACCCGCCGCGGCGCGGGCGTCCCGGTGACCCTGCAGGTCGACGACTTCGAGGTGGCCGAGACCGAGCGGCGCGCGTCGGCGGCGGTGGCACTGTGCGTCGACCTGTCGTTCTCGATGATGGCCGACGGCCGGTGGGGGCCGATGAAGCAGACCGCGCTGGCGCTGTCGCACCTGGTGGCGACGCGGTTCCCGCAGGACGCGCTGCAGATCGTCGGGTTCAGCCGGGAGGCCGGGGTGCTGTCGCAGCAGGAGCTGGCGGCGGTCGAGCCGGACTTCGTGCAGGGCACCAATCTGCAGCACGCGTTGCGGCTGGCCGCCCGGCATCTGCACCGGCATCCGGGGTTCGAGCCGGTCGTCCTCGTCATCACCGACGGCGAGCCGACGGCGCACATCGACGCCGACGGCGAGGCGGTGTTCTCCTGGCCGCCGTTGTCGGAGACGGTGCAGGCGACGGTGGCCGAAGTGGACGGTCTGACCCGCTCGGGGGCCACGCTGAACTTCTTCATGCTGGGTGAGGACCCGGGACTGCGGCGGTTCGTCGACGCGGTGGCGCGCCGCAACGGGGGCCGCGTGTTCACGCCGGAGGCGGAGGAGCTGGGCCGCTACGTGGTCTCGGACTACCTGCGGGCGCGGCGCGGCCGGCGGGCCTAGGTATACCTAGGCGGCGGCGGAGTGATCTAGGTAGGTCGGGGCGGCCAAGATACGTAACCGATCCTGATGGCTGCTACCCCTTACTCGGGCAACATATTCCTTGTCGAACGAAGAAGCAAGACCGAGCACCACGACAAGGAGTCCACAATGTTCACCTCACCGCAGACCGTCCTCGAACTCGCGAAGCTCCACCACCAGGAACTCGTGGCCGAGGCGCAGCGCAACCGCCTGTCCGCCCGCGTACGCAGAGCCGCTCGCCAGCGCTCCGCTCGCGCGCATAGTCAGACGGTCTGACCCTGCACAGCTGAGCGGGCCGCTCCGGATTCGTCCGGGGCGGCCCGCTTCTGGTAGAGCGACCACCACGCTTCGGCGGCCTCGGCGAGCGACGGCGCCGCCGCGGTGACCCGATCCTGGTCGAGCGACCCGAGCCAGCGGCCGAGCAGGTCGGCGATGGTGGCCCGGTCTTGTGCGGCCACCGCCGACCGCGTCGCGAAGTAGGCGATCAGTTCCGCGCCGTGCGGGTTGTCCGCGTCGCAGCGGGGGCAGAGGCCGACGCTGCGACCCGCCGACGTGATCCGCGCGGTGAGGCAGAGCCGCTCCCCGCAGAGGTCGCATCGCCCACCCGCTACGCTCACCTGCACCGAGGTCATCTCACTCCCGCCCGCGTCATCCCCAATTACTGCGGAATGACCTTATCGTTCGACGGGGCCAGGTCAGCTCAGGGTGTCGACCGACACCTGCCACAGTCGCTCGGCCGCGTCCGGGTCGAGGGCGTACGCGGCCACGCCGGCGCGGGTGCCGGGCTGGTTCGGCCCGGCCTCGGCGCAGTCCTCGAAGTAGCGCCCGCCGATCTTGTCGACCAGCGGCGACGTCGCGAGCAGCACAGACGTGGCCGCGCCCTGGTCGGTGGTCTTCCATGGCACGGCTCCGGTCCCGCCGGTGCGCGCCCGCATCGCCAGCAGGTCCTCCTCGGTGATGTGGCGCTGCAGGTTGGTCCGGATCGCCCCGGGCATCAGCGAGTTGGCGTACACGCCGTCGTCGGCCCAGCGGCGGGTCAGCTCCAGCGCGAACAGGATGTTGGCCGTCTTGGACTGCCCGTACGCCTGCCACGGCTCGTAGGGCCGGCGCTCGAAGTGGATGTCCTCGAAGACCACGGGCGAGTTGAGGTGACCGGCCGAGCTGACTGAGACGACCCGGGCGCCACCGGCCTCGGCGAGCGCTCGGTGCAGACCGGTGGTGAGCGCGAAGTGACCGAGGTGGTTCGTGGCGAACTGCAGCTCCCAGCCCTGCGGCGTACGCGTCAGCGGCGAGGCCATCACCCCGGCGTTGTTCACGAGGATGTGCAGCGGCCCCTCCCACGCGGCGGCGAACCCGGCGGCCGACGCGGGGTCGGCCAGGTCGAGGTGGACCACGTGGATCTGCTTGTTGCCGGTCGAGGCGACGATGTCGTCGGCCGTACGCCCTCCGGCGGCCAGGTCGCGGACGGCCAGGGTGACCTCCGCTCCCGCGCCGGCGAGAGCGCGCGCGGTCTCGACGCCGATGCCGGAGGCGCCACCGGTGACGATGGCGCGGCGGCCGGTCAGGTCGACGCCCGCGACGACCTCGGCGGCGGTCGACGTCGCGTCGAACGGTGTGGTGATCCGGGTGCTCATGCTGTGCTCCATCCCGCTACACTCGGTTAAAGCGGAGGTTCCTCCGTTACGTGGCCGACTCTAACCGGAGGATCCTCCGGTTTGCAAGGGGAGCACATGCGCGCAGACGCCCAGCGCAACCGCGACCGGCTGCTCACCGTGGCTGTCGAGGCGTTCACCGGGCCGGACGGCAACGATGTGACGCTCGACTCCATCGCCAAGCAGGCCGGGGTCGGCATCGGGACGCTGTACCGGCATTTCCCGACGCGCGAGGCGCTCGTCGAGGCGGCGTACCGCAACGAGGTGGACAAGCTCGGCGCGGCCGCGCTCGATCTCCTAGACACCCTGCCGCCGGCCGAGGCGCTTCGGGAGTGGATGAACCACTTCGTCGACTACATCGCCACCAAGCGCGGCATGGCCGACGCGCTCAAGATCGTCGTCGCATCCGGCGTCAACCCTTACGAGCACAGCCGGGCCAAGCTGCTCGCGGCGCTGTCCTCGCTGCTCGCGGCGGGTGCGGCGGAGGGCTCCCTCCGGGCGGACGTCGCCGCCGAGGACGTGCTCGCCGCCCTCCTCGGGGTCACCATGAGCGCCGGCGAACCGGCTCAGCGCGACCAGGCGGGCCGGCTGCTCGACCTGCTGTCGGACGGCCTGCGCGCCCGCTGACGCTCCAGCCTTCGCCGGGCGCGGCTTTCGCCGGGTGCCGTCGCAGGCGGCTTTCGCATGCGGCTTTCGCAGGATGCTTTCGCGGGATGCTTTCGCGGGATGCTTTCGCAGGATGCCGGGATATCGCGGTTATTCGCGCGCGGAAGACCGCGTTATCCCGGCATCCCGCGTGGTCGGGCGTCGTCGCCCGCGGCCAGCCAGGCGTCGACGCCGGCGAGCATCGAGGCGCGAAGCGCGGGCGGGGCGGCGGAGGCGTGGATCGACTGTCGCGCGAGCTCAGCGAGCGCGGCGTCGTCCAGGCCGAGCCGCCGGGCGATCGCGTACTGCGTGCTCAGGTCGGCTCCGAAGAGCAGCGGGTCGTCGGTGCCCAGCGCCACCGGGACACCCGCCTCGAGGAGCCGCACGAGCGGGAAAGACATGCCGAACGGCGGGTACGACGTCGGGCACACCTCCAGCGTCACACCCCGCTCGGCCAAGAACTCGAGCGTCACCGGGTCGGCGGCGGCGGTCAGTCCGTGGCCGATCCGCCGTGCGCCCAGCAGGTCCACGCACTCGCGTACATGCCAGGCCGCTTCGTAGAAGCCCGCGTGCGGCACGGACAGGAGTCCCGCGTCGGCCGCGATCCGGAACGCCTCGGCGAAGTCCGCGACCCGGCCTCGGCGTTCGTCATTGGACAGTCCGAATCCGAGGACACCGTGCGGTCGGTACAGCGCCGCCAGCCGGGCGATCCGGGCGGCGGTCTCCGGTGACCCGGCCCAGCTCGACGCCAGCACGATCCCGGCCCGCCCGGCCGCGGCGGCCAGTGCCGTCTCCACCACCGCCGCCTCGCCACCGAGGCGCTGCGCGTACGAGGTGGGGTCGATCTGGATCTCCACCCACGCGGCGCCGTCGTCCTCGCTGTCCGCGATCGTCTCGCGGATCACGCGCGTGACGTCTGCAGCGGTACGCACAGCGGAGCGGGCGATGTCGTAGCGCTCCTGGAAGGCCTCCCATCCGTGCGCCACGTCTCCCGGCAGCGGGGGCGGCAGCGGCAACCCGGCGCGCGTGGCCAGCTCGGCGAGGGTGGCCGGGCGCATGGCGCCGGTCAGGTGCAGGTGCAGGTTCGCCTTGGGGAGGCGGCGCAGGTCGCCCATGCCCGCAGATTAGACCAGCTGGTTTACCGGGACGTCCGCGCCGGAATATGGGATCTTCAAAGGTGCCGGTGAAGGGAGAGACGCGGTGCCGTTGTCGATCGCGGCCCTCAGCGCGGCCGTGGCCGCGCTCGTCGTCGTGGAGATCATTCATCGGGCGATCGTCCGCGCCGGACGCCGCTCGGTGATCATGGCAGAACTGGCCGACCACGCGCACCGGCCGTTCCAGGTCTTCGCGGTGATCTTCGCCGTCCGGGCCGTCGTCCTCGTCTCCCGCCAGAGTTTCGACCTCAAACACGGTGTCCTGCACACCATGGGCATCGGCCTGATCGTCTCCGGGGCCTGGCTGGTCGCGACGGTGCTGCTGGCGCTGGAGGACGTCGCGGAGGCGCGGTTCCGCATCGACGTGCCGGACAACCGGTCGGCCCGCCGCATCCGTACGCAGATCGTGGTGGTCCGCCGCGTCACCATCGCCGCCATCGTGCTGCTCACCGTCGGCGTGGTGCTGATGACCTTCCCCGAGGTACGCACCATCGGGGCCAGCCTGCTCGCCTCGGCCGGCATCATCGGCGTCATCGCGGCGCTGGCGGCGCAGAGCGTACTGGGGAATGTGATCGCCGGGCTGCAACTGGCCTTCAGCGAGGCCATCCGGATCGACGACGTGATCGTGGTCGAGAACGAGTGGGCGCGCGTCGAGGAGATCACGCTGAGCCACGTCGTCCTGCAGATCTGGGACGACCGCCGGCTCGTGATGCCCACGTCGTACTTCACCACCAAGCCGTTCCAGAATTGGACGCGTACGCGGTCGGAGATCCTCGGCTCGGTCGAGTTCGACGTCGACTGGGCCGTGCACGTGCAGCCGATCCGGGACGAGTTGCGGCGGCTGCTCGAAACCAGCGACCTGTGGGACGGGCGGGTGTGCGTACTGCAGGTCACCGACGCGATCGAGGGCCGGGTGCGGCTGCGGGCACTGTGCAGCGCCCGCGACGCGCCGTCGTTGTGGGACCTGCGCTGTCTCGTCCGCGAGCACCTGGTCGCCTGGGTACGCGACCACCAGCCGTCGGCCTTCGCGCGTACCAGGACGGAGGCGGCCTGGATCGACGCGCGGCGGGAGTGGGCCTGGGTGGCCGCCACGCCCGCGATCGTGCCGGCCGCGCCCCCGGAGCCCGCGCCGGAGGAGGACGCGCGGGTCTTCAGCGGCAGCCCGGACGGCGAGGCGCGCGGACAGGCCTTCGGCGGGCCGGAGGCGCCGCTGCACGACATCGTGCTGCATGAGCAGGCCGCGCTGGACGAGGTGGAGGATCCGCCGGAGAGTCGATGAGCCCGGGGGCGGGATTGTCGGTGGCGTGATGTAGAACTGTCGCGTTCACGGATCATCCGTTCCCGCGAGCGTCCACAGTGGCGCGCGCGTTTCGCCTGGGGAGGTCGATGGCGTGCCGCCAGATGTGTCGCCGACTGTGCTAACGGAACCGGACTGGGAAGCCCGCAGCACCGCCGTGGTGGTGCCGCCGGCCCGGCCACGGAAACTCGCGAAGGTGCCCTTCGTGGAGCTGGCCGAGGGTCGATTGCAAGGCGTCGTCTCGTCGGGGTCGGACATCGAGCGGGTCTACGTCTCGCAGTTCACTGCGGGCGACCACACCTTCAGCTGCTCGACCAACAACAACCGGCCGTGCGGCGGCCTCTATGGCGACGACTACACGTGCAAGCACCTGGATCTGCTGATGGACGAGGCCGTCGTGCAGTTCGGGGGCGAGCGGATCGCCCGCTACCTGCGCATCGACGCCGAGGGCGAGATCCAGCACGGCGGCGACCTGATCCGGAGGACCACCTGGAAGCTGGAGCGCTCCTCGGCGGCCGGAGTGTTCGCCCGATTCCTGCGCCATCTGTCCTATTTGGAACTGCCGGGCACGGCTGAGCCGCTTCCCGAGCTGCAGTGGTTCCCGGCGACCCAGTTGCCGTCGGCGAAGGCGGTGCGCTGATGCTGGTGGAGTACTTGGCCCAGACGCCGGCGGGCGCCCCGGAGGCACTGGAGACGGTGGCCGCCTTCGACGAGGCGCTGACGCACGGGTTCGGCCGGCTGTCCGAGCCGCGGCAGGCCGCGCTCACCGGGCTGGCCGGGGCGTTCGGCGCGACCCCGCTCGGTGAGCGGCTGGCCGAGGCGGCGGCGAAGGTCCTGGCCGGTTCGCCCGGCGACGAGTATGTCGCCGCGTTGGCCGGGGGCCGGTCGGCCGCGCTCGGCGCGGTGCACGACGCGTTGCTCGGCGGCCTCGACGACGCCCTCGGGCGGCAGCGCGAGCCGTGGCAGGCGCCGTCCGCGTCCGACTCGGCTCCGGAGAACCTGCTCAACGGCGTACGCACCTGGCTGGTCGAGCTGGCCGTGGCGGGGTGGCGCGGCGTCACCGAAGACCTCGTCGGCGCGGCCGACCCGATGATCGAAGGACTGCTCGCCGAGCCGCGGCTACGCCGCCTCGCCGTGCTGCTCGACGGGTTCGCCGCGGAGTTGCGCGCGTCCAGTCCGATTCTGACGTTGCCGCAGCTGCCGGTTCGGCGCTGGGCCGACCTGTGGTCGCGGGCGATGCTGCTGGCTCAGCCCGGATTCCCGGCCTCGGCCGGCGGACAGCCGGTCACGGGGCGGTTCCTGCCGTTGGGCGTCGACCTGCACGAGCACGCCACCGCCCTGCAGGCGCAGGTGCACGGCCTCCTCGAAGCGGGCGGGCCGCCGAAGCTGGCCCGGATCTCGGTCAGCGCCCCCAAGGTCGACACGATCACCGGAGCGGCCGTCTGGCGGCTGCTGCGCGGCTATCCGCAGTTGCTGGCGGCGCTCGCCGAACGCCGCAGCCTGGACCTGACCGGCATGACCCTGCTCGGCTCGGGGGACCTGCTCTGGGACGAGGCTTGTGCGGCCGCCGGCGAGCCGGCCGATCCGTTCGCGACCGCCCGGGTGCAGCTCGCCCAGGCGGTGGCGCCCGCGGTTCCGCCGCTGGACCGCCATCCGGTGCGCCTGGCCGAACCGGTGTTCCTGGAGGCGCACCAGTTCGCGGCGGGCGGTCCGCTGACCGTCGACGCCGACCGGATCAGCGCGGCCGGTCCGCTCACCGCCGATCTGGCCGCCGGTGCGTCGGCGATGATCGGCCTGCTGCGCTGGGACGCCGGGCGGTGGCTGGTGCAGCCGCTGGCGGTGGAGTCGACGGTGAAGAAGAAGCCGGTCGCGGCGCACAGCGGCGACTGGGCGATGGGGCCGTCCGACCCGAAGGCCGCCAAGGCGGAGGCCGCCGCCGGAGACGCCGTGGGCGTCCTGCGCGAGCGCGCGGGAAGGCTGTTGCGCAAATGACCGACGGTGGACGGACGGACATGGACGCTCGTCGCCAGGTGCTCTATTGGCGGCTGCTGGCCCGCATCTTCGACGGCGGCGAGGAGCAGCCCGCGCTGGAGTCGGCGAGCATGGCGACGGTGCAGGCGGCGGGGTTGCCCGCGGCCCTGCTCGACCCGTCGGTCGCGGTGGACACCGTGGTGCAGCGGTTTCCCGAGCTGGCCGCCGAGTTCGAGGGCCTCATGGTGCCGCCCGAGGACGAGGCGCCCACCGGGGAGACCCAGGTACGCCGCGCCGCCTTGGTGTCGAAGGTGCTGCTCAACGTCTTCGCCACCGGATCGGGCAACGTCACCGCCACGCAGTTGGCCCAGTGGCAGTCCGACGCGGGCTGGTTCTCCAAGGCCATGGGCTGCGAGCCGGGGCAGTTGCGAGCCCGGCCGGGCACGGCCGGCGAGCTGGGCGGCGTACTGGCCGGACTCGAAGGCGACCTCGTCAAGCGGATGCAGCTGCGTGAGGTGCTGGCCGATCCGAAACTGGCCAAGCAGCTCACCCCGAGCATGTCGCTGATCGAGCAGTTGCTGCGGGACAAGGACAACCTGTCCGGGGTGGCGCTGGCCAACGCAAAGGCGCTCATCCGGCGCTTCGTGGACGAGGTCGCCGAGGTTCTGCGTACGCAGGTGCAGCAGACCAGCACCGGGACGCTGGACCGCTCGGTGCCGCCGAAGCGGGTGTACCGCAACCTCGACCTCGAACGCACCATCTGGAAGAACCTGACCAACTGGAACCCGGAGGACGAGCGGCTCTACGTCGACAAGCTCTTCTACCGGCACACCGCCAAGCGGACCACCCCGGCGCGGCTGATCGTCGTCGTCGACCAGTCCGGGTCCATGGTGGACGCCATGGTCAACTGCACCATCCTGGCCTCGATCTTCGCCGGGCTGCCCAAGGTCGACGTGCACCTGATCGCGTACGACACGCGGGCGCTCGACCTGACTCCGTGGGTGCACGATCCGTTCGAGGTGCTGCTGCGGACCAATCTCGGCGGCGGCACCGACGGCACGGTCGCCCTCGACCTGGCCCGGCCGAAGGTCGCCGATCCCCGTAACACCGTGCTCGTCTGGATCTCCGACTTCTACGAGTCGCGCGACCAGGCGGTCTTCGACGGTCTGCAGGCCGTGCACCGCTCCGGCGCCAAGCTGATCCCGGTCGGCTCGGTCAACAGCGGCGGGCAGACGAGCGTCAACCCCTGGTTCCGGCAGAAGCTCAAGGATCAGGGCACCCCGGTGATCTCCGGGCACATCCGCAAACTCGTGACCGAGCTCAAGAACTTCCTCGCTTAGGAGAAAACGCTGATGACCGACAACCTGCTGCGCGCTCCCGCCGAGGTGAAGTACGCCGAGGAGCTGGACTACCTGGAGTCGATCGACACCGGGGCCAAGCCCTTCACCTGGCGGCTGAGCCCGCGCATGGTCCGGATGTTCGTGCTCGGCTCGGAACGGGCCGACGGCATCGACCGGGAGATCCCGCAGAAGTGGTTCGGCGACCGCAGTTTCGTCGAGCGTGCGATCGTGACGCTGGCGTCGGACCGGGGTCTGCTGCTGATCGGCGACCCGGGCACCGGCAAGAGCTGGCTGGCCGAGTTGCTGGCGGCGGCGATCTGCCGCAACTCGACCCTCGTCGTGCAGGGCACCGCGGGCACCACCGAGGACCACATCAAGTACTCGTGGAACGTCGCGATGGTGATCGCCCGGGGCCAGTCGCGGGAGTCGCTGATCCCGTCGCCGATCATGACGGCGATGGAACAGGGCGTGGTCGGCCGGTTCGAGGAGCTGACCCGGTCGACCAGCGACGTCCAGGACGCGCTGATCTCGATCCTCTCGGAGAAGTACGTCTCGATCCCAGAGCTGGACGACGACAACATCGTCTTCGCCAAGCCCGGCTTCTCGATCATCGCCACCGCCAACAGCCGCGACCGCGGCGTCAACGATCTGTCGTCGGCGCTCAAGCGGCGGTTCAACTTCGTCCGCATCCCGGTCGTGACGAACAAGAAGAGCGAGGCCGAGATCGTCCGCTTCCGCACGGTCGAGCTGCTCAAGCGGCACCAGATCGAGCTGGACGTGCCGCCGACGCTGCTCGACATCCTGCTGCAGAGCTTCGCCGATCTGCGTACCGCCGCGGCCTCGGCGACCAGCGACGACGAGAAGCTCGAGTCGGCGTTGTCGACGGCCGAGCAGATCGGCGTCCTGGAGGACGCCATCCTGCACAGCCAGTTCTTCGGCGACGCCCAGCTGCGGGCGCACACCCTGGCCGGGTCGCTCGTCGGGTCGCTGGCCCGGCGTAGCCCGGAGGATCTGGCCATCCTCAACAAGTACTGGCACGGCGTCGTCGAGCCGCGCAGCAAGGCCGACGGTGGCGAGTGGCCGGAGTTCCTCGCGGGCGGCCGTGAGGCGATCGCCACCCTGTCATGACCGCCTTCGATCCCCTGAGGGACCAGCTGCTGGAGGCGGCGGCCGAGTTCGCGGGCGGCCCCGGCGACCTCGACGGCATCCTCGCCGGCATGGTCACCGACGTCGACCGGGCGCTGCGCGAGCCGCTGGAGATCTTCCCGGTCTGCCACCACTCGCCGGCCTCCGCGCTCGCGATGGCTCGCCGCCTCCGGGAGAAGCGGCCGCAGGTCATCTACGTCGAACTGTGCGAGGATCTGCGGCCGCTGCTGGACGAGCTGCGCAACTGCAAGCTGCCGGTCGCGGTACAGGCGTTCGCCTCCGAGGTGGACGGCTTCCCGCCGGACTGGTCGCCGCTGAGCGTCGTCGCGCCCATCACCGAGGCCTCGGCCGAATACCAGGCGATCGCGTACGCCCTGGACACGCCCGGGGTCGAGCTGGTCTGCGTGGACCGGTCGACCGACCACGTCTTCCAGTGGTCGCCCCGCTCGGAGGACGCTCCGGCGCCGGGTGAGGACGCCGACGCCGACTCCGAGGACGACGCCGAAGGTAAGGATCTGCACGGCGACGCGGTCGGTGTGGAGATCGGTGACCTGCGGCCGCGGTTCGGGCAGCTGGAGGCGTACCTGCTGCACCACGGCAAGGTGCGGCACTGGTCGGAGTGGTGGGACCAGTATGTCGAGCAGCCACTCGGCTCGTCCGGCGCGGACTATGAGACCTACCGCCAGGTCATGGTCCTCATCGGCAGCCTGTTCCGGCGGCTCGCCCCCGGCGATCCGCGCCGGGTCACCGTCGACGAGGACCGCGAGCGCTACATGTGGACGCGGATGCGCCAGCACCTCGCCTCGTCCGGTGTGGACCCGTCGCAGGCGCTCTACGTGTGCGGCGCGTTCCACGCGGCGAGCCACGTGCCGGAGTTCGGGCTGACCGGCCCGGACTGGGAGATCAGTCCGCGTACGGCCACGAAATGGCTCTACGGGCTCATCCCGTCCAGCCACTCGGCGATCGAGGCCCAGTTCGGGCTGGCCTCGGGTTCGGTCTCGATCGCGGCCGCCACCTGGGCCAAGGCCGTGACGCGGACCGGCGTCAAGCCGTTCCAGCTCCAAGGCCAGGCGGGTACGCGGAAACGCGCGGCCGTCAAGGCGACGGTGGCGCCGCCGGCGGCCGTCGCCGAGCCCGTGACCGACAAGCTCACGAAGTTCCTGGCCAGCCCGCCGCGGCTGGACGGCCTCGATGAGGCCGAGCTGCTGGGCTGGTCGGTGGAGATCGTTCGGCTGGCCCGGCGGCACGGCTACCTGTCGAGCACGGCCGACGCGATCGCGGTGTTCGAGACGTCGATCCTGCTGGCCGGGATGCGTAATCGGGCCCGGCCGACGCCGTACGACTTCGCCGACGCCGCGGTGACCTGCATCGAGAAGGACGCCGTCCCGGGCCGCCGGGACGTGCGGCGGCTGTGCGAGATCATGCTCGGCGGCGACCGGATCGGGCAGGTGGGCTACGACGCGTTGCCCCCGCTGGCCCGCGACGTCTACGACCGGCTGCAACCGCTCGGCGTGAACGTCGAGGCGCGGACGATCCAGCGCGCGCTGCTGGACCTCAAGGCTCAGCCGGAGCTGGTGCCATGCTCCGACCTGCTGTGGGTGCTGCGGCGGCTGATGCCGCCCGACGTCGTACGCCCGATCATGGGCGAGCGCACGCTGGGCCGGAAGTCCATTCAGGAGAGCTGGGACCTCGCGATCGGGCGCAGCCAGCGGTACCTCATCGAGCTGGGCTACGAGGGGATCACCGTCGAGCAGGTGCTCGAGCAGCGGCTGCGGCGGGAGGTGTGGGCGCCGTCGGCGACGGCGGCGGGCGCTTTGGCGGCGGTCGAGGATTCGCTGCTCTACCTGCGGAGTCGCCGGTTCACCGACGAACTCGGCGCGCGGGCGGTCGAGCTGCTGGCCGCCGAGCGTACCGTCGACGAGGCTCCCGAGGTGCTGCAGCGCGTCCGCCGGCTGCTGGCCTACTACCGGTCGGGGGAGCGCGGCGGGTTGCCGGCCTGGTGCGAGGACTTCGTCAAGACCGGCTACGCCCACTACTGCACGCTGTTGCCGACGGCGTTCGTGGAGGACGAGACCGGCGTACGCCAGGTCGCGGCGATGCTCGGCTTCCTGTTCGGGATGGAGAACCTGGCCCTGTCGCTGGGGTGTGACCGGGCGCAGCTGGAGATCGCGGTCCAGCAGTCGCATCCGGAGGCCCCGGCGAAGGTCGCGCTCCTCTGGGCGGCCCACCACCAGTTGGGCCTGCTTCCGTTGGCGCGACTGCGGGAGCGGGTCGACGAGTTGCTCGCCAACCCGATGGTGCTGCCCGCCATGCCCAAGTACGTCAGCGGGTTCCTCCAGGCGTTGGTGCCGGTGCCGGGGCTGACCTCGTTCGTCGTCGAGATCCTGTCGAAGGCCTTCGCACAACTGCCCGACCCGGTGCTGCTGCCCTGGCTGCCGCAGTTGATCACGACGCTGAAGGAGCAGGCCCCGGAGCTGGTTCCCGTCCTCGTTCGCGAGGCCGGCCGGACCTTCCCCGGCAGCCTGCCCGCGCTGGACAGCTGGACGCCGCCGTGGTCGCCCGACGCGGTCGCCCCGGCGACCTCGGCCGGTACGCCGGTGACCGCCGGGCCGGTCGCACGACTGCTGTCCGAGCGGCCGGAGCCGACGGACGCGGTCGCCGCCCTGCTGGGCGTCACCGGTTCGTGGGGCACGCTGGACACCGACGGCACCGGATCACTGGTCGCGGAGCTTATCGGCGCGCATCCCGAGACGGCGGAGGCGGTCGCGGAACTGCTCGCCGTTTGAGCGACGGCCGCCCGTCCAGGTCCTGCCTAGTCGGCGAGATCTGGGCGGGCGGTCGGCTCGGTCGTTCGGCACGGCGGTCTTACGGCACGGCGGTTCTCACGGCACGGCGGTCTTACGGCACGGCGGTCTCACGGCACGGCGGTCTCACGGCACGGCGGTCTCACGGCACGGCGGTCTCACGGCACGGCGGTTCTTACGGCACGGCACGGCGGTTCTTACGGCACGACGGTCACCGGCCAGCGCCCGGCGCGGACGAGCCGGGCGGCGACCGAGCCGATGAACCGGTGCCCGGCCTGCTCGGACGCGCCGACGACCACCATGTCGGCGCGTAGCTCGACGGCTGCGTCGCGCAACTCGGCGAAGGCGTCGCCCCGGCGAACCATGAACGTGGTGGAGATGCCGAACTCGGCGGCCCGGTCCCGGATCTGCGTCCGCAGTTCCTGGATCTGGTCGTCGAACAACTGCTCCTGCGCGGCGGCCGCGCTGGCCGCCATCGCCGTCCAGACCGACGGGGTCGCGACGTAGACGACGACCAGGCGGGATCGCTGACGGCGGGCCAGCCCTCCGGCGTACGCCCCGGCACGCATGCCGGTCGGCGAGCCGTCGACCCCGGCGACGATGACGCGTGGGCCGTCGGTGCCCCGTTCGAAGGGGCCTGGATGCCACGTCGGCCCGTACTCCTCGATCAGCCGCTCCGGCCACCCGTCGCTCACGCCCTCATTATCGCCATCGGCGTAAGAAATGGCGGCCCACGCACATGTCCCGATGACCGACCGACCTGAAACGGAGTCATCATGAGACGAGTGCTGAGCGTTCTCGGCACCATCGCGTTGCTGATCACGGGGCCGCTGCCGGCTCGGGCCGCCACCGAGCAGGGGAGCGGCACAGTCCTGGCGACCGGGGACCGCGTCACCATGGTCGACGGCGTACCCGTCGTGCAGCCGGGTCCCGGCCGCGACAAGGTGCCGTTCGTGACCCGCGTCGCGGGCGGACGCGTACGCGTGGCGGCGGCCGACGCCTTGGCTTCCCCGGCGACCTTCACCTTGCCCGCTGCGAAGACCCCCGCTGCGAAGACCCTCGCTGCGAAGACCCCCGCTGCGAAGACCGTTGCGCCCGAGCCGGCGGTCACCACGACTTACCAGGTCACATTCGTCCACATCGGATTCGATGGATTGGCCGCGACCGACTATCAGACCTCGTTGCTGTCGGAGGACTTCGCCACCTACTACGACGTCTTCCCGCGCGGGTCGGCGACGATCGAGGTACCGGCCGGGGTCTACCTGCTCGACGGCTTCATCGTCGGCGGCGACTCGACGGGCATGAAGGCAGCCGAGCTGGTCCAGCCACGGTTCACGGTCGCTGGGGACACCACGGTGGTGCTCGACGCGCGTAGCGCCAAACCCAGTTCGCTGACCGTGCCGGACGCCACCGCCCAGGTGGCGATGGCGTCGGCGCACTACACGTACACGAACGCGGCCGGGCTTCAGACCGAGGGCGGGGTGTTCACGGGCGGCTGGAACTCGCTCTACACGGCGCACCTCGGCGCGGACGTGCCAGGCTTCGCCTCCTCGATCGCGGGCCAGTGGATCACCCCGTCCGGCGGCGAGGCGTACGCCGTGCGCTACAACCAGGACGGCCGCATGATCTCCGGTTACCACCGGGATACGCAGCCGGCTGAACTGGCGACGGTCACCACCACCTTTGCCGGCGGCAACGATCCGGGCCTGGCCGTCGACTGGTACGCCGTCAGCCGCCTGCCCGGCGAGGAGACGCACGCGGCGGCGGTCGCGTACGCGGCGCCGGTCCCGGGGACGATCGTGCGGCACTTCAACGGCGAGGGGCCGACGCAGTGGCGTACGCGGGTCTACGAGAGCTGGGGCGAGTGCTTCGGCTGCGCTGTCACGACCGGGGCGTGGACGGCGTACCGGGGCGGGGCGTCGGTCGCGGAGACGTTCAACGGTGCCGTCGTATCGCCGTCGCTGCCCGGTCCGGAGGTCACCTGGCACTCGGGCGTCCGTCGGACCGGCGACACGATCGCGGTCGACCTCCCCATGTACGCCGACGGCGCGGGCCACCCCGGCGACAGCGGGGACACGGGGTCCACAGTGCTCTATCGCGACGGCGTCGAGACCGGCCGGGAGGAGTGGGGCGGGGCGGGCGCGTTCGCCGTCCCGGCGGTCGACGCCCGCTATCGCCTGGTCGCGCAGAGCCACCGGGGCACCCCGTACGCCCTGTCCACCGACGTCACAGCGGCGTGGGAGTTCCGTTCGGCGTACGCCCCGAGCCGAGTCCTGCCGCTGTGGGAGATCCGGTTCGCGCCGCGGTTGGACGACCGGAACACCGCACTGAGCCGGGATCTGGTGATGCCGGTGCGACTCACGCCCGCACCGGGTGCCCGGGTCGGTGCGATTCGGGACGTGACGGTTGACGTCTCGGTCGACGACGGAGCCACCTGGACGTGTGCCCCGTACGCCGCGGGCCTCGCCCTCGTACGCCATCCGGCCGGGCACGGCTTCGTGTCCCTACGCGGCTCGGTACGCGACAGCGACGGCAACAGCGCCACTCTGACAGTGATCCGGGCCTACCGGTACTGAGTGTCGGCGGGCGGGAGCAGAATGGGGCGGTGAGTCTCCGTGATCTTCCGCCCGCCGCCCGGTCGATGGCGGCCGCGGCGAGCGCCGCGGTCGCGGCAGCGCGGGCCGCCGACGCCGACGAACTGCGAACCGCGGCCGCCGACCTGGCCGCGTTCGACCCCTCGGCCGTCGGGCCGCTGCTCGGCGACGTGCTACGGATGCTGCTGGAGGAGACCCACCCCGACGGGCTGGACGCCGACGATCTCCGGGCGGTGCTCGAGACGACCACCAAGGCCGCGCTCGCCTGGCTGCCCGAGGCCGACCCCGAAGTGCTTCTCGTGATCCTGGCCGGTGCGCTGGGCGTACATCCGGAGGAAGCGGATGGGATCGCGCGGCCGGGAGCGCGCGCCGTGGCCCTGCACGCCCCGGTGATGATCGCCGATCTGCTGGCCGGCACCCGCCGCGGCCTGGACTTCTACCTGGTAGCCGCGTTCCGCGAGATGGCCCGGTCGCAGACGATGGAGGCCCCGTAGCTTGACCGGATCGGTCCGGTGCGCGGCATGATGGTGCCTGACGCCGTCCGGCGTCCGCGGGCAGGATCAGGGGCATGAAGAAGCGAGCACTCATCGTCATCGACGTTCAGGAGTCGTTCCGGCAGCGGCCGATCTGGGCCGCCAGCTCGAATCCGGAGATCGCCAAGCAGGTCTCCCGGTTGGCCGAAACGTTCCGGGCGAACGGCGAGCAGATCGTCTGGGTCCTCCACGAGGAGCCGGGCTCCGGCACGGTCTTCGATCCGGCCCTCGGATTCGTGCGGCTGTTCGAGGGACTCGTCCCCGCCGACGGCGAGCCGATCCTGCGGAAGACCTCGCACAACGCGTTCACCACGACGAACCTTCAGCAGCGTCTGGTCGAGGCCGGGATCGGCGAGGTCGTGGTCTGCGGGATCCGCACCGAACAGTGCGTCGAGACGACCGCCCGGGTCGCCTCCGACCTCGGGTACGCCGTGACCTTCGTGATCGACGCGACCGCCACCAACCCGATCGAGCACCGCGACGCCCCGGCAGGCCGGTCGGTCGAGGAGATCTCGGCCGACCCACGCACGCTGGGCGTCGACGAGATCCTGGCCCGCACCGAATACGCGCTGAGCGGCCGGTTCGCCACGATCGCCACGGTCGAGGAGCTGACCGGCGCGTGACCACCGTCGTCTTCCTGCTCGCCCCCGGCGTGCACCTGCTGGACCTGGCCGGACCGGCGCAGGCGTTCTCGTCCGCCGCCGACTTCGGCGCGGACTACCGGCTGGCATACGTGGGCGAGCAGGAGGGCGTGGCGGCCAACCAGGGATTGTCGCTGCTCGCGGGCGTCGAGTGGCCGGAGCTGACCGCCGACGACCTCGTGGTGGTGCCCGGCTGGAAGGCGGCCTCGGCACACAACCGGGACAAGTTCCGCCCGGCGACACTGGAACGGCTGCGGGAGCACCACCGTCGAGGTGGGACGGTCGCGTCGGTCTGCGCGGGCGCGTTCGCCCTCGGCGAGGCGGGCCTGTTGGACGGCCGTCGCTGCACGACCCACCACGACCTCCAGGACGAGCTCGCCGCGGTCTACCGCCGGGCCGGCGTCGTGCGCGACGTGCTCTACGTCGTGGACGGCCGCGTCGTCACCTCGGCCGGCATCGCCAGCGGCATCGACCTGGCCCTGCACCTGCTCGCCCAGCGCCACGGCCCGGCCCTGGCCGCGCGGGTCGCCCGCGAGATGGTCGTGTACGCCCGGCGCAACGGCGACGAACGCCAGGAAAGCGCGATGCTGCGTCATCGGGCCCACGTGAACGACGCGGTGCACCGGGTCCAGGACGTCATCGACTCCCGGTACGCCGACCGCCTGCCGTTGGCGGAACTGGCCGCGTCCGGCGGAGTCAGCGAGCGTACGCTCACCCGCCTGTTCGACCGGGTGCTCGGGCTGACCCCGTTGCGGTATCAGCAACTGCTGCGAGTGGAACGCGCGGAGCACCTGATCGGGCACGGTGCGACCGTCGAGGCGGCGGCGCGGGCGGTCGGCTTCGAGGATGCCCGGATGCTGCGGCGGCTGCGCTCCCGCACCGCCTAGCGTTCCGCCCTCGTCGGCGCTCGCCGATTCAGCGCGTTATCCGGGATGACGCGGCCTTCCGATCGGCCAGGAAGATGATCTAGGCGATGAAGGGTCGTCGGGGCGACCATAACTCGCCAAGATCACCTAGGGCCCGCCGTGGGGCGGGTGCTGTCCCGGCGGACCAGGCTGACCGGGAACCGCACCCGGAGGCCGCTCGGCGGGACGCCGTCGAGCAACAGGCGGGTGGCGGCCGCGGCCATCTCCTCGACGGGCAGTCCCATCGTGGTCAGGGGCGGGTTGGTGCAGCTGGCGACGATGCTGTCGTCGAACCCGATGACGCTCACGTCGTCGGGTACGCGCCGCCCGCTCGCGGTGATCGCCTGGATCGCCCCGGCGGCCATGAGGTCGCAGGCGACGAAGATGCCGTCGATGTCGGGGTGCCGCTCAAGCAGCCGCTGGGTCCCCTGGTAGCCGCCGTGGCGGTTGAAGTCCTCGTCGACGGTCAGCTCGGCGAGGCCGAACCGCTCGATCGCCTGCCGATGACCGGTACGCCGGTCGGTCGCGCACGGATTCAGGATCGGGCCGTGCACGGCGGCGATCCTCCGGCAGCCCAGCCGATACAGCTCCTCGATCGCGGCGTACGCCCCGCCGACGTTGTCGGCCGCCATCCCTGGAACGACAGGGGAGGTGGGCACCATCGAAACGACCCGGCGGCACCGGCGATGGAACCGGGCCGCCAGGTCGGGCGGGACGTCGGCGAGCACCGCGCCGAGGGTGGAGTTCGCGGCGATCTCGTCGATGGCGTCGGCGGCGTTCTCCCAGCCGACGGCATGCAGTCGCAGCTGCGTGTTCACCCCGTCGAGGACGGGCACCATGCCGGCCAGGACACGGCCGAAGTAGGGGTGGTTGCCCAGCCAGCCGGCGTCGGGGCAGCTGATCGCGACGACGTCCACGGCTCGCGTACGCCCGGAGGCCAGCGCCCGTGCGTGCTCGTCGGGCCGGTACCCCAGGGATGCGATGGCCGCCTCGACGCGAGCGCGTAACGGCGCGGCCACCCCGGGCGCGTTGTTGATCACGCGGGATGCGGTTGCCCGCGACACTCCGGCGGCACGCCCCACGTCCTCGATCGTGGGCTTGAATTTGCTCATCGGGCCTGGCCTCTCTGCCAAGCGGCTCGGGTATGCCGCAGGGAGAACGCTAGACCCGAGAGCGCTCTCAGCAGAAGGGTCATTCGCCGCGCAGCATCGCGATCGCCTTCTCGATCCGCCGCGCCCGGGTCTCGGGCTTCTTCGCGCTCTCGATCGCCAGCACATGCTCGCGCTTATGGCTGTGCGCCAACCCCTCGTACGCCGCCCGAGCAGCCGGATCGGCGTCGAGCGCGCGGGCGAAGTCATCGGGTTCGACCACGACCCGGGGTTCGGCGTCGAGTTCCAGTGTGACCTCGACCTGTTCGCCGACGGTGACGCCGGCGGCCTGCCGGTTGGCGTTGCTCAGGCCGAGCAGGTTGCGCCCGCGCATGATGGCGACCCGGCTCTTCCAGGTATGCCCGTTGACCGTGATGATCACCGGCGGGCGTTTGCCGCCGCCGAGGGCTTCCACCACATCGGGCGGCACCTCCAGTCCGTGCATCGGTTCTGGCGGCTCGACGTACGTCCGAAACTTCATGGCTTGAATCCTTCCGGCTTCTCCCGCTGGATCAGGGTTCCCGGTCGAATCTTGACCCAAGATTCGACCCAGATCCCTGATCCAGCGGGAAATGGTGCGGCTAGCAAGGCGAGGCAGGTGAGGGGAGTGTCACTCGCCGTAGGTGGTGACCTTCCAGAGGTAGCCGTCCGGGTCGCTGAAGTAGCCGAAGTAGCCGCCCCACTGGGCGGACGCCGCCTCCTTCACCACGCTGCCGCCGGCGGCGACCGCCTTGGCGATCGTCTCGTCGACCTCGGCTCGGGTGGCCGGATTGAAGTGGAACGAAGCGCCCCGGAACCCGGTTCCCTCGGCGGAGACACCGGCGTCCAGGGCCGCCGCGTCCCATTCGTAGAGCGCCAGCTGCGGCGTACCCTCGCCGAGGTTGAGCAGCGCGAAGTGCCGGGTGTCCTTCTCGATCTCGCAGCCCAGACCCTCGGCGTAGAACTTCTTGGCCCGGTCCAGGTCTCGTACGCCGAGCATCAGGGCGCTCAGGTGCAGGTGCATGGGTTTCTCCTTGTAGGTTCCGGATGTCACATCGGCTGGATCTCGCCGGTCATTCGGTATGACAGGGGAGAACGGAGGAACGTGACATGGCCGAGCAGGAGTGGCTCAACGAGCAGTTCGCCGAGCATCAGGACCGGCTGCGGGCGGTGGCGTACCGGATGCTGCGCTCGTCGAGCGATGCCGAGGACGCGGTGCAGGAAGCGTGGCTGCGGGTGAGCCGGGCCGACACCGCCCAGGTGGAGAACCCGGCGGGCTGGCTGACCACCGTCGTCGCCCGGGTCTGCCTCAACATGCTGGAATCCCGCCGTACGCGACGCGAGGACCCGGCCGGAGCGCTGCCGCCCGAGCAGGACGAGCCGGCGGTGCCGACCGGCTCGGCCGGTCCCGAGGACGAGGCGCTGCTGGCGGACTCGGTCGGCGTCGCGCTGCTGGTGGTGCTGGACACGCTGACCCCCGCCGAGCGGCTGGCGTTCGTCATGCACGACGTCTTCGACGTCTCGTTCGCCGAGATCGGCACGATCCTCGACCGGTCGCCCGTCGCGGCACGTCAGCTCGCCAGCCGGGCCCGGCGCCGGGTGCAGGGCGCGGCGGCCGCGTCCGACGCCGCCCGATCGCGTAAGCGCGAGGTCATCGCGGCGTTCCTGGCGGCTTCCCGCGCCGGGGACTTCACCGCGCTCGTCGAGCTGCTGGATCCCGACGCGGTGGCCGGCGACGCCCAAGGGGCTCAGGCGGTCGCGGCGATGTTCTCCGGGCGGGCTCAGGCCGCCGTGCTCGCGCTGGTCGACGGCGTGCCGGCGGCGGTGTGGGCGCATCGTGGCCGGGCCAAGGCGGTCCTCGCGTTCACCTTCGACGACGGCAAGATCACCAACATCGAGTTCGAGACCGATGAGGACCGGCTGCGCGACCTCGACATCGTCCTGCTCGGCGTCGGCTGAGCCCCGACCGGCGGGAAGCAGCCGGGTCAGGGCTTGCCGTGTGCGAGGAAGGCCGCCAGGCCGTCGAGCATCCGGCCCAAGCCGAACTCGAACAGCTTGTCCAGATCGAAGTCGAAGTCGACGTTCTTGGTGAACTCGAAGAACCGCTTCAGGTGCCCGGCGCTCACGAAGTCGTGGAAGGCCTGTTCCTGGGTCTGCATCCATTCGTCCTCGGTCAGCCCGGTCTCGCGCTGGGCCTCCTGCTCCGGTTCGAAGGCGGTGGCGATGCCGCGGACGAAGCTGAACATCGTGATGTGGATGAGCATGCGGGTCAGCATGTCGAGGTCTTCGTCGTCGAACGCGCCGAGGATCCACTCCGTGTGCTGGAGCGCGTTCGGGGCCAGTTGGGGCCGGGTCAGCGACAACACCGGGGCGAGCCACGGATGCCGGTGGAACAGCCGCCATTGGAGGCGGGCGGCCAATTCGAGCTGGGCGCGCCAGCCGGCCGGGCGTTCGGGCGGGAAGTTGTCCTCGCCCATGACGATATCGATCATGTGCAGGATCAGGTCGTCCTTGCTGGGCACGTAGCGGTACAGCGACATCGTCGCCGCCCCGAGTTCGGCCGCGATGCGGCGCATCGAGACCTCGTTCATCCCTTCGGCGTCGGCGATCTCGACCGCCTTGCGGACGATCTTGTCGCGGGTCAGCTCGCCTTCGGACCGCCGGGCCGAGGCCCGTGAAGCCGCCGCGTTCGTGGTCTCGGAGTTCGAGGCCGCCGTGTTCGCCAGGGCCCCGTCGATGTTCGCGACGATGGTGCCGATCCCGGGCACGACGGTGACGACGCCGTCCTGCTGGAGCACGGCGAGCACCTTGGTCGCGGTCGCCAGCGCCACACCCCATTCGCGGGTGATCGCGCGCGCGGACGGCACTCGGTGCCCCGGTTGCAGCTCCCCGGTGGCGATGCGGTGCCGGATCTGGTCGGCGATGCGCTGGTAGGGCGGGACGCTCACGGCTCCTCCGTCACAAGTTCGGGCTGTACTAGTACACCACTGTCCGCCACCGGACTTTGCGTGGCCGCGTGTCGGTTCCCGGCAGCTCCACGCGTACCTCGGTGTTCTAGTACAGTGGTCAGCTGAAACGCCCGGTGTTCTAGGCACTTGCGCTGTTCTAGGGGGCGAACGTATGGTGTACGCATCACGATGTACAGCGTACACGAGACACCCTGGGGGAGTCATGAGCAAGACGGTCCTGATCTCCGGCGCCAGCATCGCCGGACCGGCCCTGGCCTTCTGGCTGAAGCGGTACGGCTTCACGCCGACGGTGGTCGAGATCGCGCCGACGTTCCGGCCCGGCGGCCAGGCCGTCGACCTGCGCGGCGCCGGCAAAGAGGTCACCGAGCGCATGGGCGTCATGCCCCGAGTCAAGGAACTGTGCGTCGACGAGCGCGGCATCGCCGGCGTCAACGCCAAGGGACAGCGCACGTACGCGATGCCCGCCGACATGTTCGGCGGCGAGGGGATCGTCGCCGAGATCGAGATCATGCGCGGCGACCTGACGCAGGTGCTGGCCGAGGCGACGACCGACGTCGAGTACCTGTTCGACGACCGGATCGTCGAACTGACCGAGGTCGGCGACGGCGTCCAGGTCACCTTCGCGAGCGGGCTCACCCGTCGGTTCGACTTCGTCGTCGGAGCCGACGGCGTGCACTCGGGCGTACGCCGGCTGGCCTTCGGTCCGGAGGAGCAGTACGTGACGCCGCTGGGCGCGTACACGGCGTATTTCACCGTGCCGGACCCGGGCGACCTGGACCACTGGTTCCTGATGTACAACGAGCCCGGCGGCCTGTGCGTGGGCATCCGCCCGGAGCGTGGCGGCACCGCGAAGGCGATGATGACGTTCCTGTCGCCGCCGCTGCGGTACGACCGCCGGGACATCACCGCGCAGCAGGAGATCCTGCGGCAGAAGTTCGGCCGCGCGGGCTGGAAGGTTCCGGCGATGCTGGCCGCGATGCCGCACGCCGACGACTTCTACTTCGACACCATGTGCCAGGTGCACGTGGACAAGTGGTGGCAGGGCCGCACGGTCCTGCTGGGCGACGCCGGCTACTGCGCCTCGCCACTCGCGGGGCTCGGTACCAGCCTGTCGCTGGTCGGCGCGTATGTGCTGGCCGGTGAGCTGGCGGCGACCCCGGACGACCACGAGGCGGCGTTCGCGCGATACCAGCAGGAGATGGCCGCCTACGTCAAGCAGGCCCAGGAGCTGCCGCCCGGCGGGGCGAAGGGGATGGCGCCGGGATCCGCCTTCATGATCTCGATGCGCAACCTCTCCATGCGCATGAGCACGCACTGGCCGATGAAGAACGTCATGGCCAAGTTCATGTCGAAGGCGGACGCGATCACCCTGAAGGACTACCGCCGATCCGTCGCGGCGGTGTCGTCCGGGGCGAGGTAGCACCGGTCGCCCGCAAGAGGATACGACTCTGTCGTATCCTCTTGCGACAATCGGACGCGATGGAGCTTTTCGCGTATGCCGAACTGGGCGCCGACGGTCACGAGCTGCCGCGCGGCCCCTACGTCGTCATCGACCTGGAGACCACCGGGCTGTTCCCGGCGGAGGACCGGATCGTCGAGATCGCCATGGCCCGGGTCGAGGACGACCGGATCGTGGAGGAGTGGGCGACGCTCATCGATCCCGGCCGCGACCCCGGCCCCACCTTCCTGCATCACATCAGTCAGGACATGGTGACCGGCGCGCCCACGTTCCGGGAGATCGCGGGGGAGATCCTCGCCCGGCTCGACGGGACTATCGTGGTCGCCCACAACGCCGCGTTCGAGGAGGGCTTCCTCGCCGCGGAACTCGCCCGGCTGCCGATCGAGGTGCCACCGATCCCCGCGTTCTGCACCTTGCGCGTCGCCCGGGAAGTCCTGGCCTCGCCCAACTATCGGCTGGCCACCTGCTGTGAGGTCTGCGGCATCGACCTGCGGGACGCGCATACCGCGCTCGGTGACGTCCGGGCGACCGCCGAACTGCTGCCTCGGCTCGTCGCGGCGGCGCCCGGCCTGCGGTACCCGGTCGCTCCGGCGGCGCTGCCGCGGTTACGCCGGCTGGCCGGCCCGCGTACGCGGGTGACCCGGCTGCGCAAAGGTCAGGACGGCTGGATTCGGTCGATCGTCACCAAGCTTCCGGTGTCGATGTCCGATCACGACCCGATCGGGGCGCAGCCCTACCTCGACTACCTCACCGAAGCGCTGGCCGACGGCCGGCTCACCGGCGACAAGGCGCGTCGGCTGGGTCGCCTCGCCGGCCGGGCCGGGATGGGCGCCGAGCAGGTGCGCGAGCTGCACCGGCGGTTCCTCGACGGCGTACGCGACGCCGCGCTGGGCAGCGGGGTACTGACGCGGCAGGAGCAACTGCGGCTGACCACCATCGCGCAGTTGCTCGACCTGCCCGATTACTTCGCCGACGTCACCCCCGACCTGCCCGCGCAGCCGACCGGCACCGGCCCCCGCGTCTGGTGCAGCCCGCAGGTGCCGCGCCAGATCCGCGTACGCCTGGAGGACGCCGGTTACCAGCTCGCCACGAACCTGACCCGGACCGTCGCCGCCGCCGTGCTCGCCGACACCGACGTACGCCTTCCGCAGGCCCGTCGTGCGGGCGAACTCGGCGCCCGGCTGGTCCCACTGGACGATGTGGACACGTTCATCGACGGCGGGGCGGCGGTCGTGCCCGAACGGGACCGGCTGCCCGCCCCGATCGCGCCGTCCGGCTGGTACCCCGACCCCACCGGTCGGCACGTGTACCGGTTCTGGAACGGTTCGAGCTGGACCGATCGGGTCAGCCCCGGCGGGACGGCGATCTTCACCGACCCGCTCCGCTAGCTGTTCTGTCCCACCCGCGCCCGCGACCGATTAGGTGGCGTATCGACTGATTCTGCTCAATCAACATGAAACAGTCGAATACCTGACAGAAGCGGCGCGCGACCGAGGAAGCCGGCGTGCTGCTCCGAGTCAGCGGGCTGCCTTGGCTTGTCTGGCGAAGGCGACCTAGGCTGGTGATGACGGGACGGGGGTTTCCGTTGGCCAGAAGATCCACGGCACCGACAGAGTCACGCGGGTTGGCGTCGTGGCGGGTTTTGGTGGCGGTGGTAACCGTTGTGGCCTTGACTGTTGTCACCGGCGTTCTGGCCTTCCGCGAGCAGATCCGGTCGCGGACGGTGCAGAGTGCGGTGCAAGAAGCCGAGGTCCTCAGCTCAGTCGTCATCGACCGCAGCCTGACCCTCACCGACATCACCCACGGTATGCATCCGGTGGACCGCTCCGATCTGAAGGCGGATGTCATCCTCCTCAAGCGTCGCGGCGAGGTGGTGGACCTCAGCATCTGGTCGATGACGACCGGAGAGCTCGTTTACGCGGACGAAGGCCAGGGTGGCATCGTCGCACCGAGGCCCGAGGTGTTCGAGCGGGCACGGGCCGGTGAGCCGTTCCTCGGCGACGCGACCGACAATCCCCGCCACGGCGAAAACCTGGTCGTCTACCAGCCGTACGACGCCAACGGCGACGGCGTGATGGACGCGGTAGCCGAGGTCGTGCTGCCCAGCACGTCGGTCGAGGAGTCATTGAGCCGGTCGATGTGGCTGCTGTACGTCGGCGGGCTGCTCGTCCTCCTCCTTGCGATAGCCGGCATTCTGCAGGTACGCCGCAACCAGCTCAGACAAGATCGCGCCGCTATACACGACTCGCTGACCGGTCTGGGCAACCGGATGCTGATGCGCCGGGTGGCGCCACAGATCCTGGCCGACGCGACCGATGCGGCTCCGGCCGCGCTGCTTCTGATCGACCTGGACAGGTTCAAGGCGGTCAACGACACCTTGGGCCACCATGCCGGCGATGACCTACTCGTGGCCGTGGCCGACATCATCCAGCGGGAAGGCGGACCTTCCAGCATCGCGGCGAGGCTCGGTGGGGACGAGTTCGCAGTGCTCCTGCCCCGGGTGTCCGACCGTGCCGCGGCCCGCGAGGTGCCCGACCGGATCCGCCAGGCCATCCGCCGGCCCATGACAATCGCTGGCAGCCGCGTGCAGGTCGACGCCAGCATCGGAATAGCGTGGGCGCCAGCCGACGGCACGGTGCCGGAGGACCTGATGCGCAGCGCCGACATGGCCATGTATCGCGCGAAGCACTCCGGAGCGGGTGTCGCCGAGTACACGCAGGTCGCGGTCGCCAGGCCGCCGAAGCCCGCGGCCACGACGGTGCGCCAGCTGAGCCGAGCCCTGGCCGGCCATCAGCTCGAGCTCTATTACCAGCCAGTCCGCGCCGCAGACTCGACGATCTCCTCGGCGGAAGCCTTGGCGCGGTGGCGTCATCCCGAATACGGACTGCTTGAGGCGAGCATGTTCATCCCCGAGGTGGCCCACACCTCGCTGATGTCCGCCCTGACCGAGTGGGTGCTGCGGCAGGCCGCCGACAGACAGGCCCAATGGCTGGCCGACGGGCTGGACGTCAAGGTGTCGGTGAACCTCGCGGCACGTAGCCTTTACGGCGAGTCCACCGCCGATCTCGTCCGGCGCGTGATCGAAGATCGCCGACTGCCACCAGCCTTGCTCGAACTTGAGGTGAGCGAGGCGACCGTGGTGATCGAGCCAGACCGCGCGATCCCAGCGATGCTGCGTCTGCGCGATGCCGGCGCCGACTTGTGTCTCGACAACTTCGGCGCGGCCTACGGCGCTGTGTCGATCCTGGCCGACGCTCCGATTCACACCGTGAAGATCGATCGGCGATTCGGCGGCCAGATCGTGGAGAGCTCGCTGGCCAGCACCCTGGTGAGCGGGTGGGTGAGGGCTGCTCATGAGCGTGGCCTGTACGTGATCGCCCAGGGCGTCGAGACGCCGGCCGCCGGGCAGTGCCTGATCGATCTCGGGTGTGACGGGGTGCAGGGGTACGGCGTATGCCGGCCTATGCCCGCGCAGGACTTCACCGCATGGCTGACGTCCGTCAGCGGGGGCGCCGGCGGAACAGAGCAAACCACCGAGCCCGAACACTCGCCGGAGACGTCGATGACAGACGCATGACGACCGAGCCGAGCGTCACTTCACGAGACGCACGTCTTTCCAGCCGGGAGGCGACATGTACGCAGTTCGACGGCCACCGCCACGGGCTCGTGCTGCCGTCGCGACCGCCGCCGTCGCCATCATCGCCATCACCGCGTGCACGGCCGGTCCCAGCGACACAGCTCGGCATCGGCCTCCGTCCGGCGACGGGTCGAGCTGTCCGGGCGCGTACGCCTCGGCCAAGGCGGCGGTGGCCCGCGCGAAGATCCCCGCACACGCGTGGACCGGTCCTACCACCGGCCCCCCTGCGGCAGTGGGCAAGACCGTCGTGTTCGTCGCGGCGACCATGACCAATCCCGGGATAGCCGGCGTCGCCAAGGGCACCTCTGAAGCTGCCGGCGCCATCGGGTGGAACATGCACGTCATCGACGGCGACGGCACGCAAGCCGGCATCAACCTCGCCTTCAGTCAGGCCCTCGGTCTGGATCCCGACGGCATCATCATCGCGGGATTCGACACCAGGCCGACAGCTCGCCAAGTGCGCCAGGCAAGAGCGGCAGGCATCCCACTGGTCGGCTGGCACGTCATCGACACGCCTCACCCCGGCACGGGATCAGAGCTGTTTGCGAACGTCACCACCAACGTCGGGGACGTCGCCAGAATCAGTGCGCAGTGGATCATTGCGGAATCGGGAGGAAGCGCCGGCGTGGTGGTATTCACCGATCTGTCCATCCCGTTCGCCCGGAACAAGTCCCAGTTGATCAAGAGAGCTCTGGCGGACTGTTCCGGAGTCAAGGTTCTGTCGACCGAAGACATACCGATCGCCGATTCCAGCAATCAGACGCCGCAGCGAACCTCGGCGTTGATCCGCCGCCTGGGCGACACGTGGACGTACTCCGTGGCAATCAACGATCTTTACTTCGCTGACGCCGCCGCAGCGCTGGACGACGCCGGAAAGCCGGGTGACGGTGCGCCCCTCAACATCGGAGCCGGTGACGGCGACCCGATGGCCTTCAACAGCATCCGAACCGGCCACTACCAGGCCGCGACCGTGCCCGAGCCGTTGCTCGAACAGGGGTGGCAGACGATCGATGAACTCAATCGGGCCCTCAGCGGCACGCCCCGCAGCGGGTACGTCGCGCCCGTGCACCTCACGACCGTCGACAACATCGACGGCGCCACCTACTGGGAACCCGCCGACAACTATCGCGAGCACTACATGCAGGTCTGGCGAAAGTAGCCGCAGCAAGCCGCGACCTCGACGACACGGAAAGCGCCCTCGGCTGGACTCGAACCAGCGACCCCCGAGCTCGGAACCCGGTGCTCTCTCCGCTGAGCTACGAAGGCTTGTCAATCCCCAGTACGCCTGGCAGGACTCGAACCTGCCACCTCCCGCTTCGTAGGCGGGCGCTCTGTCCCGATGAGCTACAGGCGCGTGTTCAGTTGTGCCGTACCCCGCCGGGGAGCGCTTGCGCGAGCCGCCAGAAGTGCGGTCAGCGGGATTCGAACCCCCAAACCTGCGCGTTCTAAGTGCGCCGCCTCTCCCGTTGGGCCAGCCGGGCATCGTGGACAACCGAGGTATCGAACCCCACCCGCGATGTTTGCAGGACATCGCTGCGCACCTGCGCGTCGCCCGAGTACGCGCCCGCCCCCCACGGGCACGCCGTGGCGTACCCGCCCCCGTCGGGCGCGTCAGTCCGGAACCTCCGAGTCGAACGGAGTGTCTCGCGTTCCCAAAACGCACGGGTTGCCGTCTCCCCCGTTCCGGTCGAACTGCAATTCAAATTGCAGAATCCACTATGGAATTAAGAATGCGTGAATAAGCACGGGCGGTAGGAGTCGAACCCACGGCCGCCGGATTTGGAGTCCGGTGCTCTACCAGCTGAGCTACACCCGCAGGGAGCAAAGAAAAAGCCGTCCGCCGGAGTGCCCGGGGACGGCGAAAGCCAAATGTGGCGCGCTTAGCGGCGCCAGCCAACCCGGGTGAGCGAGCCCCGTCGGGGGCACGGCAGTGCGGCGGCGAGTGAGGCTCGGCGCCAGCGTCGGCTTCGCATGTCGTTCCCCTTTCTCATCGGGCTTGCGGGACTGAAGACAACGATAAGGCGTCCACGCTGATTGCGCAATGAAATAAAGCGGTAGGCTGAACGCCGTGACTACTCTGGTGACTCTGGCCGACGTTCGGGCCGCCGCGGACCGCGTCGAGGGGGTCGTCGTGCGCACGCCGCTGCTGCCCGTGCCCGGGATCGGCCCGGATCTGTGGCTCAAACCGGAGAGCCTGCAGCCGACCGGCGCGTTCAAGGTGCGCGGCGCGACCAACGCCGTCCGTTCCCTGCCGGCGGAGTCGCTTCGGGCGGGCGTGGTCACCCACTCCTCGGGCAACCACGGCCAGGCTTTGGCATACGCCGCTCGCATGGCCGGGATCGCCTGCTGGGTGGTCGTCCCCGAAGGCGCGCCGAGCGTCAAGGTCGAGGCCATCCGGGCACAGGGTGCCGAGATCGTGCTGGTCCCGCCCGCCCAGCGGCTGCCGGAGGCGGAGCGGATCGCAGCCGTACGCGGCGCCACCCTCGTGCCGCCGTTCGACGATCCGGCGGTCATCGCCGGTCAGGGCACGCTCGGACTGGAGATCGTCGCGGATCTGCCCGACGTGGACGTCGTGCTGGTGCAGGTCGGCGGCGGTGGGCTGGTCTCCGGTGTCGCCGCGGCGGTGAAGGCGCTCAGCCCGTCGGCCCGCGTCATCGGCGTCGAGCCGGAGCTGGCGGCCGAGACCGCCGAAGGGCTGCATACCGGGACCCTGGTGCCCTGGCCGGTGGAGCGGACCTACCGGACGATCGCCGACGGCGTTCGCACCAGCCCGTCCGAGCTGACCTTCGCCCATATACAGGCCTATGTGGACGACATCGTCACCGTCACCGAGGAGCAGATCCGGGCGGCGGTCGGCGTACTGGCGCATCAGGCGCGGATCGTCGCCGAGCCCAGCGGCGCGCTCACCACCGCGGCGTACCTGGCGGGGAAGGCGCCCGGCGGGCGTACCGTCGCGATCGTGTCCGGAGGAAACGCGGACCCGGCGCTGTTGCACGAACTTCTCCGGCCGTCCGCCGGATAATCAGACCCCGTGGGGTGGACGGCGGGGGCTGTGCGGATCGCGCGCGACGTGCTGCGACGGATGGCGCAGGTCGAGTTGCTCGACCGGGTCTACGTGATCGCGGCCGGCACGTTCGTCTCGGCGCTGCCGATGTTGTTGCTGCTCACCGGGGTGTTCGGACCGTCACGGCGGAGCGAGTCGGTGTTCGCGACCCAGCTCATCAGCCGGCTCGGCCTGGGCGGGGCGGCGGCCGACGCGGTGCGCACACTGCTGCCCGCGAGCCCGTTGCGCTTCTACGCGGTCGGTGTGGCGATCACTCTCTTCGGGCTCTACTCGCTGACCCGGCGAGTGGCGCGGGCGTACGCGGCGGTCTGGCAGATCCCGGAACTCCCGCGTAGCCGGTGGTGGCGCGCCCTGGCCTGGCTGCTGGTGGAACTCGCCGCGATCGTATCGGTCGCGGTCGCCCGCGACCTGGCGCGCGAGTCCTCGGCGCCCGCGCGAATCGCTCTGTTCGTGGTCGGGATCATCATCTGGTACGCCGCGGAACTGGCCGGTCAGCGGTTGATCACCGACGGCCGGGTGCCGTGGCGGTCGTTGCACCTGGCCGCCGGATTGACGGCGGTCGGACGCCTCGGCGTGGCCGTCTGGGCCGCGGTCTACCTCGGCACGTCCCTGGCTCGGCAGGCCGAGCTGTACGGCCCGATCGGCGTCGTGTTCGCCCTGTTCACCAGCCTGTTCGCGTCGATCGCGGCGACCCTGGTGGCGACTCTGATCGCCGCCACCGTCACGGCGGAGAAGGCATGATCACCGCCGGTACGCTGGCGTGATGGACGTCTACGGCGCGGTCCTGACGCGGCAGTCGATTCGCCGGTTCACCGGCCGACCCGTGCCCCGCGAAGCGTTGGAACGGGTGCTGGCGGTGGCCGCCAACGCTCCGTCCGGCAGCAACCTGCAACCGTGGCACATCTACGTCCTTTCGGGCGAACCGTTGGCGGACTTGAAGAAGCGGGTCGCCGTCCGCGTGGCGGCCGGGGACACCGGCGATCCCCGCGAGTTCGCGATCTATCCGCCGGAGCTGCGGCCGGCGTACCTGGAACGCATGGCGGCGCTCGGCGAGGCGCGCTACGGCTCGCTCGGCGTCGGCCGTGACGACGTCGTCGCCCGGGCGCGCGTACGCGCGGAGAACTGGAACTGCTTCGGAGCCGGCACCGCGCTGTTCTGCTATCTCGACCGGGACATGCCACTGCCGCGCTGGTCCGACGCCGGGATCTATCTGCAGACCGTGATGCTGCTGTTGCGCGGCGAAGGGCTGCACAGCTGTACGCAGGAGGCCTGGGCGGAATACCACCGCAGCGTCGCCGAGGTCGTCGCGCCGCCGCCGGAACGGATGCTCTTCTGCGGCATGTCCATCGGGTACGCCGACCCGGCCGTCACCCATCCGCGGATCCGGCGAGCAGAGTTGTCGGAGACGGTGACGTTTCTCGGCTGACCGGTTTCTCGGCTGACCGGTTTCTCCAGGTGCGGCGCGGCCGTCAGTTCCCGGGCTGATCCGCCCAGGCGTTCACCTCGGCGTACGCCGGTAGGCCCGGGTCGACCTCGGCCCCGTCGCGGACGGCCGTCGCGGTGCGGAGTGTCGCCGCGAGCGCGGCCCGGAACAGCAGCGAACCGGTGCTGATCCGGCGTACGCCCAGGTCGGCCAGGCTCGCGACGGTCATCCGGCCCGGCAGGAACAGGATGTTGACGGGGAGGTCGACCGCGGCGACGACGGCTTCGATGTCGGACGGGTCGGCCAGGCCGGGGACGAAGACGCCGTCGGCGCCCGCGTCGGCGTACAGGCGCACTCGTCGGAGGGTCTCGGGGAGGCCGGCCGAGCGCTGCCAGTAGGTGTCGGTTCGCGCGTTGACGAACAGGCCGGGCGCTTCCCGTTTCACCGAGCGGATGAGGTCGGCGTGCGCGTCGGCGGGGCCGAAGGCATCCTCCACGTTGACCCCGACCGCACCTGCATCGGCCACGGCGACCGCGGCGGCGACTGATCCGCCCTCGATGTCGGCGGTGACGTACGCCGGCAGCCCGGCGAGGTTCCGGACCAGCTCCAGCGTCGCCGCCTCGGCGGCGCCGACCCCGTCGGGCAGCCCGGCGGCGGCGGCGACGCCGAGGCTCGTCGTGCCGACGGCCGGGAACCCGGCTTCGGCGAGGCAGCGGGCCGACGCGACGTCCCAGGCGTTCGGCAGGACGAGCGGGTCGCCTACCCGGTGCAGACCGGCGAACGTGGTCACGAGGATGCTCCTTCCACCAGGGCCAAAGCGTGGGCGCGTCCGGGGCATGCGCGCGGTCCGGCTCCGAAGGCCAGCTCACCGGCCAGCTCGATCTGCACGGTCTCACCGGCCTCCACCGTGACGTCGCCGACTGTGGTGCGGGTGACCGCCTGCCGCTTGGTGAACGGCACGGGTGGCTGATCGCGCAGCACCTCGTCGAGCGAAGCGTGCCGCGTCCGGTCGATCAGGATCGCCGTGGCGTCACACGCCTGCACGAGGGCGCCGATCCGCGCCGCCGTCGCCTCGTCTTGAACGCCGCCGAAGCAGGCGACGAGCTGGTTCACCGCGGCATCGGCTCGCGCCTCGTCACCGGTCCCCGGCTGGTACGCCTGCGCGACGTCCCGTACGCGGTCCACGACGTCGGCGAGATCGTGCTCGGTGACTCCGAGCGCCACGGCCAGAACCGCGACGGGGTGACGCGTACCGGTGTGCCGCAACGCTTCCAGCGGGATGTCGTCGAGCACGCCGACCGACAGCGCCCGCCGGCGGGCGTACTCGTCGCCCGAGCTGAATCGCCCGACGGCCGACCGCAGCCAGGCGATGCCATGTGTGCCGGGCGGCACCGGTGGGACGATGAACCCGGGATCGTGCAGGACGGCGAGCGCGGCATCGTGTCCGCGAATCTGCTGCATACCTCGACGCTACGGCCCCGAGACTTCGGCGTACGCCGAACCGTCTCAACGAAGCCAGGGGCGTACGCGTCGCGCCGTGAGCAGGACACCGGCCGCCATGGCCGTGATGACCGCCTGCGAGATCACCGCCAGCGCCGGAGCCTTGCCCAAGCCGTAGACGGCGTAACCGTTGGCGGCCGCGTCGGTGACGAAGATGAAGGCGCTCAAGAACAGACCGGCCCGGCGGCGGAGCCACAGCAGGACGGCGGCCAGCGGGTCGAGCAAAGTCAGCGCGGTGAAGTACGCGGCGAGCCAGCCCGGCGCCCACCCGTACGGGGGCCAGCCGCCGGTCGCGAGCTGAACGATGTGCACGACGCCGCCGTAGCACAGGATCGCGATCTGGAGACCGAGGATCCACCGGACGTCCCGAGGCACGCGTACGACGATAGCCGGACGGCCCGGAGCGATGACGCTCCGGGCCGTCCCGCGTGGAGGGATCAGACGGCCGCGTGCTCCTCCGCCGGCCGGACCTCCCTCGATCCACTCTGGACCTTTCGGCCCCGGAACGTGAGCGCCGCCAGCAGCGCCCCGGCCAGGGCCACCGCCGCCGTCACGGTGAACGCCGTCGTGTAGCCGCTCGTCAACTCGATCGGGTCGGTGGTCTGCCCCGCGCCGTTGGCGACCGCGACCGCGGTCATCGCCGCCAGGCCCAGCGCCGAGCCCACCTGATACGTGGTGTTGACGATGCCGGAGGCGAGACCGCCCTCGGCCGGGGCGACGCCGCCGATCGCGGTCATCGTGGCCGGGATGAAGGCCAGCGCCATGCCGGCCGCGGCGACCAGCGAACCGGGCAGGACGTCGGCCACGAACGATCCGTGCGGATCGGCCAGCGCCAGCAGACCGAGTCCGGCCGCGAGGACCAGCAGCCCGGTGACGACGAGCGGACGGGCGCCGAACCGCATCAGCAGACGACCCGTGATCCCGATCATGCCGATCATGATGAGCGCGGTCATCGGCAGCAGGGCCGCGCCGCTGGCGAACGAACCGAAGCCGAGCACCTGCTGGATGTAGAGGTTCAGGAAGTACCACATCGGAATCCAGGCCGCGCCGAGCAGCGCCATCGAGACGTTGGCCGCCGCCAGTCCCGGCGTACGCCAGATGCGCAACGGCATGAGCGGTGCGCGTACCAGTCGCTGAAGCAGCAGGAACCCTGCGATCAGCGCGACCGACGCGATCAGCTGGCCCAGGGTGGCGGCCGAGGTCCAGCCGTTGGCCGGCGCGGTGACCAGCGCCGCGACGGCGAGGGCGAGACCCGCGGTGACCGCGAGCGCGCCCGCCAGGTCGGTGCTGCTCCGGCGACCGGGCACCGCGGGCAGGGTGGCCGGGGTGAGGGCGAGGGTGATCAGGCCGATGGGCACGTAGATCACGAACACCCACGGCCAGGTGAGCCATTCGGTGATCACGCCGCCGAGGAAGACCCCGGCGGTGCCACCGGCCGGTGCGGCGGCCCCGTAGAAGGACAACGCTTTCGGCAATTCGGCCGGCTGACCGGCGAACAGCACCATCAGCAGCGTCATCGCGGCCGGAGCGAGCAGTGCGGCGCCCACACCCTGGACTGCGCGGCCCGCGACCTCGACGCCGGGCGATCCGGCCGCCGCGGCCAGGACGGACCCGGCGATCAGGACCAGCCAGCCGGTGGCGAACACGCGCCGCGCGCCGAACAGGTCGGACAGCCGCCCGCCGAGCAGCAGCAGGCCGCCGAAGGCGACCGCATAGCCGTTGAACACCCACTGCAGGCCGCTGGGGCTGAAGCCCAGGTCCTCCTGCATCCGGGGGAGCGCGACGGCGATGATCGAGGTGTCCATGATGACCATGAACTGGGCGGTGGCGAGGACGGCGAGCGCCCACCAACGCCGGGGATCGGGATTCATGACAAGCCTTCCGAGGTTTCGAGGTGGTAGCCGGCCGCGCTGACGGCGGCGGCGATCGCTGAGGTGGAGGCGAGGCCTCCGACGGTGACGCGTCCGGCGCCGAAATCGACGCTGACGCCGGTGACACCGGGTACGCCGCTGACGGCGTCGGTCACCTTCGTGGCGCAGGACTGGCAGGTCATGCCGGCCACGCTGAATTCACGACCGTCCACGACGGCGGGAGTGGCGGATTCGCTTGTCTGGCAACAGGTGCACATGGCATGCCTCCTCGGAAGGATACCCCCCATGGGTATCTGGCTCGGAGACAGTAGCATACCCCCGGGGGGTAGGCAAAGATCGTTTGCGGGCAGGCGAACGCCGGCCGAGGCGGTGCCCCCGGCCGGATCTCGGCGGCTAGGGTTTGGCCAGCTCGGTGAGGGTGGTGCGGACCTCGTCCGCCTCCGGCATGCGCAGCGCGGTGTAGAGCTTGAGCGAGGTCTCCAGGTGGGCGCGGGCGCGGTCGGCCTCGTTCAGCGCGTGGAGGACACGGCCGAGCCCGAGGTGGGCCTGGGCTTGCTGGTGGAGCCCCTTGGTCTGCTCCGCCATGGCCAATGCCTCCTGGTGATGCGCCAGGGCGTCGTCGAGCCGGCCCTGACGCATCGCCGCCTCACCGAGGCCGTTGAGCGAGCCCGCCTCGGCGGCCGGCACGCCGACCTGATGGAAGAGCCGGACCGCCTGCCGGAATCGTTCGGACGCCGCCGGGGCATCGCCGAGACGCAGCAGCAACGTCCCCAGTTTGTCCAGGGTGTGCGCCTCCACGATCGGCGTGCTCAGCTCGTGGAGGATGACAAGCGAGGCGTCGAAGTGGCCCGCGGCCGCGGTGAGGTTGCCGAGTCTGGTCTCGATGACCCCGAGGTTGGTCAGCGCATTCGCCTGGAACCGCCGGGCGTCGAGCGCCTGGAAACGGCTCAGCGCCTCGCGTAGGTGCTCGCCGGCCTCGGCGTACCGGCCGTGCTGCTGCTCGAGGACAGCGACGTTGTTGAACGCGATCGCCTGACCCAGCGCGTCCGCCGCCTCGGTCGCGACGGCGATCGCGTCGCGCGTGCGTTCGATCGCCTCCTCGCCCCGGCCGAGATGACTCAGCGCGACCCCGAGGCCGAGGTACGCCAGCGTCTCGGCGAGCGGGTCGGCGGCTCGGCGCGCCTCAGCCAGCGAAGCGAGCTGACACTCGAGGGCCAGGTCGACCTGACTCATCCGGCTGTACGCCGCCCCGAGCAGGCGTAACGCGTGCGCCAACGCGCTCGGGTCGTCGGTGCCCTCGGCCGACCGGCGGGCCTGGTCGCTGAGCGCGATCGCCTCGATGAGATGAGTGTCGATCAGGTAGCGGTGCACGGTCCGGGTGAGCGAGACGACGTACGCGTACTCGCCACCGGCCGCGGCGTGGGCGGCGACGGCGATCAGGCAGAAGCGTTCGGCGTCGAGCCAGGCGGACGCCGCCTCCGGCGTCGTCAGGTCGGGAATCGTCGCACTGGACGGCACTCGCGACGGCCGGTGCGGCGCCTCGGCCGGGTGCAGGCAGTCCATCGCCGCCGTGGCGGCCGCCCGGTAGTAGTCGAGCAACCGTCGCGAGGCGTGCGCTCGCTGCTCCTCGGTCAACTTCCGGGTCGCCAGGCCGGCCGCGTACGCCCGCAGCAGATCGTGCAGGCCGTAACGGTTCGGCCCCGACCGGTGCACCAAATGCGCCCGGGCCAGGACGGCGAGATTCTGGCGCGCCTGGTCGACCGGCACACCCGCCAGCGCGGCGACGGCGTACGGGTCGATGTCGGGTCCGGGATGCAGACCTAGCAGCCGAAACGTTTCGAGCGCGGCCGTCGGCAAGTGATGAATCGACCAGGAGAACACCTCCCGGACCGCGGCGTACGGGTCGCCGCCGGGATCGAGCAGGTCGAGCCGGGACTGCCGATCGGTCAGCTCCGCGCTGAGGTCGGCCAGCGTGCTGTCGGGCTGGGAAACGGCCAGCTCCGCCGCCACTCGCAGAGCCAACGACAGTCGCGCGCACTGTTCGGCGAGCAACGCGGTGGCAACCGGTTCCTCCTCCGCCCGGCGACCGATCAGGCGGTTCAGCAGGTCGACCGCCTCCGTGACACTCAGCAGGCCCAGATCCAGCCGGTACGCGCCGTCCACCGCGACCAGCCCGGCCAGGCTGTCCCGGCTGGTGACCACGACCAGGCACGAGCCTGAGCCGGGCAGGAGCGCCCGGACCTGCCGTACGCCCGCCGCGTTGTCGAGCACGATCAGCATCCGTTTGCCGGCGACCTCGCTGCGGAACCGGGCGGCCCGATCCTCCTCGCCGAGCGGGATGTTGTGGCCGGTCAAGCCGAGCGCGGTGAGGAACCGGGCCAGGGCGTCGCCGGTGGCCATCGGCTGCTCGGGATCGTAGCCGCGCAGGTTTACGTAGAGCTGGCCGTCCGGGAACCGGGCGCGTACGCGATGAGCCCAGTGCACGGCCAGCGTGGTCTTGCCCATTCCCGGATTACGACACATAGCCGGGGTGTTGTGAGAGGTGGCACCATGGTTGAGATGAGTAGGCGCACCCCTACCACGAAGCAGATCTTATGCATCTTGTACCTGCGCTTGTCTGACGGACGCCGTGAGAACGGCACGTTTGTGGAGCGTGAGGCCGTTTTGCGGGCGGACGCGCAGCGGCGGGGTTGGGTGGTGTACCGGGTCGTGATCGAGAACGACATGACCGAGGACGGTCGGGTCAAGAACGCGAGCGCTTGGAAGCGGCGCAAGATCGGCGTCGATGTGTTCGGGAATCCGATCATGCGAGTGTGGCGGCCGGGGTTTCGCGATGTCCTCAATGATCTGGCGTCGGGTGCTGCGCAGGCGCTGTTAGTGGAGGACTCTGACCGGGCTTTGCGTGATCACCGTGATCTGGAGGATCTGCTCGACATCGTCGAGGTGCGCGGCGCGTACGTGGGTTCACGGTCGGGCAGTCTTCAACTGACCGCAGGCGGCACGCCGGAGGAACGCGACCGGGCGCGGGATCGGGTGCGGCATTCGGCGCGGTCGAGTGAGGACACCTCGCGGCGGGTCAAGGATGGCCGTGAGCGTCAGGTGGGGCGCGGAGTGTGGGGTGGTGGCCGCCGCCCGTTCGGGTTCACGCCGGTGCCGCACCCCAACGGCATGTACCAGAACACCGAACTCATCGTCAACGAGGCGGAGGCGGCGATCATCCTGGATTGCTCGGTGCGCATCGTTCAGGCCGCCGAGGCCGACGACGAGTCGGAGAAGTCGGTGACGCTGCGGTCGCTGGCGGCGGAGCTGCGGCGCAAGAAGGTACCGACGGTGACGGGTGTGCCGTGGACGGCTGAGACGTTGCGCGACATCCTGTTGCGTCAGGCCAATGCGGGGTTGCTGGTGTATCTCGGTGAGGAGGTCGGCGACGCGCCGTGGGAGCCGATCGTGCCGTTGCCGACGTTCCGCGCGGTGCAACGGATTCTGCGTGACCCCAATCGGCGCACGGGTCCGGGTGCGGCCCCGAAGTATCTGGGCACGACACTGTTCAAGTGCGGTAAGTGCACCGATGCGGACTTCACCAACCCTGTCGGCGTGCAGGTCACATTGGGTGGGCGCGAACCGCGCTACGTGTGCAAGCGACAGGCCCATCTAACCCGTAACATGGCTGAGGTCAACAAGCTGGTGGTGGCCACGATCCTGGCCCGGTTGAGCCGAGCGGACGCGGTGCAGTTGCTGACTCCGGCCCGTCCGGAGATCGACACCGAGGCACTGCGTAAGGAAGCTGCGGCGATCCGGTTGAACCTCAACGAGATGGCCGCCGACCAGATCTTGGGCAAGGTCACCAAGGAGCAGCTGCACGCCGCGTCGGCGGTCGGCAACGCCCGCATCGAGCAGATCGCGTCGATCTTGAACACGGCGGTGGTGGACTCGCCGATCAAGAATCTGATCGGTGCCGAGGACATCGAGGCGGCGTGGGAGTCGCTGACCCTGGCACATCAGCGGCTGATCGTCGACACGCTCGTGACGGTGCGGATAATGCCGGTCGGGCGGCGGGGGCGCGGCTTCGATCCGGACTCGGTGGAGATCCGGTTCAAGGAACAGTTGGCGTCCGAGCGGCCCCCCGTCCGACCGCGTAGCCGACGCACGGCCGCGTCGAATCACATGGCCGCCGCATAGAGACTCGCGTCTAGCTAATCCAGCATCTCGGAGCCGCCTGGTTTCGGGGCGCTGGCTTTAGCGGCTGACGGTGCGGGCGTTGCTGATCTGGAGGTTGACGGAGGCGTCGTCGAAGTCGCGCCTCAGAGTCGGCGCCTGTGCCAGCGCATACCAAATTGGCTGGCTTCGGGAACGCGAACAGCGTTCACCGGTTCGAGCCCGTCGGGGGTGATCCACCCGGCGGGATCGGGCACGGAGGCGTGCTCGTCGGCCTGCGGCAGTCTGATCGGTCTTCGGCCGCGCGAGCCTGCAGGCTCGCGCGGTCCGTTCGCGGCACAATCGACCGGTGACAACACCGCCTCCGCCGGACGTCACCGCTGTGGTCTTCAACGGCGACCTCGATTTCAGCAACTACGCCGATACGCTCGCCCGGCTGAGAGCCGCAGTCGAATCCGGCAGGGATGTTGAAGTCGATCTCGCAGACGTCCGTTTCGTGGACTCCGCAGCGGTAAGTGCGATCCTCCACGCCCGCAGGCTGGCGATAGCCAGCGGCCATCGCTTGTTCGTCAGCGGCATGTCGGAGGCAGTGCGCCGCCCGCTAGAGCTGATGGGCTTAGTTGATCTGATTGCCGGACGGTGATGCGGTTCGCTGGCGAGCCTCTGCCCGCCAGCAGGCCGAACAGTTGTGCCTTGTCAGGGTGAGACTCGGGTCGGCGTTGGCGGCGTCGGATACCCGTTGGCCCAGTGGATCAGGGCACCGTCGGACAGCTGCATCCGGCTGTGCTGTGTGAGGTTGGTGATCGTCCAGTCGACGACGAACTGTTCCTCGGTGGCGAGTGGTCCGTCGACGCGGATCGCGATCGAGTCGAAGATCTGCTCCACGGTCACGGCTGCGGCCGTGCCGGCCGAGCTGATCGCGGAGGGCGGTACTGACGCGGTGGCGCGTAGTCCCTGGGCACCGACGAGGTAGAAGTTGTGCCAGGTGCCGCTTTCGGCGGCGAGCACGACGTGATTGAGCAGTTCGGCACCATCCCGCCACCGCCGAACCAGGCGAAGCCGACGCGGGTTCTGGTTCGACGGCGACGGGATGGCTTGCTCGGCCTTGGGACTATGTGACGGTGACCGATTTCTGGGCGGGTGCCGTGAGTTCCCTCGTGGGGGCGCTCGTGGGGGGATTGGCAACTGCGGCAGTCGCGTGGATGCAACTGAAAGCTGGGCATCGCCAGCAGCTGGCAGTGCTGAACCTTCAGGCCTCGTACGAGGCCCGCCTCGGCATGGCCGATGCTCTCGACGCTGCTTCGACAGCCTTCTTTCAGTTGCAGCAGCGGCATCAACAGGGCGAAGGTCCCTGCCCGATCGAGGACTACCCCGAAGTCGAGCGGATCCAACGTAGTGTGAACCGTGCATGGGCCCTCTACACGAATGCCCTCCCCGCGGGCGTGTTCGAAGAGGTCGACAGAGCAGTCGAGTTCATCAACCTGAACGGTACGAGCATCGCGCGGCGTGCCGAGGAGTATGCCGAGTATGGGTGTGGCTTCTGCGATTTTGCCGAGAAGGCGGAAGAGGTGTTGTATGACGCTGCGCTCCTTCTCGGCCCCGGCGATCGAAGCGGAAAGCGTGCATATGAGCAGCGCTACCTCTCGAGGGCTGTACAGCAGTGAAGTACAGCAACGCCCGTAACCAATCACGGCCGTCGAAGACCTCTGGAGTGCGCCTGAGCACTGTCGCGCCGTCAATGATCTTGCTGCCGCGAGTTCGCATCGAGGGGGTTAGGGGTTCGAATCCCCTCGTCTCCACCGTGCGACAAGATCGGTTTGGTGAGTACGCCGGACCGCTCCTTGGGTGACGCAATCTCACTCCGACGTCTGGCTACTACGAGTGCGACGCCAGGACACCTTGGAGGCTTCGCTGGATTGCGCCAACGGCGTTGTCCGCCCTCTCACCCGCCCGGCACGCAGCTAGCCTGGATACTCGAAGATCCAGGTAGTCGCTCTCAAGTGCTCACTCCCGGCTGCGGCGGCAACCGCGGGCGATGACATCGTGCCAGAGCGTTCCCGCCAGCTGAAGCTGCACTTTGGTGGCGCGGTGATGATGGTCTGCGGTGAGGACCGAAAGGGCGACCATCATGCTTGCCGGTGCCGCCGTGTCCATGCAGGGAATCGTCACCTGGGCGGGGAACCAGGTCGTGGCCTCGGCTGCGATGCGGTGACTGGTGTGTAGGACGACCGTCGCGTCGTCGGAGACGTTGGTGACCTCGATGGGCAACGGCCCGCCGTTCATAATGGCCAGGGTGCCTTCGATCCGGACGTGGTCGGCTTCACCATCTTGGGTGGCGGACCCGATACCTGCGACGCTTACGAACAGCGAAACCTGTGTGGACTGGCTCCGTAGTTGCTGTCTCGCTGCCCATGCATCCATCGCCGCCGCCCCAGCCAGGGCGCTACTGACAGACAGAAGGACAACCGTCCAGATGGGCACCCGGCTGGTCCGAATCCGGGACCACGGCTGCGGATGCTCCTGCTTTCGTTGGCGATCCCGAGGATTGTCAAGATCGATGACAGGCGCAGTGTCTGGGGTCCGATCGAGCACGGCTCAATGTAGCCCGAGCCTGGCCGGCGGCGGCGCCAGCGCAGACGAACTCGGACGTCCCGAAGCGCTCGCACATCGAAGAACGGGGCTGCCTTGACGTCGTGGACGTAGTCGGGCAGGAATCGACAGTTTTCGCATCCCGCCACGGCGTCCCAAACTGGCTCTGGGACGGACTTGATCGACTGGATTGGGTTGTCGCATGGCTGCCGTAGTGTCGGCGGCTATGAATGTTTCCGCCGCCGTGGGAGACACGACCGCTCAGGCCGGTCCTGTCCCTTTGGTTCTCGCAAAGTGGAAGCTCGGCAAGATCCACGTGAGCATGGATGGGATCAAGACTGCGTGTGGCGCTTTGATCCCCCAGCAAGCGACGATCAGCCGTCCCACGGTCGAGTGGCACCTACACACGAACTGCTACAACTGCGCGTACCGCCTATGGGACAAGCACGGCCCAGCCGACTACTTTCGACCGAGCAACGGCTCGGATTTCCCGCTGCGCAAGAAGTGCCCGCACGGTCGCGATCGACGCTCGTGTGTGGTCTGCACACCGTCAGCAGCTCAGAATTGGCCTTGCCCCAATGGCTGCACGGACCCGGCAGACCACGACCCTTTGCGTACCTACACCAAGTGCACCGTTTGGCCGCGTTTGCGCGAAGCCGGTCCGGACGGCCGCTGCCTGCAAGGCTGCGAGTCGACCGAACGAGCGATCCGCGCGGCGAACCCGCGGATGATCTTCGACCTCGCCGACAGTGCGGCGATGTATTGCCACCACTGCCGAAAGCCGGTCTGAATGGTGTGTCAGACCACACCGGTCAACGGCACCCTCAGCTTCTGCGCCTCGTGCGAAGCGCGTTAACCGTGATGAGGGGCGCACCGGTATTCGGTGCGCCCCTCATCACGGTGTGTCAGCGTTTGACGGCGCTGACAGCTGGTGCGAACAGTTCGGCGATGCGCCGCCGCTGGGCTTCGCTCAGCGGCGGGGCTTCGGCGGCGAGCCGGGCGGCTGCCTGCTTGATGGCGATATCGGTCTTGCTCTTCTTCGCGGTCGGGTCGGTCGGTGGTGATGGGTTGTTGTTCTTGCGGCGCGGCGGCTTGCGTCGTCGAGCCGGGGGTTGAGGGGTTGGGGTTCCGGCGTCTGTGGCCGGGGTGTGTTCGGCCATGTGTCTCCAAGAGTTCTGCGGGTGATGCGCGTGGTCAGGACTGTGTTCACTGCGGTTGTTCCTTCCTTCGCCCGGCCTCGGGCGCGTTCGGTGTGGGCCGCGAGGTTCGCGACGGCCAGCGTCGGAGTGTCGATGTGTGAGTTTCTGTGGACCTACTTGTAGGTCCCTCATTTGGCGGTGATCAGCGTCGGCGGACCGGCCTGCACTTGTCAGGTCCGATTGGCCCGGAAGCTCACGCGGTGGCTCCGCCCATCGGTCTTCGATCGACGGTTCTATCGGGCGGTGGATGCCAGCGGGTGTCGTGGTCGGGGTCACGGTAGGGCAGCTCGATCAGCCGACGCCGTGGCCTGGTCGAGCCGAGCACCTGCCAGACGTCCTCGGCTGGGGTCTTGCCCAGGCGGGTGAGGTAGTCGGTGGCGGTGGTGACGACGACGGCCGGTGCCTGGTTGGGGTAGGCGGCGTGGAGGCGGTCGTGCCAGTGCCGCTCGCGTAGCGCGGTCGGCAGGACGAACAGCACCGGCCAGCTCCATGTTTTGGCGTAGGAGAACAGCAGCCCGTATTTGGCGACCTTGTCGGTGAGCACGTTGAGGCGTTCGGTGCCGGTGTCGTACTCGACGAAGAAAGCGACCGTGTTGCCGTCCTCGGTCCAGGCTCCGGCTCCGTCCGGGCGGGGCAGGCCGAGGAACTTGGTCATCAGCCGGTGGTCGGACCCGTCGCGGAACAGTGCTCCGGGTTCGTGGAACGCCGACGCCGGCCGCCATTCCGCGAGCTTTGTGCCGGGGTGGGTGCGCTCATATGCGGCGAGGTCGGTGAACACGCCGTTGGTGCCGAGCAGGTGCGGCAGGTCCGGGCGGGAGATCAGCGACTGGTAGCGGCGGCGGGCCTGGTCACGTTTGGGCAGCCCGTGGCCGTGTTGGCCCATGACGTGCTCGTAGCCGAGCTGGGCTAGGACGTAGTGGTACGGGTGGGAGCCTCCGTCGAGCTTGTTGGGCCGGAACCGGGTGACCGCGCCCAGGACGGTCAGGCGAAGCAGGCGGCGTTGGGCGAAGTCGAGGGAAGAGAACAAGGCTTTGGCGATCTGGTCGGTGGTCAGGACTCCGTGGTCGTAGAGCCAGCCGAGCAGTCGATCGTCTCGGCTGGTGATGGAGGTTTGCAGCCGCAGCAGCGGCGGCACGAGCGCAGCTCGCTTGTTGGGTTTGTTCATGTACACCCCCTGTGGGAGAGACCCCGTGAAGGGTCTGTCTGGATACTTGCCGCGACCCTGTTGGGTGCGGTGACCTGCAATGTTGGGTTTTTCCGGGGGTCGGTGTGGGGGTCGGTGTAAAGCCGGACGGCCAATCGGAGTCCTACGCCGACCCGCGCATGGCCACCAAGGCCGTTCGGGTCCAAAGTCGAGCGGGACGAGGCTTCTGCTCCTGTCGGGTTGAGTTGTGGCGGATGTCGGCTGGGGTCGAGTGCGGTCGCGGTCTGTCCTTCCGGGACGTTGTTGGAGGCGGGGTTGCCCTGGGATCGGGCGCGAGCGGATGTGTCGGGCGCAGTGGACCAGCCGCCGCTGACAATCGCTGACACGAGCCGGGGAGCTGCGCTGACAGGACTGCTTCGGTCGGGCCGGGACCGTCCCGGACAGCCGTCCGGCCGAGCCGGACGGACCGGGTCCGTCCGCCTTCGGTCCGCCGCGCGCGGACGGCGAGCGCTCGCAGTGGACGGACGAGTCCCGCCTGCGGACCGGGACCTGTCGATGCTGCAGCGGGACCGAACGGACCGAGCGGGACTACGAGCGGGACCGTCCAGCGGGACCGGGAGTCGCGGAGCGGGACTCCGGGCGACGGCAGTCCCGCTTCAGCGCGATGGCCTGGACGACGCCGCTGTCGCGTCTTCTTTGGCGACGGCTGCTGGGTGTGATGCTCGTTCGTCCGGATGGGTGGTGTCCGTGGCGAGCGGCACGTGACCGCACGTGGTCGGCGTAGAGCCGATGGCAGACGGTGAGGTGAGCGCCGCCGCTGCACTCAGGACGCCGCCGACAGGTCCAGCGAACGCCCACCGGATGCTGTCAGCGAGGGCCGAAATCTGTCAGCGCCTGACACCGCAGCTCAGCGGCATGTTCGAGTCGGCGCGTGATGAGAATTGCGCCGGGTAAGGTTCGGCTGACAGGAATGTGCCTCACCCTCTTTCGGCACGGCGAGCCCGCTGCTTTGGACACGATGTGACCGGTCTCACTCCTGACGGCGGCTGACAGCGCTGCTCTCACGGGCCAGGCGCGCTGACAATCATCACAGTGGAGCGTGTCGCCGTCGTCCCGGAGGTTGTCGCGGCTGGGCCGATCCTGCGCTGGCTCGACCCGATCTTCCTCGCCATGGCCGGACAGGTGCGCATCGGGGCCGGAACGTTCCTCGATGGCCAGTGGCCGCCGTTTGACTGCACGCCGGAGCTGCTGCGCGCCGAGCTGGAAAGCCGTAGCGACGAAAAAAGAGCCACAGACGCCCTGTGGTCGGCGGTCGTGGATCGTGCCCGCCTGCCGGGCGAGGCGGGCCGGGTGTGGCGGCTGCTGGCGCTCGGCCTAGCGGTGAAAGCGCTGCGCCGCATCGACCGGACCCTGCCCGCCGAGAATGCGTACGAGCGCGACGACGTTCACGCCGATCTGGTCGAAGGGTTCCTCGCCCGGCTGGCGCGCATCGATACCAGCAGGCCCAACGTTGCGGCGAGGCTCGTCAACGGCGCCCACTACCACGCGCGCAAAGGACGCAAGGCCCGCCGTAGCCACGTCCCGGCCGAAGCCGCGCTCGCGCTGCCCGATCCTGGCGCGATGCCGGATGGCGACCCGCGCAACCTGACCGACGCCCTCGACGCGGTCGCCTCCGCGGTGACCGCCGCCGGCCATCGGCTCGACCGGCTCGGCCTGGAGCTGATCGCCCGCACCCTGCTCGACGGCCAAGACCTCGCCGACGCCGCCACGGATCTCGGACTGACGGTCGCGGCGGCCTACAAACGCCGTAGGCGTACCGAGGACACCATCGCGGTCGTGTGCCGCATCCGCGTACGCCGACCCGCCAGCGGCCGACCTACGGCCGTGCATCGCGATGCCACGGCAGCCGGGGCATAGGCGGGATCGCGGATTCGTCCACCGCTGGACGGCCGTGCGCGACCTCCCACAACTCGCGGAAGATCTCCGCCAGATCATCAGCCCACACTTCGTCGGCTTCGACCCGCCACACCGTGCGCCCGAGCGCGTCGGCCATCACCAGCACCGGACCCCCTGACCGGGCCACCATCGTGGCCGACGCGGCATGCCCGACCACGATCGCGGCCTCGTCACCCTGCGCGGCGTAAACCCGATCACGTTCCGGTGGCGGGTCCTCGCGCGCCAGATCCCACACCGCGAATACCGCTTCCTCGATGGCCGGGACCGCACCGATCCTGGCCATCAGCGCGAGCGACGCGCCCTTGCACGACTCCCATCGCCGGCCCGGCAGGATCGCCAGCTCCAGCGCGAACTCCGCGCTGCTCGCGATCCGCCACGCTCGGCGCTGTTCGGCCAGCACGCTCGCCTGCTCAGCCGACGCGGCCACGCCCGCAAGCATCCGCGGGTCGTCACGTTCGCTCACGATCACCAGAGTGCCACCCACGCTGAAGACGCGCGTCTTCGGGCACGAGAGCCCGGCTTCCGGCAGTGCTCCGCCCAGGCGGAGTGCCGCTTCCCGGTCGAAAGGAGGTTCGCCGCCACGGCGGCGGTCGCCGACACCAGTCGACCGGCCCGCAGCGGGGGCGAGTGGGCTGATGCCACGTACCGCACGACGGCAACCTCGACAACCGAGGCACAACCATCACAGTTCGTCGATACGAACATGATGACGGTAACTCTGTCACCAGGCACCCGGCAAGTCTGTGCCTCACCACGTGGGCCGATACGGGGACATCAGTGAGAGCACCGTCGGCACGAGCATCGTGATGCACGGGCCTTGCGCCCCAAGGGAAACCCCTGGTAAGGAGTTCCAGTCGCGTGGGTCGCCTCAGCCGCAGGACAGCGGCCTGCAAACCTTCATTCAGGGTTTCGTGTTGCTGACCAGGGGGTTGGAAACCCAGTTCGCAAGCGGTAACGAAACCCCTTCCGCATCCAGCGATTTCGACGGGTGAGCGGCTCTCGTCCGATTGGGAATGGGTGTGTCCTGATGGCCGGAGGCTGATGTCGGCGTCGGCTGAGGCGACCGCAGGAAGTCAGGTCCCCCGCGGATGCGGCGTAGCCAGTGGTGCGCTCTGGCGGTCGAGCTAGTCGTCGAGGCCAAGCAGCCGCTTGCGTAGCTTCGTCAGCGCGTCGAGGGCCGCCCGGGCGTCGCCGTCGCTGTCGGTGATCATCTCCAGCGTGGCGAGAAGTTCCCGCACCTCGTCGCCGCCCAAGACGACCGACCGGATCGCCGGCAGGGTTACCTCCTGCTCGAACGCCTCCAGACCGAAGTCGTCGCCGTTGTGCTCGGTACGGACCTGTTTTACCAGGGCATCCGGGGAGACGCCGCTGTCGCGGACGATGTCCACGAAGTCGAAGAGCTCGCCGTAGGTCAGGTTGTCGTCGATGTCGACTCGGGCACGAAGGGTCATCGACCGATTCTGCCACGGCCATGCTCCACGAGCCCTTCGCCGACAGGACGCGTACGGTGGCGGCCCGCCGGATTCTCCGAGATCCGCACCAGTGGTCCCGGGTGCGCTTGCGCCGGGCATTCACTGTTCCGGCGGCGACGCCAAACCCCGCGCGAGACCGCGGCGGGCCGTGGATTCGAGGCCATTGGGAAACGAGCATGCGATGCGTGCCGTCGTAGATCCGCGTGGCGTCGCGATGATCTCCGTCCTCGACGCGACGTTCAGATCGGGGTAGGCGGCGGCGATCCGCACACCCAGGGTACGGCCGAGCAGGGCGTGTTTGTGTCGCGGTAGATCCGCTGGGTCGCCGACCGCAGGACGAGAAACGCTGGCGTGATCGCGCCGCCGTGGCCAGCGGCACCCGCCGACCAGCCGAGCCGTCGATGCGGACAAGCGGATCTGTCTGCATCCGATGGATTGACCGTCCTGGCTGCCGCGCAAGAGACTTTCCAGCAAGCCACTTCATCCATGTAAACGGTTGAATGTGTGGGCTGCCCGGCCGCACGTGCCGCGTGCGGTAGGGCGGCTTGCGATGGTAGCGCACCGCAAGCCGCGACCGTCCTCTCCCCTCTAGGCAAAGGAGCATCTGTGAGGACACGTTCGAGACTACTGGCCATCCTCCTCGCGGCCCTCGGGCTGCCTGGGGTCCTCATCACCCCGATCCCGGGATACGCCGCACCGGTTCCCGGCGAGACCACGACCTCCGACAACACCGTGGCGCGTGACTACACGGCAGCCGGGCAGCTCGCAACGTCCGGTTCAGACCAATGCGGGCTGCCGCTGGCCGCCCGCAAGGGCGCGTGGCTGTGCTTGAGCCAGACCACGACCCGGACTCAGCCGCGAACCCGACCGACCGCCGTCAACGGTGACGTCGGCATCCAAAGCGGTGTCTGCTCCGCGCTGGGCTGCTACTACTACCTTGACAACTACTACGTTTACTTCGACGGCACCGGCGTCTACGGCTACGGCGGCACCCACCTGGGCGACCTCTACTTCTACGTCGAGGACAAGTTCAGCGGTGGGCGCAGCTACTCGCAGCGTTTCCAGTTCGAGTCAACACGTGGCGTGCGAACTCTCGCTGCCACTGGTGAACGCCTGTACTTCAGCACCGCGCACCCGGAGGGCTACCCGATCAGCAGCGGTGCCTCCCAGCAGGGCTGGGGGCCATACGGCCCGTACGCCGCCGGCACACTCGTGACGGCGTTCGGCACGACCGGCTACACCTACTACGACTCCAGCGTCGCCTGGGCCGGCATCGCGCACGAGTTCACCTGGACCGACCCTTCAAGTGCCTACCCCGGCCGCTGGTACGCCTGGTGGAAGAGCCCCAAGTTCCAGAAGCAGAGCAGCGGCGCCTACACCACCACCAACCCGCCCACCATGGGCTCCAACTGGTACGGCTCAGGCTACTCGCCCTTCTAACCGAGCGACCGCATCGACCATGATTCGGGCCGCTGGCCAGCCGAAACGATAGGCGGCCAGCGGCCCACCATCATGATCAAGAGATAGAATTGCCCTCATGTCCAGCAGCCCGCCCCGGCGTGACTACGCCCCGGAGCTCACGAACCCTGGCGTGCCTCAACGCCTCGGAAGACCTCGCCCCGGACACGGCACGGTCTACTTCCATACCGAAGGCGGCACACCCCGCTATCCCGACATCACATACGTGGCCGAATGGGTCGACGACTACGGGCAGCCGAACGCCGATGGCGAGGTCGCGGGGGTCGTCAGGTTCGACGGAACCCGCCAGCAGGTCCTTGACTGGGCGCGCGCGCAACCCGCCGCCGAACGGCTCATACCTGGCGGCGACGGATGGATCGCCCTGCCCGCCGACGACACCGACGTCCGCCTCCGAGGAGACGACTGACCCGATGTGGCGGCTGATCTCAGGTCGCCGGACCGAAGATCGTTTTGTCGGTGAGGTTCGCTAGGCTCGCCGCCCGTGAAGATCAACTCGCTGGCGACAATCAAGCCCCCCAAGCTCGCCGATGCCAGACTCAACCATACGTTCGGCGCGATTCTCGGCCGGATGAGCGACGACGACGTCAGCGCACTGGCGTTCCGCCACACCGAAATCCGCGTTGCGCGGCAACTGTGTGAACTCTGGCGCAAGCATGAGCAATTCATAGATGAGTCCTCGGTTCCCAATGCCGATTACCACCAGCAGCTTCGACAAGACCCGCGCGGACTGGCGTCGATTGCTAACGATCTTGCCGCGTTCCTGCATGCGGATCAGAACGCTCTGGACAACGAGAAGTGCCTTGCCCGCGCGCACGTCATGCTGTGCGAGAAGGTTGTGGCCGCGCTCGCAGAGGCATTTGTCGACGGTTCGGTCGCGGGCGACTACCGCATCGGTGTACCGCGGGACCGTTCGCCGCTGCGCCACCTCCAAGGATCAGCCGATGCTCTCCAGCGGGCGCAACAGCGCGTTGGGAAATCCAATGTCGCGTGGAACGAGGTCACCACGCGGATGTTCAAGGAGGCCGAAGAGCGCAATGTGTTTGCCACGACACCCCAGTCGATCACGCTCGACCGGCTGGACGCGCTCACGCCGGATCAGTTCGAAGAATGGATCGCCTACCTGCTTGAACGTGACGGATGCACGATCGAACGTCGGCGAGGTGGCCCCAACGATCAGGGAGCCGACGTGATCGCGGTGACGTCGGCCGGTCAGCGCGTCGTTGTGCAGTGCAAGCACTCGATCAAGCCGGCAACCTGCCTTCACCCGAACCATTTGTACGCACTCCACGGCACGGCCGTTCCCATCCACAAGGCACACATCGTTGCCATGGTCACTAATCGCCGGGTCTCCGACACAGCCAGAGCCTTTGCCAAGCAGCAGGGCATCCACATCATCGATCGGCCGCAGCTGGAGAAGTGGGCGACTTACGGCGTGAGCTGGCTACCCGCCGGCAGCCACGTCCTCTCCCGCGCCGTCTGACCTCGCCCCTGGGTCAGGTGATGTAGGTCAGCCATCGTGACGTTCGTCGAGACTTCTCGACTCTCCGTCGGCGGTCACCGATTCCCAATGCGATTGAACGCCGATGGGTGGGCCGGACGTGGCATGCTGCACGGGGTCAGCGGGAGGCTTTGCCACGTCCGGCCGGTCTTCATCTGAGGACGTTCCAGAGCGTGAAGGCGCGCTGCGCAGGGCACTGAGGGTGAACAGAGCCAAGATCACGGCTACTCCCAGTCGCCGCTTGGCTGGAGTCTGCGCTTGCGTAGGCCGCAGGCCTCGGCTCATCGCTGTCCTCCAGACGGTGTGGCAGACGCGGTCGCGGACGTCGCCTGCTGTGTCGCTGGTGGTGGCGTGGCGGCCAGGAGCTTTCGGAACCGCGCTCGTACATCGATGTCGACGCGTGACAGGTATGCGTCGAACAGCGCTTGTTCTTGCAAGCTGGGCAACGGCCCGTGCGGGCTTTCCCACCCGTACACGGTTTCTAGATCCGTCTGCATGACAGATGCCCACAGCGGGAAGCCGAGCCGCAGAGCCACGCGCAGTGCGCGGATCTCCCGCTGTGTCCAGCGCGTCACCACCACCTGGCACAGGCAGTCGGCCGGGCTCAGACACCGGCTTGCCGCATCGTTCACGGCCGCCTTTTCGGCGGAGTACGCCTCGGCAGCCCTGTGATGAACGGCGACGTGGCCCCACGCGGTGGCTAGGACTCCGCCCGTGTTGAGCTCGTCGTCGGCCGTGCGCCAGAAGTCTGCGGTGAAGTGGTTGGCACCGATTTCGGCGCGGCGGATGGTCGACACGCTGGACCCCATCGCCGACGCGAGTTGCTTGCGGGTCAGTCCGGCGTTGTTGCGATAGGCGGCCAGCCGTGCGCCGAGCGCTTGGCATGCCTGCGAATAGGTGGCCCACGGATCCGTAGTCTGTGTGATCGGCGCTGTGGCGTGTCCGGGGGTCACTGTCACTCCACGATTCGACGGATGTTGTCCGGACCGGTCACGGTCCGGCTGGCAGGGATCTTCGGTCGCCAACTGAGGCGACCGGGCGGGTGTGCGGGGTCGACGTCTCGACGGTCGAGCCAGCGTTGGGCCAGGTTGATCGCCGAGACGATCCCGAACGCGGTGAAGACCGTGGGCACGGCTTTGGTGAGCAGGAACCTGGCGACATCGGACAGGCCGAGCAGCGCCGTCGCGACTCCGAGGAGGCCGATCACGGCGAGGCCGAGCCCGAGCACGGCGACACCGTGTTGGGTCCAGCGGCGTAGCGTCGTTCCATCGTGGCGTGGCTGCACCGCCTGGAAGTCGTCCATGACCTGATTTCGTTGTTCGGTGGGCATGTCCCATGGCAGTCGGGGCGCGTCAGCAGGGATGCCGCTCCGGCAGGTCCATATGCCGGTCCGGCATGCCGGGCACCACATCGACGCGAACCCCATCAGGTTGTCCCCGCCTGTGTAGACCAGTCGCAACCCGAGATGGCGGCAGCAAGGGCATCTCAGAGCTGGCTGATCAATCGTGCGCGGGTCGGCGGCGGCGTAGGCCGCGAGCCAGCCGTTCCACAGCCTGTCGCTGAGAATGACGCCGCCCGACACCCGCACGCCGCGCGTACGCCAACGGCGTACCAGCTCCCGTCCCACCAAGGACGCAATGGACTCAGGCATCGGCCGGACCTGCTGTCACTGAGGCGGTCACGATCTTGAGCAGGTGAACGGCTAGACCGAGCCGACTCGACGGGAGCGCGCGACTTGGCGCCGCACCAGTGCTTAGCGCGGCTTTCGAGGTCGGGGCCGAAATGGTGGAAGTTGCTTGGACGACGGTCGCAGCGGAGGCGGAACCGCGACCAGGCAGCGGCCGGACAATGCTGGCTCGGGTGCCACCTTGGATCTCTTCCCGAACGCTGCCCTCGACGGTTGTCAGGGTATGCAGTGCGCGCACCTGTCCTCCCTCCGCGTGTGAGGCGGCACCGTTCGAGCTGTTGTCCGCGTGCGGATGCGGCACGTGCTCGTTGGGCTTCATCGGCGTTCCAAGAACGCATCGAATGTGTCAGCTGTCGCCTGCGTGAGTCCGGGGCGTCGTTGCGGCAACAATCCAGCGGCGGAGAACGCGGCATGCGCCAGAGCTCGCATGTGGCAGGGTGCGACCTGGCCGCAGTTCCGGCAGCGGCCAGCCAGGTCGGAGCTGAGGTGCTCGTCGATGAGTGCCTGCGCCGTAATGATGTCAGGCAGCCTCGGAGCCGGAACGATCGCGCGGACGGTCATGGCGATTCCTCTGACGGGTAGCGCAAGGCTGCCGGTGCTCCGGCTTCCGCGGACCCGGACGACTGGGTCCAGCGTTCACGGATTTCATGGATCGTCGAGCGGCCAGTCTCGGTCAGGCGCAAGGTGAGGCTGCGGCTGAAGGGCACCGGTTCCATCATCTGCTCGCCGAGCAGCAGATACAGCGTCGTGCGGACGGCTTCGACCGAAACGTCGGGCAGCAAGGCGGCGAGCTGGCTCACCCGCCACTCTCTGGTCGGCTCCCGCAGCAGCGCGGCGAAGATCTTTGCGCGAGGGGCGCTGTAGACATCGAGGATCTTTGCGTGCAAGGGTCGGGTAGTCACAGCTTGCCTCCTCTCTTCTGGGTTGGACACTGACGACTTGGTTGTTGACAGATCACCGGCTCTGCTGGCCAGCCGAAGGGGCGATAATCGCGACCAGGAGGCTCGGCAAGGCAACAAACGCCGCGAGGTCTACCAGGCGGTCTTCCAACGGACGTTCACCATCTGGAAGGGGTGTGAATGTGTCCGTGGTTCTGCGGCGTATGTAAAAGCCGAGATCGGTGTCGCTGGCGGCGCCGAGCACACTTCGGAACGCTTCGCGGTACACCCGCTGGGGCCACCGATGAATTCCTCTCTCGAGCTTTCCTACGTACCCGCCATCGAGCTGTGCGTGATTGACGCCGTTCTGTGCGAGCCATTCGTTGACCAGCTCGGCGAGGTCCTGGCGGGACATCGGGCGACCGGATCCAGCCGGGGACAGTCGCGCGAGCCGAGCGGCCCGCAGACGCTCGTTCGGAGGCAGATGCGAGGTCGAAGACGCCGTCATTGCATCCTCCGTTCCATCGAGAGCATCGACGGACTCGCTGTCTCCAAGGCGAAGTCCATTCGGTCGAACACGTCGGTCATCAAGCCGCGCGAGGGCGCCGGATCTTCGGCAGCGTCGCCTGCGAGCAGACGGCGCAACGCTCGTGCCTCTGGACCACTGAGGACGACGGGCTCGTTCAGCGGTTCGTCTGCTCTCGCACGTTCGGCCATCACGAACTTGTGCAGCCGCACCAATGCGCCTTCTGCTCCCAGCACGTCGTCACATCTGGCCGCTAGGTCGGCGGACGGGAACCGCAGCGCGAGTTCCACCTTGTTCAGCGAGGACGCAGCCATGATCACCCGACTGGCGAGAGCCGCCTGAGAGAACCCGGCCGCGAGTCGACGGTGGCGTAGCTCGGCACCGAAGAAGTGACGGGCGGACTCATGGGGATTGAGCCTGGACATGTGAGCGCCCATCACGCCGTCTCCGCTGCGTGCCAAGGGTTGCGCATCACCCGTGCGAAGGCAGTCCAGTACGCGGACAGACCACCTTGCACGCCCATCGCAGTAGCCAAACCCTCGCGGGCCAAGTCCGTGCCCGGACAGCAGCGCACACCGCATGTGACGCATCTGCCGATGTCGTTGAGTCCGTGCTGGTCAAATCGCTGTCGTGCCAGCTGCCACATCAGCGGATCAACGCAGTCTTCGGGCGCCGATACCGGTGGAGACTCAAGATCGGCCATCGCGGTTCGCTTGGTCACGCTTACCTCCCTTCATGGTGCGGCCGGAGCCGCTCGGACTGCAGCCGCCTTGTGCTGCTACCGCCCGCGCTCGTCGGGGTCGGTCCCGATGGCGAGACGCGAATTTGCCGTCTGGTCCGCAGGCGAGGACTCGCCGGACTTCGCGCGCGCCACCGCGTCGACGCGCACCATGACGTTCTTCAGATGCCGTCCCAGGTGATCGAGACCAGCGAGCCAGACCCAACCAGCGGCATCGACTCCGTCGATGTGGGACACGGTCAGCTGCAGCGGCCCGTCGGAGGCCGCCCAATCGCCTTCGTCAAGACGCAGCCGGTCGCCGATCTTCAAGAAGTCCTCGTTCATCGGTCCCACTCGCATTCGCGCGCATCCGCGCTCCGCCTGGTCGCAGGAGCGTGCAGCGGATCAATCGGCTGGGTCTGCCGGGCGCCGCGGACCATGTTGCTGGCGGGAAGGCGTCTGGGCTGGTCAGAGGACCTGCCGAACGGCGACGAGCCGATTCGGATGCGCATGGCAGATCTCCCTCGTTAGGGGTGTGAGGGGCTGTTGCTGCGTTACGATGGCTCCACGCTAGGTGAGACGTTGCAACGTGTCAACGTGTATTCGTGTCGACATGCTATAAGGTGGTCTTGTGGACGTACCCCCTCGCCGACCCGGCGTGTCCAAGCAGCAGCACATCGCCGATGTCCTACGCGGCCTCATCGAGGACGGCACCTTCGCGCCGGGCGAACAACTGCCCGCCGAACCCGAACTGCAACGGCTGTTCGACGCCGACCGCGGAACAGTCCGGCGAGGCGTCGCCGTGCTCCGACAGTCCGGCGTGGTCGAGACCGTGCATGGGCGCGGGACGTTCGTACGGCAACGGCGTCTAATCCGCCACGAGATCCTTTCGGTCCTGCGCGCTGAGTACGCTCACGTGCTGGCCGGCACCATGCCTGACCGAGGCTTGTTCGAGGCGACGACGGGAGTGCCAGTCGGCCACGTCGAGGTCGCCATCGCCTACAGCCACGTTCCGGCCACGCCAGACCTCGCGGCGACCTTCGGCGTGGAGGAGGGCACCAAGCTTCTGTGCCGGCGATACATCTTCGCCGTGGATGGCAAGCCTCACCAGATCACCCACTCCTATCTGCTCGCCGATATGGTCGAGGGCACGCCGCTGGCCGATCCCGATAACGAGCAGCCTGGGCGAGGAACCCTCGCCCAGCTTCACGACATCGGCGCCCTGCCGGAGTACGCGACGATCGACATCTACGCCCGCATGCCGACGCCGGACGAAGCCGCGACGTTGGGTATGACGGAAGGAACGCCCGTGCTGGTCGACCGCCGTCGTGGTCTGTTCAGTGGCAAAGTCGTGTTCGTCGCTGACGGCGTCGCACCCGCCGACCAGGTCAAAGTCGGACTCGACATCCGACTCGCGCAACTGTAGGAGCCACCGATGCCGCTGATCTCAGTCCTATCCACCACGCACATCGCAGGCGCGACCTACCTGGAGGACGCCCTGGAAAGCGTCGCCGCGCAGCGCCTGCCACCCGGCTGGGAACTGGAGTGGGTGATCCAGGACGACGGCCCAGAAAGCGAACTACGTGACCGCCTCACCGCCAAGTACGACTGGGTCCGCTACGAGGCCAACGGCGCACGCCTCGGGATCGCCGCCACCCGCAACTTCGCCCTTGCCCGCGTGCGCGGCCAACTAGTCCAGAATCTCGACCACGACGACCTGCTCCTCCCCGGCGCGCTCGACCTCGTCCAGCGCTTCGACGACCACCGGATTCACTGGGCGATCGGGCAAGCGGACGACCTCATGCCTGACGGCAGCCGCAAGAGCTTCCCGCCCGCGCTACCCTTCGGAAGAATCCCAGCAGGCACGGTCAACGCGTGGGCCGACGAACACGGCGGAAACTGGCCCATCCACTGCGCCGGACTCATGATGCGCACCGCCTCCCTGCGAGCTGTCGGCGGCTACGCCGGCACACCCGCAGACGACGACGTCGTCATGTTCGCCGCACTCTCGGAGGCCGCCGACGGCTGGTGGGACGAACAATTCACCTGGCTCTACCGTCAACACGCGGGCCAGACCATCCGCGACCCGAACTGGGCACGCTGGGGCGAGACCGGACGCCGCATAGCCTTACAACGAGCCAACGCCGTACGGCACGCAGGAATGCAGCTCACCGCCGTCAACCTCGACACGCACCACGTCGAGGTCGCGCCACCCATAAAGGAAACCGTGAAGGTCGACCCCGACGACGATATCCGCTGCTGAGAACTCCGCTGTGATTGGATAGCGGGAAGCGCCATCTGCCAGACCGTGTTGGCGTGGTTCGCTCGAACCCCGAGGTCGCGGCCGTCGAACGACGTTCGGGCAGTCGACGATGAGCATAGGTGCCGCACATGACGATGTTCTGGACGGTCGAAACACAGTTCCGCGCCGAGTCCGGTTGGAGGCTTGTCGGTGGCATCGCCAGCGAACATCTACTGCACATCGTGGCGGAGGGGCCGAACCCCGACCCGCGTCGACCCGGTCAGCCACAGATCGTCGAACCTCCGACCGACGCGCAAGCGGCAGCGACGCTGCGGCTCACGAATGCCGAACCGCCAGGACCGGCTCGTTTCCCGCTCTACATCATGAAGCTCATTGGCCCCGATGGGCACGAATTGCCCAGCCGCGGGGCGGGCATCTCCTGGAGCGGGCGGATTCGCGGCGGGCAGCACCCACCGTCTGTCCTCAACGCGTTATTTGAGACTCCTCTGGCAGGCGCGCGGCTACTAGCGGCTGCGCTGTACGACGATGGCGAACTCATGGCGACCGGCAGGCTATGTTCCAGACGTCCGTGGAAGTAGTGAGAAGATGCTTCGATGGAAGAAGACCTCGTCGCTCGAGTCAAGGAAGGCCGGCGCCGCCGCGAACTCGCCGACCAAGCGGGCTTCGTGCGGGGCCGTCACTTCACCGAGTGGAGCAATCATCTTGACAGGCTTCGGTCCGAGGGCCGCGACAGCGAGGCGCTTCCACTCCTATTCGAGATCATCGAAGCCACGGAGCGAGCAGCGGCGATCACGGAGACGGGCCCGCCACCTGGCTGGACCAAACGGGCTGCCATCATTCTGCGGCGTCTCGGCGATCGCGATGGGGAAATGGAAGTGCTGCGCCGCTATGCTGCGGCCTGCCCGCTCGGACGTGGGAGTCAGGCCCTCCTCGGCAGGCTAGCGAAGCTAGCGGGTGAACGAGACGCCCGGGATCGCTCGACGGCCGCGCCAGCCACTGGTTCTGTCGGACTCGCACCGTAGCCTCACAGCATGAACAACGGCGTAATCGTCACGGATAGCCTTGCGAATCAACTTCGGCAGGGCGGTCGCCGCGCTGCGCGATGCGGAACTGCTGGCCGCCGCGCGTCTTGACCTCAGTGCCGCTCACCTTGCGGCTGACGATCTGAACGCCACGCACGCGAAGCTGCCCGTACTCGACGCGGGCGGCAGGCGGCCCAAGTCACCGTCCGTCGGGAGCCGCGGTTCGTCGCCGATGTGGTGCCCGTGGACCAAGATATTCGAGAAGGACTCGCGAAAGGCGTAAAGATGCGGCTAGACCAGGCGAGTATTCTCAGCCAACTCGATGGGCTCGACGCGCTCTACAAGCAAGCTTCGGGAACGTATAGCTCCGACCCGGAAGAAGCGCTGTGCGCTCAGCACAACGTATCAGCGCTTGCGGTAATCGAGCGGGTAGTCGGAAGACAGCACTCCTACTACGAGCAGGCACTCAAATGCGTTGAGAGCTATGGCATCGCGCATCCCTTCGCCTTTACCCAGGTTCACGGCGTCCTCCAGGGCCTTCGTGCAGACGTCGAGAACGGGTACCTAGACCACGTGCGAGTCTTGGTCCACGCGGCCATGTTCACGGACTTTGTCGAAATGGCGGACCACCTCCTCGCAGAGGGATACAAAGACCCGGCAGCGGTACTGCTCGGCGGGGCGCTGGAAAGCCACCTGCGCAACCTCGCGGCGCTCCACGGAATCTCGCTGGAAGAACCAGACCGTTCGGGCAAGTTGAAGCCTAAGCGTGCCCAGGCGCTTAACCAGGAACTTGGCAAGGTCGTCTACAACACGTTGCAGCAGAAGAAGATCACGGCGTGGCTTGACCTCCGGAACTCGGCAGCACACGCGAAGTACGTTGACTACGACGGCGCCGACGTCCAACAGTTCTCGCAGTCCCTGCAGGACTTTCTGCTCCGGTATCCGGCATAGGCGACGTCGGCTTGGCTCCTTTGTGAGTTGACAGCGGGGGGCGGTGCCGTCTACGCAGATCCTGCCGTGAAGTGTCGTACCCTTCGGGCATTCTCCGAACATGACGAACGCCAACGGTTCTGGTGAGGCTGCCGGGCAGCGCAAGAACGTCAACGCGGCGATCCAGGCGGCTCTGTGGACCGTTAGCAATGGTCGCTGCTACGCACCTGGGTGCCCAATGCCAGTCGTGCTGGAGGTGCGTCCGGGCGTATACCAGAAGAATGCCCAGGTCGCCCACATCTACGGTGTGAAGCCCGGAGCGCCGCGCTTTCGCCGCGATCTCGACGCAGCCGTCCGCGACTCGTTCGCCAACCTGCTGCTGTTGTGCCTGGCACACCACGAGGAGGTAGATGGCAAAGAGGGCGAGACCCGTTATCCCCCGGAAGTTCTGCTGCGGTGGAAGCGTGAGCACGAAGGCGCGCAAGGATCCGTTCTACAGAACCTGCCGGTCGCCCAGCCAGAGTTTATTATGAAGGTCTTGGTCCACTTGGCCGAGCCGCCATTGAGGCGGCTGGAGGCCGTCGCCGATCATTTCGAGCGCACGGGCAAGGTCACCACCGAAGCGCTCGCCGAACTGAGGCGGATCATCGCCGCGATGTCAGACATAGGCATTGGTGTCGATGCGAGGATCGCCAGTCAGTTGACGTTCGCGGCTGAGGTCTTCAGCAATCAGGAGCTCTACTCGACGGCCAAGCTCCTGGCTGAGGCCGCAGAAACCCTTCCGTACTCCGCAGACCGATTGGAGACCGCGATTAGATCGGCAGGCCAGTTCATGTAACAATCAGTCGAACTGCGACGGAGGTGCTCCAACCTGGCCTCCCCCCGGGAAACACATGCGCACGAACTGCGGCGAGCCTTCCTGAACTCAGCACCAGCGCGGCTGAGGCGGCAGCCCCATCGCAGCCCCGTCAGCGTTGAGCAAGGCGGCGGACAGCCAGGGCGGACGCACAAGCCAGAAGTCACGAGCCTGTGCCTGTGCGGCAGTGTCCAGCCACAGCCACGCCTGGTTGAGTGCGCGTGCGGCGTCCAGCGCGGGCATTCCTGATACATCGATGGTTACCCTCATCGCTCCATAAACGCAAGCGTAGGGCCGCATCGGCGGTGGCGGATGAGGCGGATCGTCTACAACCGTCTACAGTTCCCGGCTGCGCGTGAGGTGCGCACCTGGCTCAAGCTCGACCGCCGAGCTGGTTCATCCAGCTGCCCTGTAGTGAAGTGCGCGTCCGCTGCGATCAGTGCGAGCGTAGCCATGACGCGCTGACAGGGCCCCTCCGCACTACGCCGCAACTTCACAATTCCCTATAGCAAGCGCTGGGTGCTGGACTATCGACGGCCCGCCTGGCCAATGAGAACCAGAATGGTCAAATAGAGAGCAATCATTCCATTCTGGTCAACGATAGCCTTCCAGACTTCTGGATATCCGATCTGGAGCACCATGGTCGCGATAAGGAGAATCGCCGCTCCGGAGGCCACGTTCGAGACTTGCTGAACACGCTCAATGGACGGTAAGCACAGCCTTACCTGAAGTAGTAGCGACTCGACAAACCCCAATGTTTCGTTGTCAATTACCGTAAGTCCCGACGTGGTTTCGGGCTGAAAGATGCGCGCGGGTTCGAGCAGGGTCGACTCGCCACCCGAGTCCACAAGGCTCGTAGGGATGCCTGAATTGCGATCATCCTGACCAAAGTCAGCGAAGCGGTCGCGTTCGCTGACCATCGCCGAGACGCTGCCAACTGTCCTAACCTGGGCCAAGCCAAGCGACCCGCCATCCGCCAGCCCGTTGAACCACTCCCACTCCGCGGAATGGGCGCCGAACGAGACCGCCCGGCCGAAGCCGGTCGTTGGGCCGCTGGTGCGCAGGAGTTCGGTCAGGCCGAACAGTTGGCTCGCGGTCTGTGACTTGAACTTGGCGTAGTCGTCGGCCGGCCTGGTCGCGCGGATTAGGTCCGAGATGCTGGTGAACTTGCGGGAGTCCAAGGCTGGGCCGCTGGTGCGCAGGAGTTCGGTCAGGCCGAACAGTTGGCCCGCGGTCTGTGACTTGAACTTGGCGTAGTCGTCGGCCGGCCTGGTCGCGCGGATTAGGTCCGAGATGCTGGTGAACTTGCGGGAGTCCAAGGCTGG
>NZ_JBFAHM010000008.1:157105-449486 GCF_040654195.1 Hamadaea sp. NPDC050747
TGGGCCGCTGGTGCGCAGGAGTTCGGTCAGGCCGAACAGTTGGCCCGCGGTCTGTGACTTGAACTTGGCGTAGTCGCCGGCGAGACCGATGAACGTGGCTCGCTGCGCGGCGAAGCCGGCCAAGGCTGACTTGGGGGCGAACAGTTGGTAGGTGTCGATCGCCTTGGCAAACTGGCCAGCGAAGTGCTGCTTGAGCTGAGGGCTGCTCGCGATATATGCATCAGCCAGCGTCGTGTGCCCCGACTCGGGGCCAGCCGGGTCGCCCTGAACTGGCTCAAGCGGTTCGACGTCAGGACCGCTGGCTGATGTTGGAGCCTCGTCATCCATTAGGGGTTTCGTCAGATGCGATCCGGGCTCTGGCACCCGTCCACAATAGCGACCACGAGCGACAACTTGACGACGCTCATCGGGGAGGTCCAGACGGCTGACTCGATCGCCGATCGATTTCCTCGCCTTGATGAATCACCATCGACAGTGTGGCGCCGCACCGACCTAATGATGTGGCCCGCCAACAGGACGATCGATCCATGGGAACCGATGTGTGCTAGAATCCGGCTGTTGGCTTGCCGACGCCGGCGGTGCCGCCGATCACGGCGATCCTCATCGCCTGCTCCGGTGCGCCCGTCTCCGGGGTCAGGAACGTGTCGAGTCTGTCCAGTTCGGCGGCTCGCCCGGTGAATCCGGCGACGTCCGCCGGAAGCTGTGCCGGCACGACCGTCGAGGTGACCGAAGTGCGTTCGCGCGGCGTCTCCGGTTCTCCGGGAACCAGGTGCGGATCCTGCCGGAGGATGCGGTGATGGAGCTCCCGAAGGGCGGGTCCCGGTTCGTTGCCGATCTCGTCGACCAGCCGTCGGCGCAGCGTCCGGTAGTGGGCCAGGGCGTCGGCCTGGCGGCCGGCCGCGTACAGGGCGAGGAGGTATTGCCCGGCGACGCGTTCGTCGAGGGGATGATCGTCCGACGCCAGGGTGAGCTCAGGGAGGATCGCGGTGTGCTCGCCGGTGCGGAGCAGGACGTCGTTGCGGTCGAGGACGGCTGACCAGCGTTCACGTTCGAGCCCGGCGGCGACGGAGCGCAGCCAATCACTGTCGAGGTCCTCGAACGGCGTACCGCGCCAGAGCGTGAGCGCCTCGGGCCACAGCCGGGCCGCTTCGGTGTCGCCGGCAGCTCTCGCGGCGTCGGCGAACCGCCGGAACCGGTGCAGGTCGACGGCGTCGGGATCGGCGTCGATCAGGTAACCCCGGCCACTCCGCGCGGGCGTCGGGCCGCCGGCCGCTTCCAGCGTCGTACGCAGGCGGGAGAGGTAGCTGTGCAGGGTTTCCCGGGCTCGTTGCGGCGGCCGCTCGCCCCAGACCCGGTCGATCAGTTGCTCCGGCGTGACCGCCGTCCCGGATTCCACCAGCAGGATCGCCAGCACCGTTCGTTGCCGAGTCGGTCCCAACTCGACAGCGCCGTCGAGTCCAGACGCCGTGACCGGCCCCAAGACGCCGAACCGCAAGACGTCTCCTTCCCGCCCGGGACTGCGGGCGTTCGCGCTCACACCCTAGGCGACGGCCGCCAGGGTGGAGTTCGCTACGCCGGGAGCAGCTTGGCGACGTCGGGGGCGTACACGGTCATCCAATGCGGATGGAGGCGGTAGTAGACGACCTCCTCGTCCCAGTCGAAGGCGTCCGCACCGTAGAGGTCCTGGAAGTAGGCCAGCAGCTCCGGCCAGTCGGCGGCAGGTTCGTCGCCGGCCGGGTTGAGGATCTCGACCGTGCCATGGGTGAATACACCAAGGTCCTCGCCGCGTATGTGTGCCACGCTGGCCGCCGGGCGGGCGCCGAGGTGGTGGGCCTTGGCGGCCGTGCGCGCGGTGCCGAAGTGCCACTTGCCATGCAGGAAATGCCCGTCGGCGCCGCTGATCCGGGGTTCACCCCTCGCGGTGACGGTGGCCAGCGCGAGCGTGCACATGCCGGTCAGGACCTGGGTCAGCTGCGGTGCGGTGATCGTGCGGTCCACGACAATCGATCGCAGGTGTGCGGTGGATCCGGCGAGGGACCGGTCCAGCAGGGCTTGCAGTTCGGCGAGTTCTCCAGCGGTTTCGCGCATCACGTCACTCTATCGGCGCCGCACTGTTGAGGATCTTGCTATGGGTGCTCGCCACCAGGGTCGCCAGCTTGAGGTTCGGGTGGTGGGCGAGGATGGGCTCAGTCCCCTCGCCGGCTCAGCCGGCCGGGAACCGCCGGACGAAGCGGCGCTGCCAGGGCGTCTCGACCGCTCGCGGCGAGTAGTGCGTACGGACGAACGCGACCGCGTGTTCGCCGGGTACGCCGTCGAGCACGGCGAGACAGGCCAACGCGGTGCCGGTGCGGCCGAAGCCGCCGCCGCAGGCGACCTCCACCCGCTCGGTCGCGCTCCGTGTCCAGGCTTCGCGCAACGCCTCGACGGCCGCGGCGGGATCGGATGGCAGCCAGAAGTCGGGCCAGCGAATCCAGCGGCGCTGCCACGACGTCGGCGGCGGTTCGTGGCCCAGCAGGTACAGCGCGAAGTCCGGTGACGGCCCGGGCGGAAGGGGTCGCCGCAGCCCGCGTCCGCGCACCAGTCGTCCCGAAGGAAGGCGCAGTACGCCGTCGGCAGCGGGCTCCCAGAGGACGGCCATCGGGCGAGCGTAGCCGTCGGCCAATTTTGCGGATCACGCATCTTTGCGGAGCGCGCAGTTTTGTGTACGCTGGACGCATGGGGCTCCGCGAACGCAAGAAGCAGGCGACCCGGGCTGCGCTCAGCTGGGCGGCGATCCAGCTCGTGGTCGAGCGGGGCTTCGACAACGTCCTGGTGGAAGACATCGCTAACGCCGCCGGGGTGTCTCCGCGTACTTTCAACAACTACTTCTCCAGCAAGGCCGAGGCGGTGGCCGCCCGGCACCTCGACCGGTCGGCGAAGATGGCCGAGGATCTGCGCGACCGGCCGGCTGATGAACCACTGTGGACAGCCATCCGGCATGCTCTCTTGGCGCAGCTCGAACCCGGCCCGGAAGTCGCCGATCATCCGGTCGGCAACCGTGAGCGCTGGGCCGCCGGCATCAGCGCGATGATGGCCGCGCCGTCGCTGCAGGCCGAGTTCCTGCGAGCGGGGGCGACCGCCGAGACCGAAGTCGCCGCGGCCGTCGCCGAACGCACCAAGACGGTCGTCGGCCGCAATCTCTATCCGAGCCTGGTCGCGGCGGCGGTCAACGCCGCGAACATGGTCTGCCAGCAGCAATACCTCCAGGGCGACGCCCAGGCGGACATGAAGTCCCTGCTGATCGAGGCGCTCGACCTGATCGAGGCGGGACTGCCCGACCCCAGCGCCTGATCGTCCGTTCCACCACCCGTCGTCCGCGTCGCGTCGACGGGCGATCCCTCCTACCCGTGAACGGGAGATTTGTCATGGAAGATGTCATTATCGTGGGCGCCGGCCCCAACGGGCTCATGCTGGCGTGCGAACTGGCTCTCGCCGGCGTACGCCCGGTCGTGGTGGAGAAGCTGACCGAGCCACGCACCGAACAACGGGCCAACGGCATGGTCGGGCAGATCGTGCGGATGATGGATCGCCGTGGCCTCTTCGAGCGCCTGACCGGCACGGCCGGCCCGCCTCAGCCGGCCCCGCACTTCATGTTCGCCGCGTACCCGATGCCGTTCGGGGAGTTGGCCGACAACCCGGTCTACGTCCAGCTCGTGCCACAGGCCAAGGTCGAGCAGGTGCTCGCCGGCCGGGCCGCCGAGCTCGGCGTTGAGATCCGTTACGGCTACGAGCTGGTGGGTCTGTCGCCGTCGGAGGAGTCGGTGACAGCACGGTTCGCCGGGCCGTCCGGGCCGGTGGAGATCGCCGGGCGCTATCTCGTTGGAGCCGACGGCGGGCACAGCGCCACTCGCAAACTGGCCGGCATCGGCTTTCCCGGGATCACCAACGATCGGACGGTCAGCCGGACCGCGAATGTCGGCGTACAAGCTGAATTCCGTGATTCGCGCGGCGGCCTCCTGGTGCCGGGTTATGGAGTGATCCCGCCGTTCCGGCACACGCGGACGGAGCACGGCATGGTCTCCTTCGCGGCCTTCCCGGACGGCCGGGTACTGCTGAGCGTCTCCGAGCAGGCCGATGTCGACGAGTCACAACCGATGGACTTCGCCGAGCTGACGGCGGCGTTCCGCCGGGTGGTGGGCGCGGAGGCGCCGGTCGAGGAGCTGCCGGCACCAGGCCTGATGCGCCGCGTCGTCGGAGGCAACACGCGGCTCGCCGAGCGGTATCGGGACGGGCGGGTCTTCCTCGTCGGCGACGCCGCGCACGTGCACTCGGCCATCGGCGGCAACGGCCTCAACCTCGGCCTCCAGGACTCCATCAACCTGGCCTGGAAACTGGGCGCCGAACTGCACGGCTGGGCGCCGGCCGGACTGCTCGACACGTACGAGTCGGAACGTCGGCCGGCCGCGGAGAAGGTGACCACGCAGACCACCGCGCAGGGCGTGCTCGTCGGACCGGGACCGGAGATCACCGCGCTGCGGTCGTTCTTCGGCGACCTGCTCAGCGAACCCGCTGTGCTGCGCCACATCGCCGACCTCATCTCCGGCGCAGACATCCGGTACGCCGACATGGGCGCCTGGGCGCCGGACCTCACCGTCGACGGCCGCCGCCTCGCCGAATTGACCCGCGACGCACGTCCGTTGCTGCTCGACCTGACGGCCGACGGCGGATTGGCCTCGGTCGCCGCACCCTGGCGGGACCGCGTCGAGGTCGTCACCGGGACGAGCACGGACACCAAGGCGACCGGGCTGCTGCTGCGGCCGGACTGCTACGTGGCCTGGGAGTCGCACGACGCCCAGCCCGACCCGCTGACGTTGCGGGGCACGTTGACCCGGTGGTTCGGCCCGGGCGTCTGAGCCGACTGTAATCAAGATCACGAATTGGCGGATCGGCTAGGGTGGCCGGACAGATCCACTGAAAACGGGAGTCACTCGTGCCCAACCACACCACCGTGTCCGTCCACTTCGTGCCTGGCGACGGCGAGGAACTGGACCGAACGTTGGCCCTCTCGTCGAGCGAGCCGGTATGGCGGCTGCCCGCCGACCGCTACCGGGCCGAGGCCGCCGAACGCCAATACCGTCCGGAGTGGACCTGGGTGGCCGAGGACGGCGACGGCGGACTGCTGGCGCGTGCGCTCTGGTGGGGGCAAAGCGACAGCGCCCATCCACTGGCGCTGGACTGCTTGTCGGTCGCCGACGAAGTCCCCGCCGCCGAGCGTGCGACCCTCGCGGCGGCGTTGCTCAGCGCCGGGCACCAGTCGTTCCGGGACGCCGGGGCAGCGGCCCCACCGTTGTACAACCTCCTGCAGCTGCCCGGCGGCTGGCATGCCGACGCCGCGTACGCGACCGCAGTCGCCTGGCGGCGGGAGGCAGCGCAGCGGGCAGGATTGACGGTCGAGGTGGAACGGCTGCAGTTCGAGTGGACGCCGGACGCGGGTCTGCCCGACGCGCCCGGACGGCTGGAGTTCCGGCCCGAGCCGGACGACGAGGTGTTCCTGGCCGCGATGCTGCGCGTGGCCGCGGGCACGCTCGACGCGCATACGCTGGAGAGCGAACAGTCTCAGGGCGCGGAATCCACCGCCCGGGAGTCGCTGGCCTTCTACCTCGATCGCCCGGGCCTGCGCGAATGGTGGCGGCTCGCGTACACCCCGGACGGTGCGCTGGCCGGGCTCGCCATCCCGTCGGCGACGCCTTACCACCGGAACGTCGGGTACCTGGGCGTCGTCCCTGAACTGCGGGGACGCGGCTACGTCACCGAGATTCTGGCGGCGATCACCAGGTTCCACGCCGCCGACGGGGCCGAGCGCATCACCGCGACGACTGATCTGGCCAACCGCCCGATGGCCGCCGCGTTCGAGCGGGCGGGGTATCGCAACACCGAGGTCCGCTTGATCTTCTCCGCCCCGATCGGCTGAGTCAGAGCCGCCGCATCGATCAGGAGTCCGCTCGGGCCGCCTCGGCCAGCTCGACCAGGCGCAAGGTCGCTGTGACGGCGGCGGACAGCTCCGGCTCGGTCGCCGAGACGGCCATGGCGTGCAATCGCCCGGCCGTCTGATCGAGCCGGAGTCCGGCGGTTTCGGGGATCTTCGCGGCCAGCTTGGCGGCGTCGGATCGGGCGAGGTACTTCGCGGCCACTGCCACCCGCAGGAGCACCGCCGCGCCGCCGGACGCACCGGGCGCAGTCGGGTCGCTGTGCTCGGTGATGAGCGGAACGAACGCCAGCGGGCTGGCCGGCAGCCCGAGGTCGTCGTAGATCGGCGTCGCGTCCGCGGGAACCGCCGCAGTCGCGACCGGCCAGTGATACCAGTCCAACCAGAGGACGCCGTCGGCGATCTCCAGGCACACGCCGCGGTAGGAGCCGCCGACGGGAGCCTCTCGCGGGGCGTCGACCGTCGCGAGGACCCGGTTGCCGAAGACGTCGGCGAGGTCGAACGACGGATCGGCGGCGTCGCCGACCGCGATGAGGTCCAAGTCGGACCAGGCGTCGCCGCCGCCCCGGCCGAGCGACCCGATCAGCAGTAGAGCGCCGAGGTTCGCTCGACGAGCGGCCGTCGTGATCGTGTCCAAGGCGGCCTGGCGGTTCATCGTCATCCGCCGGAGTCGGTCGGGCAGGGCGAGCGTCGGCATGGCCCCATCCTTCCCGGCCCGGATCGGAGGCGTCATCACCGGTCCTATGCTGCGGCTACGCTGATCGGCAGACGGCGACCGACGAGGAGGCTGACGTGGCGGGAAGAACTGCGGCCGAGATGACGGTGGCGGGGGTGATGGCCGAGCTGGCCAAGCTCGAAGACCCGAAGGCCCGGGCGGTGAACGAACGGCACGGCGACGACCACGGAGTCAACCTCAGCCGGCTGCGTACGCTCGCGAAGGAGCTGAAGACGCAGCACGATCTCGCCCGCGACCTCTGGGCGACCGGCGACACCGCCGCGCGGCTGCTCGCCCTGCTGATCTGCCGCCCGAAGGCGTACGACCGGGACGAACTGGACAGCATGCTGCGGGCGGCGCGTACGCCGAAAGTGCAGGACTGGCTCGTGAACTACGTCGTGAAGAAGAGCCCGTACGCCGAAGAGCTGCGCCAGACCTGGTTCGCCGACCCGGATCCAGTGGTGGCGAGCGCCGGGTGGGCGTTGACCACCGAACGAGTCGCGAAGAATCCGGTGGGCCTCGACCTGCCCGGGCTGCTCGACCTCATCGAGGCGGAGCTGAAGGACGCCCCGGATCGGCTGCAGTGGGCGATGAACCACTGCCTGGCCCAGATCGGGATCGACCATCCGGCGTACCGGGCGCGGGCCATCGACATCGGCGAGCGCCTGGAGGTGCTCAAGGACTATCCGACGCCGCCCAACTGCACCTCGCCGTACGCCCCGATCTGGATCACCGAGATGGTGCGCCGGAAGGGATAGCCGGCAGCCGCCCCGGCGACCGATGGTCGCCGAGGCGGCTGGGGAGGGGTGCCGGCTCGCCGCGGTCACGCGCGCTTCGTGAAGGTCGACCGCGCCCACAGGTAACCGATGAGGGCGATGGCGACGCACCAGGCGAGGGCCGGGATGACGTCACCGGCGGAAGGCGCCCCGTTGATCAGCCCGCGCAGGGTTTCGATGATCGGGGTGAACGGCTGGTACTCCGCGAACTGCCGCAGGCCGGGACCCATCTTCTCGGCCGGCACGATCGCGCTGCTGAAGAACGGCAGCATGACCAGCGGCACCGCCGCCATGCCGGCCGTCTCCGGAGACTTCGCCGACAACCCGAGGGCGACGGTGAACCATCCGGCGGCGAAGGCCAGCAGCACGACCACCCCGACGACGCCCAGCCACTGGACCAGGTTCGCCTTGGGGTCGAAGCCCAGCAGGAACGCCACCCCGACGAGGGCCGCGATGGCCACCAGGTTGGTCAGTACGCTCGCGACGACGTGCCCGGTCAGCACCGCGCCCCGGGAGACGTCCATCACCTTGAACCGGTTGATGACGCCCTTGGTCATGTCGGCGTTCACCGAGGTCGCGGTCGCGCCGAGGCCGTAGCAGACGGCCAGCAGCATGAGGCCGGGTGTCGCGTAGTCGATGTAGTCGACGCCGACGTCGAACGCATCGCCGAACATGTAGACGAACATCAACATGATGACGATCGGCATGAGGACGGCGTTGAACACCGAGGTCGGGTTCCGCGTGATGTGCTTGGTGTTGCGTCGCAGCATGACCAGCGAGTGGGACTTGGCGCTCATTTGGCGGCCTCCGTGGTGTGGCCCGTCAGGGCGAGGAAAACGTCGTCGAGGTCAGGGGTGTGCACCGAGCACTCCTCGGCGCTGAGGGAGTGCTCGTCGAGCCGGTCCAGCAGCGCGCGCAGCGACTTCGTGCCGCCGTCACCGGGTACGCGCAGCGCCAGCGCCTCCGGCTCACGCGTGGCGTCGGTGAAGATCCGGGCGGCGGCGTCGAGTTCGGCGGCGGAGCTGAAACGCAGCCGGATGTGCGTACCGGGGATCTGGCGCTTGAGTTCGTCCGGAGTGCCGTTGGCGACCAGACGGCCGCCGTCCAGCACCGCGACCCGGTCGGCCAGCTGGTCGGCTTCTTCGAGGTACTGGGTGGTGAGGAAGATCGTCACGCCGTCGGCCACGAGATCGCGGATGATCGCCCACATCGTGTGCCGGCTGCGGGGGTCCAGCCCGGTGGTCGGTTCGTCGAGGAAGATGATCCGCGGATTGCCGACGAGCGTCATGGCCAGATCGAGCTTGCGGCGCATGCCGCCGGAGTAGGTCGACGCCGGCTTGGCCGCCGACTCCGTCAGCTCGAACCGCTCCAGCAGCTCGGCGACGACGCGCTTGCCGTCCTGGGCGGGCACCCGGCTCAGGTCCACCATGAGCTGCAGGTTCTCCTGCCCGGTCAGCAGCTCGTCCACCGCCGCGAACTGGCCGGTGACACCGATCGCCGCGCGTACCGCCTTGGCCTCGGTCGCGATGTCGTGACCGGCGACGCGGACCGTCCCGCCGTCGGCCTTCATCAACGTCGTCAGCACGTTCACCGTGGTGGTCTTGCCCGCGCCGTTCGGACCGAGCAGGGAGAACACCGAGCCGGCGTGGACCTCGAAGTCGATGCCGTCGAGGACGATCTTGTCCTTGTACGCCTTCCGCAGCCCGGAGACTGTGATCGCTGAAGTTGTCATGCGGCCACTATCGGGACCGGGACTGTCACCCTCCTGTCACGGCGCTGACACCGCCGCTGACACCGCGAAGAGCGGCGGGCTGCGTTGCTCTTGCGGCGCACAATAGCAATTTGGCAAAGATTTATCGATATCTTGCGTTGATGTATCGACAAGGCTACGTTTCTCCCGACACGCCTGCCCGCGTCGCCGATCCCTTGGCCTCCCACCCAGAGGAGCCGCGAGATGTCCCTATCGTTTCGTACGCGCAACCGCAGAGCCGCGGTTCTCTCCGCAGGGGCGCTGGTCGCCGCCTGCCTGGTCGTCCTGCCCGCCCAACCGGCGGCCGCCGCCACCGGCGGGGTCGGCGCGACGGTGCCCTACGTCGAGGTCCAGGCGGAGAACGCCACCACCAACGGGAGCGTGATCGGGCCGAGCACGGTCTACGGCACGCTGCCCGCCGAGGCGTCCTATCGCAAAGCGGTGACCCTGCAGGGCACCGGCAAGTACGTCGAGTTCACCACGCCGGTCGCGACGAACTCGATCGTGTTCCGCTACAGCATCCCCGACACCGGGAACGGGTCGGTCTACTCCGCCCAGTTGTCGTTGTACGTCGACGGAACCAAGCAGCCGAACTTCACCCTGACCAACGCCTACAGCTGGTACTACGGCGGCTATCCGTTCACCAACACGCCGGGCGGCAACCCTCATCACTTCTACGACGAGGCGCACCGCCTGTTCACCACCACGTACGCCGCCGGAACGAAGTTCCGCCTGCAAGTGGACTCGGAGGACACCGCCGGGTCCTACACGATCGACTTCGCCGACTTCGAGAACGTCGCCGGGGCGCTCGCCCAGCCCGCCGGGTCGATCTCGGTGACCAGCCGGGGCGCCGATCCGACCGGGGTCAACGACTCGACCGCCGCGTTCGCCGCCGCGATCTCCGCCGCGGGTGCCGGCGGCACCGTGTGGATTCCGGAGGGGACCTTCCGGATCCCAGGCAGCACGCCCGGTTGTGGCATGTCGTGCAGCCACCTCGTGCTGAACAACGTCACCGTCAAGGGCGCCGGGATGTGGCGCTCGACGATCGTCGGCAACGCGCCCGGCTTCTACGGCGGGTGGGCGCCCAACGGGGGCAGCGGCGTCCACCTGGCGGACTTCGCGATCTTCGGCAACGTCCAGGAGCGCAACGACGGAGACCAGGTCAACGGCATCGGCGGCGCGCTGAGCAACTCCACCGTCGACCGGGTCTGGATCGAGCACATGAAGGTCGGCGCCTGGATGGACGGGCCGATGACCAACCTGGTCCTGTCCGGGATGCGCATCCGCAACGTGACCGCCGACGGCGTCAACTTCCACAACGGCGTCACGAGCTCCAAGGTCACCAACAGCGACCTGCGCAACCTCGGAGACGACGGCCTGGCCACGTGGTCGGACACGAACGCCGACGTCAACGACTCGTTCGACCACAACACGGTCCAGTATCCGATCCTGGCGAACGGAATCGCGATCTACGGCGGCCACGACAACTTCGTCACCGACAACCGGGTCGTCGACGCCGGGCTGGCTCAGGGCGGCGGCATCCACGTGGCGCAGCGGTTCGCCTCGACTCCGCTCGGCCGCACCGACGTGCTGCGTAACACGATCATCCGATCCGGCAGCCTCGACCCGAACTGGAACTTCGGCGTCGGCGCGTTGTGGTTCGACGCCCGCGACGCCGCCATGTCGGGTCTGACCAATGTCGACAACATCCTCATCCAGCAGAGCCCGTTCGAGGCGATCCAGTTCGTCTCCGGATCGAGCATCTCCAACGTCAAGATCAACAACGCGACGATCCAGAACACCGGCACCTGGGTGGTCCAGGAGCAGGTCGGCGGCTCGGCCACGATCACCAACAGCACCGCCACCGGCACGCAGGCGCCCGCGGCCGTCTACAACTGCGGAGTCGGGTTCACCCTGACCGACGGCGGCGGCAACTCCGGCATCTTCGGGTCGACCGCGTGCCAGAACATCACCACTCCGGCGTTCCCGCCGTACCTGCCGGACAACGGGTCGCAGATCTCCGTCAGCCCGACCGCGCTCGGCTACGGCTCGGTGGCGACCGGATCGTCCAGCGCTCCGCAGACCGTGACGGTCACCAACAGCGGCACCGCGGCCGCCCCGGTCGGCTCGATCACGACCTCCGGCGACTTCAGCCAGACCAACACCTGCGGCTCCTCGATCGCCGCCGGCTCCTCGTGCACCGTCAACGTCGTCTTCACCCCGACAGCATCTGGTACGCGTACCGGAACGCTCGCCCTGACGGCTTCCGGAATCACGAACACCGTGCCCTTGTCGGGAACGGGCGTCGCGCCCGGACCGGTCCTGAGCCTCAACCCGGCGTCGCTGACCTTCGGCGGAACCGTCGTCGGCAGCCCGGCCGCCACCCAGACGGTGACCGTCACGAACACGGGCACCACCACGGCGACCGTCTCCGGCGTCACGGCCTCCGGCGACTTCAGCCAGACCAACAACTGCTCGTCGTTGGCGGTGAACGCCTCCTGCACGGTGACTGTCGGCTTCACCCCGACCGCGGCCGGTACGCGTACCGGGACCGTGACGCTGACCAGCAACGCCACCAACAACCCGGCCACCGTGGCGTTGTCCGGCAGTGGCATCGGCACCACCACCAACCTCGCCCTGCAGAAGCCCGCCACCGCCAGCAGCCAGGCCAACGGGTCGCTGACCCCGGCGCTGGCCGTCGACGGGGACGCCAACAGCTACTGGGAGAGCGCCAACAACGCCTTCCCGCAGTGGCTGCAGGTCGACCTCGGCGGCACCTACTCCGTCGGCAAGGTCACGCTGAAGCTGCCGCCGTCCAGCGCCTGGGGCACGCGTACGCAGACCCTGTCCGTCCAGACCAGCACCAACGGATCCACCTTCACGACCGCCGTCGGGTCGGCGACCTACACCTTCACCTCACCGGCCAACGTAGTGAACGTCGCCGTCCCCGCCACCAACGCCCGCTACGTCCGGGTGACCTTCACCGCCAACAGTGGCTGGCCGGCCGGGCAGGCATCCGAACTGGAGGTCTACCCGAGCGGCGGCGGCAGCACCTCGCCGGTGCTGAGCGCCGCCCCGGGCTCGCTCACCTTCGCCAGCCAGGCGCTCAACACCACCAGCCCGGCCCAGGCGGTGACCGTGACCAACACCGGCAACGCCACGGCGACCGTGTCCGGCGTCACGACGACCGGCGACTACAGCCAGACCAACAACTGCACTTCGCTGGCGGCCGGCGCGTCCTGCACGGTCAACGTCAGCTTCCGGCCGACGGCGTCCGGTACGCGTACCGGCGCGCTCACGATCACCAGCAACGCCGCCAACAGCCCGGCGACGGTCTCGTTGACCGGCACCGGAACCGGGGGCAGCACCGAGCTGGCGACCGGCAAGCCGACCACCGAATCCAGCCACAACGACGTCTACCCGTCGTCGAACGTGACCGACGGCAACCAGAACACCTACTGGGAGAGCGCCAACAACGCCTTCCCGCAATGGGTTCAGGTCGACCTCGGCTCGGCCCAGAGCGCGAGCCGGATCGTCCTGCAACTGCCCGCCACCTGGGGTGCGCGTACGCAGACCCTGGCGGTCCTGGGCAGCACGGACGGCAGCACGTTCAGCACGGTGAAGGCGTCGGCGGCGTACGCCTTCGATCCGGCGAGCGGCAACACCGTGACGATCACGTTCACCGCCACCAGCCGGCGCTACTGGCGGCTGACCTTCACCGCGAACACGGGCTGGCCCGCGGGGCAGTGTTCCACCTTCCAGCTCTGGACCAGCTGAGCAGCACGAAAGTTCCTCTCCTGGCAAGCCAGTGGTACGCGGTCCCGCCGTCGTCCGGTGGGACCGCGTACGCCTCGACCGGACTCGTCAGCTGAAGCTCGGGACGGCGGTGCTCGGGTCCACCCCCTTGCCGTAGAGGCTCATCACGAAACCGGCGGCCTCCTCCAGTTGCCGGGCGCGGTCCAGCCCGCCGATCGCGACCGGCGTACCGCCGAGATCGGTGACCAGTCGCCCGGCGACGTCGAGCGCGGCCTCGTCGTCACCGCACATCGCCACCGCCCGAGGCTTGTCCTGGGCGGTCAGCCACATCTGGCCGGCGTACATGTGGAGTGCTTTGACGACGGCGGCTCCGGTGGCCTGAGCCGCGATCGTCTCCGCCGCGGAACCCTCGGCCAGCCGATGCGCACCGGTGGTGAAGTCGAGCGGGTTGGTGCAGTCGAGGACCGGTATGCCCCGCAGCGATCCGCCCGGACCGCCGGCCAGGTCCAGGATCTCCGATACGCCCTCCCACAGCACCGCCACGACGACGGCGTCCGCCCCGGCTGCGGCGTCAGCCGGCCGCGCGGCCACGGCGTTGACACGGTTCGCCAGCTCCGTCGTCTTGGCCTCGGAGCGTCCCGCGATCGTGACCGTGTGCCCGGCCGCGATCCAGGCCTGTGCCAACGTCGCCGCCATGTTCCCTGACCCCAGAATGGAAATCTTCATGCCGTCGACGCTAGGGAGGCGGTTCCTACCGATCGGTGGGAAACCGCCTGGCAAGATCGGAGGCATGGCGCACGACGACTGCTATGGCTTCGTCTCCGATTGCCGGATCCGGGCCGTCACGGAGCTGCTCTCCCACACGTGGGACCCGGTCGTGCTGATCGCGCTGCGCCCCGGCCCGCAACGCCGCAGCACATTGATCACGGCGATCGGTGACATCAGCGACAAGGCCCTGACCGAGTCGCTGCGGCGGCTGACCGACCGCGGACTGGTGACGCGAACCAGCGAGTCGACCGCCCGGAACGTCGAATACCGTCTCACCCCGGTGGGGGCGTCCCTGGTGCAGGGCCCGCTCGCCACGATCGGCCAGTGGGCGGTGGACCACGGCGACGAACTCCTGGAGCCCGCCGCCGCTTAGCGGAGCTGCTCCGCCAGGCCGACGATGACGCCCGACGGCCCGCGGAGATAACACAGCAGGAAGATGTCCTCGAAGCGGGAGATCTCGCCGACCAGCTCCCCGCCGTGCTTCCGTAACCGGGCGACGGTGTCCTCGATGTCGTCGACGGCGAACATCACGCGATGCAGACCGACGGTGTTCGCCGGCGAGATCCTCGGCTCAGGAGTGATCGACGCCGGTGCGTGATACCGCATCAGCTCTAGCTTGCCGTGACCGTCCGGCGTCACCATCATCGCGATCTCCGACCGCATCCCGTCGAGCCCCACGACCTTCGCCGCCCAGGCCCCCTCGATCTGCGAGCGGCCCTCCAGCTCCAGGCCCAGCTCCGTGAAGAACGCGACGGCGAGGTCGAGGTCGTCGACGACGATGCCGACGTTGTCCATCCGCTGAATCGCCATCACCGCAGCATACGGGCCGGCGGGCGGCATGGCAGGATCCGCTGCATGGCTGATCGGAAGCACGGGCACGCGCCGCCGCCGACCGAGTCGACGCTGCGGGGCCTCGACTGGTACGGAGAGGACCTCTCCGGGCAGACGCACACGCGGGTGGCGTTCGTCGAGATCGACCTCACCGAGGCCATCGTGCAGAACGCCACCTTCACCGAATGCACCTTCCGGGGCGTGAAGTTCAACGCTTCGGCCCACACCGACGCCGCGTTCATCAACTGCACCTTCGTCCAATGCGGATTCTTCGACGTCGCGTTCGCCGGCTGCAAACTGGTCGGCAGCATGTTCGACGGGTGTGCGTACGACCTGATGACGGTGGCCGGCGGCGACTGGTCCTTCGTCGGCCTGCCCGGCGCCGACCTGCGCCGCACGAAGTTCGAGGGCGTACGCATGCGGGAGGCCGACCTCACGGGCGCCCGTCTCGACGGCGGCAGCTTCCGCCGGGTGGACCTGTCCGGCGCTTGGCTGGCCAAGGCGAGCATGCTCGGCAGCGACCTGCGGGGGAGTGACCTGACGGCCCTGGATCCGTTGACCGTCGCGCTGGCCGGCGCGATCATCGACGTCGATCAGGCCTGTGTCCTCGCCGCCCGCCTCGGACTCGACGTACGCGCCGAGTGATCGGCCGGCCTCACGGTCCACAGCCCGATCCGTTTCGAGATCGGGCTGGTGGGTGAGGCGTTCCCGCCGTCAGTGATTCGGCGTCGCCGAGCTGATGTCGGCCAGCGCGGAGTGCGGATCGCGTTCGACCGCCATGTCGCCGAGCGAGACGACACCGACGAGCTTGCCGCCGTCGGTCACCGGGAGGCGGCGGATCTTCTTGCCGCGCATCAGCTCCACGACGCGCTGGGTGCCGTCGTCGGGCTTCACGGTGATCAGCTCCTGGCTGCACACCTCGCCGACCGTCGTGGTCAGGTCCCGGCCCTCGGCGATCGCCCGGACGATGATGTCGCGGTCGGTCAGGATGCCGACCGCGCGGTCGCCGTCGGTCACGATGACGTCGCCGATGTCGTAGTCCCGCATCATCGTCGCCGCGCCGATCAGCGTCTCGCGCGTGCCGATGGTCACCGGCTCCCGGGTCATCACCTCATGAACCTTTTGTCCGTTCATCCTGGTTCCTTCCTCCTCTCAGGTGCCGTTCGGGTACCCGCGTCACGGAGGACTACTCATCACCGGTCTGGTCATGTGGCGCGGTGACCGGTTTCGACTGCGGCGAGCCGTGCTGGCGCAGCACGACCGAGAGGAGAACCAGCGCCCCGACTGAGAAGAACTCGCTCTGCCAGTTCTGCATGGACTGAAACCAGAAGTCGGGCGTGCCCGCGAACTGCCAGACGCCGATCGCGGCGGCTCCGGTCTGGAGTTTCTGCTCCTCGTTGTACGCGGCCGTCCCCGCGATGAGGTGCCCCAGGAAACTCAGCGCGAAGAAGAGGAGCAGGACCAGCGCGAGACTGTTGCGATACATCACCTGACGCCAGCCGGGGCGTCGTGACCAGCTGGGTGAGTCGTCACCGGCGTGATCCGGATCGTCGCCGGGGCGGTCCTTGCCGTCCAGCGGCTTGGACTCGGGCGAGCCCTTCTGCACCAGGTACGCCGTCAGCAGCACATAGGCGCCCATCTGCAGGAACTCGGACTCCCAGTTCTCGAGCAGTGCTTCGCCGAAGTGGCCCGAGCCCAGGTAGGCCCAGAGGGAGTCGCCGGCCAGGCCCGCCTGGGTGAGCTCCTCGTTGCGGACTTGCCAGCCGGCCAGCGCCTGCCCCGTCACGAAGACGACGAACGCCGCCAGCATGACGATCGACAAGCTGTTCGACCAGAGCCACCGCCGCATCAGGCGGCCACCCGGAGCGCGTTCACGGGCCTCGGCTACCCGGAGCGCGATGATCGCAAACTACTGAGGAGTCCTGGGTCACCTGGGGGTGAGGAGGCAGAACTCGTTGTCCTCGGGGTCGGCGAGAACCTTCCACGAGATGTCGCCGACATCGATGGAGGTGGCGCCGAGACCCCGCAGTCTGGCCGCCTCGGCCTCCAGGTCGTCACCAGGGTAGGGACGGATGTCGAGATGGACGCGGTTCCATCCGGTCTTGACGTCGGCGGTTCGGACGAACCGCAGGTAGGGGCCGACGCCCTGCGCGGAGCGCAGGACCGCGCTGTCGTCGGTCACGGTGTGCACAGTCCAATCCGTGGCCTCGCCCCAGAAGCGGGCCATGGCTCGCGGATCCGCGCAGTCGACGACCACCGACGCGATGGGACCGGTCTCGTCATAGCCGGAGTCCACGACGCAGAACTCGTTGCCCTCCGGGTCGGCCAGGACCGTCCACGAGACGTCACCCTGGCCGATGTCGATCGGCGTCGCGCCGAGTTTCCGCAGGCGTGCGACCAGTTCGGCCTGATGGGCCGCCGAGGTGGCGGCGAGGTCCAGGTGAACGCGGTTCTTCGCCGTCTTGGGTTCCGTCGACGTGACGAGGTCGACGCAGACCGCGACCGGGTCAGGGTAGACGTAGCCGCCCTGGGGTTCGAGGTTGGTCACGCCGGGCGCCTCGCTGTCGACGCCCCAGCCGAGCGCCTCCGCCCAGAAACCGCCCAGGGCGGCATGGTCATGGGCCTTCATGTTGATCTGCACGAGCCGGGTCGCCATTCCGACGATGCTAGCCCGCCACGTTCCGCCCTGACCTGGGCGGGTACGCGTTGTTACTGCGCGGTGTAGCCGCCGTCGGTCAGGTAGTAGGACCCGGTGGTGTTCGACGCCCGGTCGGAGGCCAGGAACGCCACCACCTCGGCGACCTCCTCGGAGGTGCCGAGCCGCTGGACGGGGTGCAGTCCGGAGACGGCCCCGATGATCTCCTCCGTCAGCAGCGGCGTACGGATGAAGCCCGGTCCCACGCTGTTGACCCGGATGTTCTGTGTGGCGTACTCCAGGGCGGTGGCCTTCGTCATGCCGAGGACGCCGTGCTTGGCCGACACGTACGCCACGGACTGGGCGAAGCCGACCGAGCCCAGAATGGAGGCCACGTTGACGATCGAGCCGCCGCCGGCCGTCAGCATCGCCGGGATCTCCGAGCGCATGCAGTAGAAGACGCCCGTCAGGTTCACCCCGATCACGGCGGCCCAGCCGTCGACCGGATATTCGCCGGTCGGGGCCTGCGGGCCGCCGATGCCAGCGTTGTTCACGGCGACGTCGAGCCGGCCGAACGCCTCGACCGCCCGGGCGACCATCGCCTCACAGGACGACAGGTCGCTCACGTCCGTCCGATGGGCGAGGGCGGCCGCGCCGATGCCCTCCGCCACCTTGGTGGCCGCCGGCAGGTCGAGGTCGGCCACCAGCACCTTGGCTCCGCGCTGGGCGAGCAGCACCGCGCAGGCCTCACCGATGCCGGAGCCGCCGCCGGTCACCACGGCGACTTTGCCCGCAAAGTCCGGTTCTGTCATAAGGCCGATGCTGCCACCGGCGACCGGCGCGGCGACGGCAGATTCCCACATCCGCACAGATCAGCGGCGGCTCACGACTGCTGGTACCGCACCTCGCCGCCGACGACCGTGGACAGGACACGCGTACCGAGGACGGCCGCGGGCGAGTCGGCGTACGGGTCGACGTCAACCGCGATGAAGTCGGCCAGCTGCCCCGGCGCCAGCAGCCCCTTGCGGTCCTCCTCACCGGCGGCGTACGCCGCGCCCAAGGTGTGCGCGCGGATCGCCTCGGCCATGGTGATCCGCTGCTCCGGCTGCCAGCCCCCGATCGGGCTGCCGTCCGGCCGCGTCCGGGTCACCGCCGCGTACAGGGCTGCGAACGGATTCGGGTCCTCGACCGGCGCGTCCGAGCCGAAGGCGACGGCGGCGCCCGCGTCGAGCAGGCCGCGCCAGGCGTACGAGGCGAGGTCGTGCCCGGCCAGCAGCGAGTCCACCAGGTCCATGTCGCTCGTGCAGTGCACCGGCTGCATCGACGCGACGACGCCGAGCCGTGCCATGCGCGCCACGTCGCCCGGCTGCAGGTGCTGCGCGTGCTCGATCCGGTGCCGCAGCCCCGGCGTCGGGCCGATCTGCTCGTACGCGTCCAGCACGAGATGGTTGGCCTGATCCCCGATCGCATGGGTGGCGACGGCGATGCCGGCCTGCGCCGCCGTCCGGAACAGGCGTACCAGCTCCTCGTAGGGTTGGACGGCGATGCCCTGGTCGCCGCCGGTCATCGGCCGGCTCGTGTGGCACGTGTGCGAGCCGAGCGCGCCGTCACTGAAGACCTTCAGCGGCCCGACGCGGTACCAGTCGTCGCCCTGCCCGGTCCGGCGGCCTTCGGCGAGCGCGAGGTCGAAGTGCGGCAGCCGGATCGCCTTGTGGACCCGCAGCTTCAGCTCCCCGGCCGCCTTGAGCTCCAGGTACGCCTGATGGCAGTCCTCGCCGTCGATGTCGTGCACGCTGGTGATGCCGAGCGCGAGCAGCTTGTCCTGACCGACGCGGAGCAGCCGGCCCAGATCGGTCGCGGCCATGAACGGATTCAGCGGATGCATCGCGGTCTCGCGGAGAATCCCGGTCGGCTCACCGGAGGCGTCCTTCACGATGTGCCCGCCGACCGGATCCGGCGTGCTCGCGTCGATCCCCGCCACCCGCAGGGCCGCCGAGTTCGCCCAGCACGTGTGGCCGTCCACCGTCGGCAGCGCCACCGGGTTCTCCGGGCACACCGAGTCCAAGGCGTACCGGTCGGGCTGGACGGGCGGGTCCCACACGTTGCTGTTCCAGCGGCCGCCGAGCAGCCACTCGCCGGGACGCAGCGCGGCCGCGCGTTCGGCGATCATCGCCAGCGCCTCCGCCAGCGACCGCGTCCCGGCCAGGTCGACCGTGGTGAGGCTGTGGGCGTACTGGGCGGTGTGGATGTGCGCGTCGTAAAGGCCGGGGATGACCGCCGCCCCGTCGAGGTCGACGAGGTCAGCCGCCGGACCGGCAGTCGCGCGTACTTCGGCTTCGGAGCCGACCGCGAGGATCACCCCGTCCTCGACGGCGATCACCCGGGCGGCCGGACGGTCCCCGGTGTGGATGGCGGCATTGCGAAAGACCCGGATGCTCATGCGACGACACCGTACGCTTTTCGCCGCGATGTGATCACCCTCGAGGCCGCGCTCGATTCACTCCGCCGGGCCGAGCTGGAGCTCACCGCCGGTGATGATCACGTTGGCCGGCAACGGGCCGATGCGGGCGGCGAGCTCTTCGATCGCGACCAGGATCTGATCGACCTTCTCGGCGAGGACCTTCTGCTCCGCCTGGATCTGGGCGACCGTGGCGAGGGTGTTCTTGGCGTCGCGGGACTGCGATCCCGGGGGCCGGTCGTTCGTGTCGTTCTTGAACATCGCGTAATGCAGATCGCTGACTTTCTGGTCGGTCTCGACGGACATCTCGTCCACTCCCCACTGGCCGTAGTCGGCCGGCTCGGCTCGGTTGAGGTCGACCGTGCCGCCGCCCAGCGACACGCCGTTTCGGTACTGCTCGATGTGGTTGCCCGGATACCACTGGCCGCCGGACCACGCGTAGGTCTGCCAGAACCACCGGGCCCGGCCGTTCCCGGCGAGGTGCCGGACGATCGAGTACTCGCCGTAGACGCCGGTGCGGTCGCGGCCGATCACCGACGCGATGCCGTCGAACGCCGCGTCGAGCACCGCCCAGTCGCCGGAGGTGGTGTCGAAGTCGACCGAGAAGTAGATCGGCCGATCCGAGGGCATGCCCAGCGCCCGGAAATGATCGGCGGCCGAGGTCGCCCACGCCACCCCGGCGGCACGGCCCCCCAGCAGGCCGTCGGCGGTGCCTTCGGCGTTGGCGACGATCGCGATCCCGGCCGCCGTCAGCTCGCGTACCTCGGCCAGATCGATGTGCTTCCACGCGCCGCCCGGCCCGCCGTAGCGGCAGGCGAACACCTTCCCGGCCGCCTTGAGCGACGCGACCGTGGGCCGCTCGGGGGTTGTGTAGTCGACGCCCTCAACGCTCATGCTCGAAGATCCCATCCGGCCGCCCCCGCGCCACCGGCACCGTAACCGACGATCCCCACGACACGCCCGTTATGTCGCTCCAACGTGTCGCGAACGGTGTCGTTCAGGCGGTCGGCCCGGACGAGCCGGGCCGAACTCTTCGTCGCGCGGCCTGCCAGATCCGGGCGCCGACGGCGACCGCGCCGAGCCAGGTCAACGCCAACAGCCAGCCGCCGATCACGTCGCTGGGATAGTGCACGCCCAGGTAGACGCGGGACAGCCCGACCAGGACGGCTCCCGCCACGGCCAGCGCCCACGCCGCCGCCCGGACCGCGATCCGCGTCGTCAGCAGGCACAGCAGCCAGGCCAGCAGACAGAAGCCGACCAGGGAACCGGTGGTGTGCCCGGACGGGAACGAGAAGCCGGTGACCGGGACGGCCTGGTCCGGCGGATTCGGCCGGGGCCGGGCGACGAGCACCTTGATGAGGTTCGTCAGCAGGTGGATGCCGCCCAGCCCGGCGAGCGCCAGCAGGATCGGTCCCCAGGACCGCCGCCGCGCGGCCACCGCGATCGCGGCCAGTGATACCACCGGCACCAGCACCTTGGCGTCCCCGAGCGTGGTTATCGCGATCTGCACAGTGGTCAACGGAGGCGTACGGTGGGCGGCCAGCCAGTCCACGGTGGGACGGTCGATGACGGTCAGGTCGTCGGCGTCACCGACGGCGTCGAGCACCTCGACGAACAGTCCGCCCAACGCCAGGACCGCGAAGACCCCGGCGACGAGCACCAGGATCTCCGCGGACACCCAGCGCGTCACGCGTTTCCACCAGATCACGGATATCCCGGCCACCAACGCCCATGATCACATGGATATCCGCGATCTGCCGCTAGGAACGGCGTCAGGTTCCGGCGAGCGCCTCGGTGGGGGAGAGCCGCGAGGCCCGCCACGCCGGATAGATCCCCGCGCATACTCCGATGATCAGGGTGGCGGCGAGACCACCGGCCGAGGCCCACGGCGGCACGACGGCAGGCCAGTCCTGATAGGACGCGTACGCGCTCGTCACCGCGATGCCGAGCAGTGCTCCGCCGGCTCCGCCGAGCCCGGACAGCAGCAGCGACTCGGCGAGGAACTGCAACCGGATGTGCCGCCGGGTTGCGCCGAGGGATCGCCGCAACCCGATCTCCGCCCGCCGTTCGAGGACGGAGATGACCATCGTGTTGGCCACGCCGACCCCACCGACCAGGAGGGCGACCGCGCCCAAGCCCAGCAGCAGTGCGGTCAGTGTGGCGTTGGCGGCCTGTTTGGCGGTCAGCGCGTCCGAGGGCCGGGAGACCTGCACCTCGTTCGGATGCTCCGGATTCGCCGTACGCGCCAGCACACCCTTGACGGCGAGCACGGACTCATCCCGCGTACGCGTGTAGATCGTCACCGGGAAGCCGTCGAACCGCAGCCGGGCCACGGCGACCGGCCAGCCGACCAGCGCGCCGTAGTCCAGCTCGGTGGCCAGCGGCACCGGGTTCAGGATGCCGACCACGGTGAACCACTGCCCTGCCAGCCACACCTTCACTTCGGGCGTGGCCCGGGTGATGCTGAGCCGTTGGGCTGCGGCCGCTCCGAGCACGACCGCCGGGAACCTCCCGATGGCCGGGTTGAGCCACGCCCCGCTGGCGAGCGAGCCGCCGACGGTGTCGAGCAGGTCGTCGCGGGCGGCGAAGACCGTGAGGTTCCCGGTCTCCCCGATGCCGATCTTGTCGCTGCGGTATACGTGGACGTCCGGCAGCCGGGCGGTGGCGCTGGCCGACTCGACCGGGCCGATGCGCTGCACCATGTCGACCGACTCGGCGGGCAGATGCGACGCGTCGCCGTGAATCGTCTGGCCGGGTTCGACGCGCAGCAGATTGGTGCCGAGCACGGCGAGCTGCCGGTCGAGTCCAGCCCGGCTGGAACTGGCGATGCCGACGACGCACACCATGGCCGCGATGCCGATCGCGATGCCCAGTGCGGACAGGAACACGCGCAGTGGACGGGTGCGCAGGCCGGCCGCGCCGACACGCAGCACGTCGCGCGGCAGCAGACGAGACGGCGCGGTCACGAGATCACCGTCCTGCGGCCGGCGCTCGCATGACGGGTACTGTGCCGGCCGATGATCCGCCGAAGGCCGCTCATGCGATCACCTGCCCGTCGCGTACCTTGATCTGCCGGTCGAGCCCGGCCGCCACCTCCTGGTCGTGCGTGATCACCACGACGGTGGTGCCGTCCGCGTTCAGCTCCCGCAACAACCCCATGACCTCCGCGCCCGCCGCCGAGTCCAGGTTGCCCGTCGGCTCGTCCGCCAGCAGCACCTCCGGCCAGCCGATCACGGCCCGCGCGATCGCGACCCGTTGCCGCTCCCCGCCGGACAACTGATGCGGCCGATGCTCCAGCCGATGCCCGAGGCCCACCCGCTCCAGCGCCTCGGCGGCCCGGCGCCGTCGTTCTCGCTGCCCGACCCCGGCATACAGCAGACCGTCGGCGACGTTCTCCACCGCTGATACGCCGGAAGCCAAGTGGAACTGCTGGAACACGAAGCCGATGACGCGACCCCGCAACGCCGACAGGTCGGCGTCGGACAGCCGGGCGACGTCGGCGTCCTTGATGCGTACGGAGCCGGTGGTGGGAGTGTCCAGCGCGCCCAGCAGGTGCAGCAGCGTCGACTTGCCCGAACCCGACGGGCCGACCACCGACACCAGCTCCCCGGCGTCGATTGACAAGGACACGTCGCGCAACGCCGTCACGCCACCGGGATACGTCTTGCCAACCTGATCGAGGACGATCACGACGGCACCCCCACCTTGGTCTGCTCCGACAGGCCGTCGCCGCTGACCTCGACCCGGCCGTCGGCGAACATGCCCAGCTGGACGCTCACGTAGTGGCTGCTCGCGCCGTCGACGACCTGTACGCCGTAACCGCCCTCGGCCAGCGCGACCAGCGCGGCGACCGGCACGGTGATCACGTTCTCCGCCTTCGCGGCAGTGATCGCGACGACGACGGGGGCCTCGTCGAGCCCGCCGAGCTTCGACTGGTCGGCGACGGTGACGGTCACCGCGATGGTGGCCGGCTGGTTGTCCACTCCCGGTGTCGCCACCGTTCCGACCGTGGCCAGCACGCCGTCGACGGTTTGCCCGCCGGGCAGGGTGACCTTCGCCGGGTTTCCCGGCTTCACCAGGTTCTGCAGGGCGACGTCGAGCGCGACGCTGACGACGCGCCGGGTCCCGTTGTAGGAAAGGATCGGGCCGTCGGCGTGGTCGCCCGGGTGGGCCTGGACGGCCGCTACGCGGATCGCGCCCGGGGCGACGACGACCGCCGCCGGGTCGAGCACGCCGGTCTGGGTCAGTCCCACCGCCTTCTGCCATTTTCTCACGGCGGCGGCGGTCGCCGCGGTGTAGCGACTGTCCACAGTGATCCCCGAGTAGCCGAGCGCGGCGAGGTTGCGTTCGATCTCCCGGACGTCGTCGCCGATGTCGCCGGCGTGCAACGCCCGGTAGAGCGGCAATGTGCCGTAGAACAGCACGACCGGCCGGTTGTCCGCCCGGTAGACGGCCCGGCCCCGGCTGATCGTCGCGCCCGGCGTGGGCAGCCAGGTCAGCACCGCCCCCGTGGCGGTGCTGACCGGCGTCGGGGTGCCGTAGCCGAGGGTCCCGTTGACCTCCTGGGTCTGCACCAGCGTCGTCCGCGTGACGGGTGCGGTCGCCTGCTGCGGCGCCTGAGCCGCCGGAGTGCCGGTCCCACCGCCGATACCCAGGGCCGCGGCGGCCACGGCGGCGGTGGCCAGCGCGGCCGACCCGGTCACCAGACCGGTACGCAGCGGCCGCTTCACTTCTTCTTCCCGTCGTCGACGGGCAGCAGGTGCTTGCAGGCGTCCTCGGCCGCCCGGAACTGCGGATCGGCATTGAGCTGCGTACGGTTCAACTGACCCAGCCGGCCGTTGATCTTCATGTTGCCGTCCGGCAGTGGATCGGTCATCTCGATGCCGTGCTCGCGCATGCACACCGCGAAGGCCCGCAGCTTCTCCATCTCCTGGGGCGACGGCGGCTGGCCGAGAAGGTTCTCGCCGAGGAAGCTCTGGCAGGTACGCACCGCGGCCTCGAACTGCTCCCGGGTCACCTCCTTCGGCTTGTCCGGCCGCCATTCCTGGCCCGGCACCGGATCGGGAATGGTGACGTTGTGGTCGCGCATGCATTTGGCGAAGGCCGCGGGGTCCGGCTGGAACGACGCGGTCGGGCTCGGCGATGCCGTGCCCTGAACGGTCGCGATGCCGTCGCCGTCGTTGCTCTTGCACGCCGTCACGGCGAGCGTGGCGAGCGCCGCGGCGGTGGCGATGAGGAGGATTCGTCTCATGCGTCGGTGTCTACGCGTACGCCGGTGACACGGGCGCTACTCGTCGTGTCGGACGGATGTCATCTCGCCCGGCGCACAATTGCCCGCATGCGGGTGCTGGTCGCCGAGGATCACGTGACGTTGGCCGTCCGCGTCGCCGAAGGACTGCGCGACGCCGGGATGGCCGTCGACCTCGTCCATGACGGGGCGAGCGCCCTGACCGAGGCGGGGCTCACGGCGTATGACGTGATCATCCTGGACCGTGACCTGCCCGCGGTGCACGGCGACCAGGTGTGCCGCACGCTCGCGGGCGGCCCGGCGCGGATCCTGATGCTGACCGCGGCGGCCGAGGTCGACGACCGCGTCGACGGCCTGGAGCTGGGCGCGGACGACTACCTGGGCAAGCCGTTCGCCTTCCACGAGCTGGTGGCCCGGGTACGCGCGCTGGCCCGCCGCGCGCCGTCGGCCCCGCCGCTCGTACGCCGCGGCGATCTGGTGGTGGACCGGGCGCGGCACCGGGCCAGCCGCGGTACGCGCGCGTTGTCGTTGACCCGCAAGGAGTTCGGCGTGCTGGAAATGCTGGCGGCGGCCGACGGCGGAGTGGTCAGTGCCGAGGATCTGCTGGAGCACGTGTGGGACGCGCACGCCGATCCGTTCAGCAACATCGTGTCGGTCACGATGACCCGGCTGCGCCGCAAACTCGGCGACCCGCCGCTGATCGAGACCGTCGTCGGACGGGGGTATCGCCTGTGAACCGGCTGTCGATCCGGGTACGCCTGACGCTGCTGTACTCCGCGGTGTTCTTCGTCTTCGGCGCGGTCGTCGTCGGAGTCAGCTACGCGCTGGTCGCGAGCCTGTCGGCGGTGGCGCCGTCCTCGACGACCTCGCCTGCGGGAAAGGCGGACACCGGCCAGGACGTGTACTTCATGGAGCACCCAGATGCGTTCATCGACTATTGCCGGCAGATCGTCGAAACCACGACGGACGAGAACCTGCGGCACAAGTGCGAGTCGGCCTTCCGGGAAGGCGTACGGGCGGGCGCTTTGACGCAACGGGACACCACCCTGTCGCACCTGTTGCGGTACTCGGTGATCACGCTGGTGGTGGTGACGTTGCTGGCGGCGCTGGCCGGCTGGCTCGTCGCCGGGCGGGTGCTGCGTCCGGTGCATCAGATCACGGCGGCGGCGCGGGCGGCGTCGGAGCACAACCTGTCGGCCCGGGTCGGGTTGGCCGGCCCGCACGACGAACTGCGCGAACTCGCCGACACCTTCGACGCCATGCTGACGCGGCTGGAGGCGTCGTTCGTCAGCCAGCGGCGGTTCATCGCCAACGCCTCGCACGAACTGCGTACGCCGCTGGCTGTGATGGGCGCGTCCGTCGACGTCGTGCTGGCCAAACCGGCGCCGACCGCCGACGAGCTGCTGGCGATGGGGCGGGATGTGCGTACGGGGGTGGACCAGGCGGAGGCGGTCGTCGGTGCGCTGCTCACGCTGGCCCGCAACGATCACGGCCTGACCGTACGCGACCAGGTCGACCTCGCCACCGCCGCCGAGGACGCCCTCGACGGCGTCGACACCGGCGACCGGATCGTGCACGCCGACCTCGAACCGGCCGTCACCACCGGCGACCCGGTGCTGCTGGAACGGCTCGCGGCGAACCTGATCGACAACGCGGTGCGCTACAACGTGCCCGGCGGCCAGGTGTGGATCAGCACTCGGGTCGACGGCGACCGGGCGATGCTGGAGGTGGCCAACACCGGTGCGGTCGTGCATCCAGAGCGCGCAGGCGACCTGTTCCAGCCGTTCCAGCGACTGCACGACGGCACCACCCGGGACGGGCTCGGCCTGGGGCTGGCGATCGTCGCCTCGATCGCGTCCGTCCATGGTGGAACGGTCACGGCGGTGCCCCGGCCCGATGGGGGCCTGCTGGTTACGGTGTTGCTGCAGGGTTAGCGACGTGGCACTCCATGATCATGGAAAATTCTGCGGTGCCATGACGACAGGGAATTGACCATGATCATGGGCCGGAAGCGTCACCACGACGGTGAGCCCGCCGTCGGCGTTCGGCGTCGCCGTGATCGCTCCGCCGTGCGCCCGCACGATGGACCGCACGATGGCCAGGCCGAGCCCGGTCGAGCGTACCGGCGCCGGTCGCGTCGAAGGTTGGGCGGGCAGCCGGTGGAACGGTTCGAACAGACGGTCGACCTCGGCTTCCGGGACGACCGCGCCGCTGTTGCGTACGGTCAGCGTCGCGATGCCGTCGTCGTGGGTGGTGGCCACCTCTACCCGACCGCCCTCTTGGTTGTGGCGTACGGCGTTGTGGACCAGGTTCGCCGCCAGCCGATCCAGTAACGCCGGGTCGCCGACGACGGGTGCGGGCCGCAGATCGCTGATGACCGTGAGCGCGGCCTGCTCGGCTTCGTCGTCGGCGTCGGCGAGCGCGGTGGCCGCCGCGACGGCCAGATCGTGCGGTTCGGCGGCGAGCACTCCGCTGTCACTGCGGGCCAAGGCGAGCAGCCCGTCGAGGAGCCGTTCGGCGCGTCCGGCCGCCGACAGCACCCGCCGGGCCGACGCCTCCCACTCGGCCGGGGTGCTGTCGCGTCGCGCCAGCTGAACCTCCGCCCCGGTACGCACGATGGCCAGCGGCGTACGCAGCTCGTGCGCGGCGTCGGCGACGAACCGCCGCTGACTGGCGAACGACGACTCCAGGCGGGTCACCATCTCGTCGAAGGTGTCGGCCAGCTCCTTCAACTCGTCGCGCGGCCCCGTCAGGGCGATGCGTTCGTGCAGCCGGTCCTGCGAGATGCGCCGGGTGGCGGCGGTGAGCGTACGCAACGGGCGCAGCATCCGGCCGGCGAGCAGCCAGCAGATGCCCAGCCCGAGCAGTGCGGCGACGGCCAGCGCGGCCGCTGACGGGCCCGCTGCGCTGCGCAGGGCGCCTGCACGCAGGTCGGCCGCGAGCGTTTGCTGCACCGCTAACGCGTGCGCCTTCCGCGCGTCCTTGTCTGCCAGGTCCTCGGCGTCGGTGGTCGGCTTCGGCTGCGACTGCTCCTCGCTCGAGCCGTTGATCTGCGCGTACAAGCTGTTGTAGAGCAGGGCGTCGTTGATGGCCAGGACCGTGGCGCAGGTGCCCAGCAGCAGGACGGCGAAGGCGAGGGTGAGCCGCAGCCGGATGGTGGGCTTCACAGCCGGTACCCTGCGCCGACGACGGTCTCGATCAGCGGCGGGTCGCCGAGTTTGCGGCGCAACCGGGCCACCGTGACCCGGACGGTGGCGGTGAACGGGTCGGCGTGCTCGTCCCAGGCTCGTTCGAGCAGGTCCTCGGAGCTGACCACCGCGCCGTCGGCGCTCATCAGGATCTCCAGCACGGCCAGCTCCTTGGTGGTCAGCGGCAGGACCCGGCCGTCGCGGGTGACGATCCGGCGGGCGGTGTCGAAGGTCAGCCCGGCCTGGTGCAATGTGCGCGGCGCGTTGGCCGACCGCCGAGCCAGCGCCCGCAGCCGCAGGACCAGCTCGTCGAAGACGAACGGTTTGGGCAGGTAGTCGTCGGCGCCCAGGCGCAGCCCGGCGACCCGGTCCGCGGCCTCGCCGGACGCGGTGAGCATCAGGATGCGGGCCTCGGCCTCGCCGGCGGCCAACGCGGTGCACACCTGATCGCCGTGGACACCAGGCAGGTCACGATCCAGGACGATCACGTCGTAGCGGTTGGCGGCGGCCTTGTGCAACCCGTCCAGCCCGTCCCTGGCCAGGTCGACGGCCATGCCATGGTCGCGCAGGCCCTCTGCGATCTGCTCGGCGAGCAGCTGCTCGTCCTCGATCAGCAGTACGCGCACCAGACCCTCCTCTCCGTCAGTGTCGCCGTCGACCGGTTACACCGGCGTTACAGCCGCTGTGACTGTGGTGTTGCCGCCGCTTTGCTCCACTGAGCCGCGAATTGCTCGCCTTCGCTACCGAGCTGCTGACGGCTCGACCTCGAGGAGGACGGATGCGTACGAGGATATGGGGGATCGTGCTGGTCCCGCTGCTGCTCGCAATCGCGGGCTGCACCGATGACGGGCGACCGTCGGTGGCCAGCGCGGGCACCGCCACGGCTACCCCGGCTCCGTCGAGCACACTGAGCCACTACGACCAGGTGGTCGCGTACACGATGTGCATGCGCCAGCACGGTGTGCCGATGGACGACCCGATCGGCACCGGCGACGACGCCGACGAGGGCCACGTCCAGCCCGGCTTCGACAAGGGCAAGGCGGACGCCGCCCTCGCGGCCTGCCAGAGTCTGCGACCGCCGCGGGTCGGCCCCGAGATCGACTTGAAGACCGAGCTGAGCCGCAGGTACGCGCGCTGCATGCGCGAACACGGCGTCGAGCAGTATCCGGACCCGGACGCTCAGGGCCAGACCCGGGTGTCGCAGGAGGTCGGCGAGGACCCCGACTACCCGGCGGCCAAGAACGTGTGCGATCAGCTCACCGACCAGTGGTACGCGTCGGCGGCGGCGACGTTGCGGCCCAGCTCGTGAACCGCCGTACGCGTACCGCGGTGGCGACCGGGGCGATCGTTCTCGTCGCTGGGGCCGCGACCGCCGCCGCCGTCGGCATCGGCGACTCCGGGCCGGCCGAACGCACGGCCGGCGATCTGCCCCCGCAGACGGCCCAGGTGACCCGGCAGACGTTGCAGGACAGCGTCGAGGTGATCGGCGACCTCGGGTACGGCGCCGCCGACACGGCGCCCGGCTGGATCGGCGGAGTGGTCACGCGGGTGCCGGTCGCCGGTGCGGTGATCAGCCGGGGGCAGGCCGTCTACCGGGTCGACGATCGGCCCGTCGTGCTGCTGTACGGGACGGTCGCGGCGTACCGGGCGATGGGGACGGGGACGGTCGGCAAGGATGTGCGGCAACTGGAGACCAATCTGAAAGCCTTGGGATATCAGGGATTCGACGTCGACGACCGTTTCTCGGCGAGCACCGCGACGGCGGTACGCCGGTGGCAGCGGGCGCTCGGCGTGACCCAGACCGGCCGCGTCGAGCTGGGTCAGGTGCTGTACGCGGCCGGTCCGATCCGGATCGACGCGGTCACGGCCGGGGTGAACCAGCCGACCGGCGGCGGGCAGCCGGTGCTCACCTACACCGGCACCGGCCGGACGATCACCGTACGCCTGGAGGTGACCGAGCAGCGGCTGGCGCGGGTCGGCGTACCGGTGACCGTCCGAATGCCGGACGGCACCGAGACGCCCGGCCGGGTCGAGCGGGTGGCCACGGTGGTCGACGAGCAGACCACCGGCGACGCCGCCCCGACGACGATGATCGAAGTCCTCGTCTCGCTGCGGGACGCGAACGCCGCCCGGGGCGTCGAGGCCGCGGTCGTCACAGTCGGATTCACCGCGGCCGAGCACGTGGATGTGCTCACCGTCCCGATCGCGGCGCTGGTGGCGTTGGCCGAAGGCGGATACGGCGTCGAGGTCCTCGACGGCACGGCCACCCGGTATCTGCCGGTCCAACCCGGTCTGTTCGCCCACGGGCGGGTCGAGGTCACCGGGAACGGGCTGGCTGCCGGGATGACCGTCGGGATGCCCGGATGATCGCGCTCACCGAGGTGACCAAGCAGTACGCGGGCGGCGTACGCGCGCTCGACGGGGCGAGCCTGACGATCGGGGCGGGCGAGTTCGCGGCGATCGTCGGGCCCTCCGGCTCCGGCAAGTCCACATTGCTGCACCTGGCCGGGACGCTCGACCGGCCCACCGCCGGTCGCGTCGTGGTCGACGGGCACGACGTCGCCCGGCTGTCCGACCGGCAGCTGTCGGCGTTGCGGGCGCGCCGCATCGGCTTCGTCTTCCAGCAGTTCCACCTCGCGGCGGGCGTCCCGGCGCTCGACAACGTGGCCGACGGCCTGCTGTACGCCGGGGTGCCCGCCCGATCGCGGCGGGCGCGGGCGCGTACCGCGTTGGAACGAGTCGGCTTGGGACATCGGCTGAACCATGAACCGCATGCCCTGTCCGGTGGCGAACGGCAGCGAGTGGCGATCGCACGTGCCGTCGTCGGCGAGCCGGCGTTGCTGCTGGCCGACGAACCCACCGGCAACCTCGACTCCGCATCCGGCGCGGAGGTGATGGCGTTGCTGCGTAGTCTGCACGACGACGGGACGACGGTCGTGGTGATCACGCACGATCGCGAGGTCGCCGCCGCCACCGACCGATGCATTCGTGTACACGACGGGCGGGTGACCGCATGAGCACGCTCACCCCGAGCCGGTTGGCGCCCGCCGACGTCGTCCGGGTCGGCGCGGCCGGACTGCGTACGCGTCCGGTCCGGGCCTGGCTGTCGGCGCTGGGCATCGCGATCGGCATCGCCGCCATGGTCGCCGTCGTCGGCATTTCCGCCTCGTCGCGCGAACAGCTCAACCGGGAGCTCGCGGCGCTCGGCACCAACCTGCTGACCGTCTCCACTGGACGGACCGCGACCGGCCAGGACGCCGCGCTGCCGGCCGAGGCCGAGGCGATGATCGGCCGGATCGGGCCGGTGACCGGGGTCTCGGCGATCGGCCGGATACCCGGGCTGCGGGTATACCGGTCGGACAAGATCCCCACCGTCGAGACGAACGCGCTCAGTGTGCTGGCCGCCCGGACCGGTCTGCCCGGCACGGTCAGCGCCACCCTCCGCCGGGGAGCCTGGCTCAACGACGCCACCGGCCGTTACCCGGCGGCCGTGCTCGGCGCGTCGGCGGCGACCCGGCTCGGCATCGGCCGGCCCAGTCCAGCGGTGGAGATCCTCGTGGGCGGTGTGCGGTTCACCGTGATCGGGGTGATGGCACCGGCTCGGCTGGCCCCGGAGCTGGACACCGCCGTTCTGATCGGCTGGGACGAGGCGGCGACCGCGTTCCACTTCGACGGGCTGGCCACCACCGTGTACGCACGAGTCGACGACCGCGACGTCGAGGCGGTGCACGCCGTGCTGGCCCCGACGGCGAACCCGCGCGCGCCGGGCAACGTCACCGTCTCGCGCCCGTCGGAACTCCTCGCCGCGCGCCGCGCCACCGACTCGGCGCTCAACGGGCTGCTGCTCGGACTAGGCGCGGTGGCTCTGCTGGTCGGCGGGGTCGGCGTGGCCAACACGATGGTCATCTCGGTACTCGAACGACGGGCCGAGATCGGGCTGCGCCGCGCGCTGGGCGCCACCCGAGGCCAGATCCGGCTGCAGTTCCTCGCCGAATCGCTGCTGCTGTCCGCGCTCGGCGGGCTCGGCGGGGTGGCGGTCGGCGTCGCGGTCACCACGGCGTACGCGGCGTATCAGCACTGGCCGCCGGTCGTCCCGGCCTGGGCGAGTAGCGGCGGTCTGGTCGCCACGATCGTCATCGGCGGCCTGGCCGGGCTGTACCCGGCGATCCGGGCCGCGCGGCTGTCGCCCACCGAGGCCCTCGCCGCCCCATGACAACTGGCGCTCCGCGCGTTGCTTTCGCGCTGGATCAGGGTTCCGGGTCGAATCTTGCACCAAGATTCGACAGAGAACCCTGATCCAGCGCGAATGGCGCTCGGTGGGCGCTCAGGCGGCGGAGCGGGTGAGGCCCTGCGTCGCGATGAGGTCCTCGTGCAGCTCGAACCAGACTCGGTGGCAGGAGTCGACGTCGGTGCGGTCGATCCAGCCGCCATCGCCTGCCACGGCTCGCTGCCGGGCGTCGGCGAAGCGAGCGTCGTAGCCGCGCAACCGGGTCAGGATGTCACCGAGCCGCCGGGCGAGCGGGCCGAGGGCGAGGTCGATGGCGGCCAGTTCGACGTGGACAGCGGCGTCCCACGCGGGATCACTGTGGTCGTTGGGCGCGAGCGGATCGGCGTCGTTCGGCCGTAGCTGCCAATGCGTACAGGCCTGCTGCAAGCGGGTGTTCAGCGGCAGGAACCGCCGGTAGACCTCGCCCACCTCGGCTGCGCCGCCGGCTTGGTCGAGTTCGGCGGCCAGCCGGCGTTCGTTCTCCGTCCGGCCGCGGTCGGTCAGCGACCAGCCGCCCAGGCCGGCGAACTCGGTGTGCGTCACCCAGCCGTACGCCTCGGCGTCGCCGAGCAGCTCCTGCGTCAGGTCTTCGTCGAGGGCGTACCGGGCGGCGATCGCTTGGGCGTCGGCGTAGCCGAGGATGCGTACGGCGTGCAGGACCAGCAGATCGGGTGCGGAGGCGTGGCTCACGACTCGGCGTCCTGCCGGGCGGCCAGGCGGTGGAAGTGCTGCTGGCACGCTTGCGGGGAGTTGAATCCCATGGATTCGGCGATCTGCGCCCACGTCAGTCCCGCGCTGCGGGCCGCGAACAGCAGTCCGCTCTCCAGCGCTTCGACTTCGGCTCGCGCGGCGGGGAGCAGGGTGAGCGCGCTCAGCACGGCTTCGGTGTCCAGGTCGGCCGATCGGAACAGGGCGAAGTGGGCTAGATCGACGGCCGAAGGCGGTACCGGGGCCGGCCGCCACGGCCGGTCGGCGAGCTGGTCGGCCCCCAGGCGCAGCAGCCGGGCGGTCGCCTCCCGCTCGTCGCGGGCTTGGCTTTGATCAGCCTGACTTGTACGCGCGGCGTCGTGCTTGCGGGGCATGACGCCGATCCTGCAGAATCAACAAGTTGTTGTCAACATTATGTTGAAGGTGTCTTGATGATCGTCCCGTTGGTGCAGGCCACCGTGGCGAGCTGCGGTGCGAAGGCGACCGCGCTCGGCGTACTCCTGCGCGCCGGTCTGCCGGTGCCGGACGGCTTCGTCGTGCCGTTCGGCGTCCACCGCCGGGCCGAGGGGAATGCCGACGCAGCGCTGCCCGCCGATCTGGTCGAGTTGTTGCGGCGAGGGCTGGACGAGATCGGTGATCCACCGGTCGCGGTTCGATCGTCAGCCGCGCACGAGGACACCGCAGCCGCGTCGGCCGCCGGGCAATACGACAGTGTTCTCGGCGTACGCGGAGTCGGCGAGGTGGCACAAGCGATCCGGACGTGCTGGGCTTCGCTGCACTCCGCTCGGGCGGTCGCGTACCGGGAGGGGACCGGCTCCGAACCGGCGATGGCGGTACTCGTCCAGCGGCTGGTCGACGCCGATGTCGCCGGGGTCATGTTCACCGCGGGTCCGGACGGCCCGACCGTCATCGAGGCGTCGTGGGGGCTCGGAGCGAGCGTGGTCGGCGGCGCTGTCACGCCGGATGCGTACCAGGTGATGGACGGTGTGGTCAGCACGACCGTCGGCGACAAGCGAATCCGGTTGGACCGGCGGGCCGGTGGTTTGATGACCAGCACCGTGCCCGGTGCGGACCGGTGGCGCGCGTGTCTGGACGACGCGACCGCCGTTCGGGTCGCCCGGTTGGGCGACGTCGCCGCGGGACTGTCCGGCGAACCACAGGACATCGAGTGGGCGATGAGCGACCAATCGATCTGGCTGCTGCAATCCCGGCCGATCACCGTCGCGCCACCTAAGCCACCGTCAGCGCCGTTGTCAGTGCCGCTGTCGATGCCTTCGCCGGGGACGGGCAAGGCGGGCGCGTTCACCGGGACACCGGCCAGCGGGGGGATCGCCACGGGCGTCGCGCGCATCGTCCGTGGGCCGGCCGACTTCGCCCGGTTCCGCCAAGGCGACATCCTTGTCTGCCAATACACCGACCCGGCGTGGACCCCGCTGTTCCGCGTTGCCGCCGGTGTCGTCACCGAGACCGGCGGTGTGCTGTCCCACGCCGCGATCGTCGCCCGCGAATACCGGATTCCGGCCGTGCTCGGCCTGCCGCAGGCCATGACCGTGCTCGGCGACGGAGCCCTCATCACGGTCGACGGGACAGCTGGAACCGTTACGACGCAGTGAATTCCGCTCGACGTCGGAGCCGGCCCGACGTGCCGGACGGCTCGGCTCCCTAGCCGGCGCGGCGGCGAGCACGGCCAAGAACGAACCGATCTGACCGATCGAGAGGAGCGGCGCGGACCGCGCCTGTCACGACCTATGCGAACGCGGCATCTCTATCTCGCCCGCCACGGCCATGCCGACGCCCTCGGCGATCTCACGGCCGACGGCCGCCGGCAGGCGGACCTGCTCGGCCGACGTCTGGCCGCCGTCCCCGCCGACGTCATCTGGCATTCGCCGGTGCCCAGGGCGGCCGCGACCGCGCGGCACATCGCGGAGCACCTGCCCGATGTGATCGTGGCCGCGGCGGACGAACTCGCCGATCACGTGCCGTACATCCCGGCCGCCGAGGAGACACCCTCGGCCTGGCGAGGCCGATTCGACGGCTCCAGCGCCGGGGACGTCGCCGCTGCCTCCCGTCGCGCAACCGCGCTGCTTGCCCGGTTCGCCACGGCCGACCCGGTGCCGGGCGTTCCAGAGACGGACACGCACGAGATTCTGATCGGCCACGCCCCGCCGATCGCCTGGCTGGTCCGTGACGCGCTGGGCGCTCCACCGGCCCGGTGGCTCGGCCTGGACAGCGCGAATACCGCGCTGACCGTTCTCCGCTACCGGATCGGTGAACCTCCCGCACTCGTCGTCTTCAACGACCAGAGCCACCTGCCGCCGGAGCTGCGCTGGACGGGCTTTCCCCGGACGGTGGCGCTATGAGAAGGGTCCGGCCGCTCGTGGCGACCGGACCCGGTGATCACCCGGCGATCAGGCGTGCCGGATGAAGGCGTTGGCCAGAGTCAGGTCCTCCATGATCGCGACCACGTCGGGCAGGCCTTCGGTGTACGCACCGGCGGCCAGTTCCCGCGAGTGCGCCTCGTACCGCGTGGCGAGCACGTTCGTGCGGTGCTGGCCGATCCCGAGAAGGCAGTCGCCGACGGGGTCGCCGCTGGCGCCGGGAGCGCCGTTGGCGGTGCAGCCGTTCCAGACGGTCGCCTGGTTCGCCATCGGGTCGACGAGTTGCGCGCCTTCGGCGCACGCCCCGCCCGGCCCGGTCAGCGCGCAGCCGGCGTAGTTGGTCTGCGCCTGGAGGAAAGCCTGGCTCATCGTGTTGATGCCGTACAGGTCGGACGGCAGTCGTTCGCCGCCGACGGTGAGCAGGCCGAGTAGTTCGTCCTGGCTCATCGCCTTGGCGAAGCCGACCTGCGTGTACGCCCGCAGCATCGCCACCGCCCGGGTGAGGCGGGTGTTGGCGGCGAACAACGGAACGTTGGGCGACGCGAGTGCGGTGACGACGGCGTTGTAGTACGCCTTCTGCCGCCCGGTGAGGTACTCGTTCATCCGCTTGCGGGCGTACGTCGCCGGGGTCTCGTCGGTCTGGGTCGTCGCCCCAGCGGTGAACCCCGCGAGGTACGACGCGTCCCACTTGTTCAGGTAGTAGGTGAGGTTGTTGCAGAAGCCGCCGGGCGCACCGGTGACGTAGCTGCGGCAGATCTCACCGAGGTACCACGACGAGTGCCAGGTGCGGTAGTCCCACTCCTGGCCGCCCCAGGTGACCTTGATCTTGAAGGTCATGTCCAGGTCGGCGTAGGTGTGGTTGAACTTGTAGTCCTCGGCCGTCTCCACGTTGGCGAAACTGGCCGTGTAGCAGAGCCGCACGGTGGGCTGTTGCGGGTGGGCGTACTTGGCGAACTGCAGCGCGCTGGGCGCCTGGGTGATCGACATCGTGGACGGCCGCGTCAGCGACGGCGTCGCGCCGGTGCACGGGCCGACCTTCGCCGGATCGGTGAGCTGCGCCGCCGTGTTCAGCGGCTGGTCGGCGTTGCCGAACATGTTGTAGATCTTGTTGTCGGGGTTGGCGCCCCGGATGGCGCCCAGCTCCGCCGAGAACGACTGCAACGCGGTGCGGTACTCGGCCATCGCGTTGGTGAACAGGGCGTTGGTGCGGTTGCCCTGAGCGTCCGGTGTGGAGCGGGGCACGCTGAACCGCCGGGCGGCGGCCAGAATGCCCTGACCCTTGGCGAGGATCCCGTTGGTCTGGGTCTCGCTGACCTGGACGGCGTAGTTCGGGTTCTCCGCCACCATCCGGGCGTACGCCCGCGCCGACGTCGTCCACGGCCCGATCGCTGCGGGCTTCGTGTCCGACGACCGGGTTCCGCCGTAGTACGTGGCCGCGTACCAGTCGAGATAGTCGATGGCGGTGGCCGGGCCGGTGTCGTCGTCGTCGAAGGCACGCGTGATCGTCACCGGGTCGAGGTCCTCGTACTGGGACTCGACGAACGGGAAGAACACCGTGTTGTACGCCTTGTAGGTGGTGGCCATGACGTCCAGCTCGTTCACCACACCCTGGTATTCGCCATAGGTCTGGATCGGCTCGTTGTAGGTGTACTTGTGACCCACACCCCAGTTGATCGCGACGATGGCGTCGTGCATCTCGGCCTTCGCCAGCGCCCGGACGATGGCCGTACCCCAGTTGTCGACCTTGACGTTGAGGGCGTAGAGCTCCTGCTCCAGGTAGGTCAGCTCGGCGAGCGTCGCGTGCTGGAGACCGATGACCTCGTCGAACCGGCTGAGCATCGCCCCGTACATGACGGTCAGGGCATGGTCGACGCGGTCGAACCGCGAGGTCATCGTGGTGGCCAACTGGCCCACCTGGTCACGGAGCCGGTGAATCTCGTCCATGAGCAGCTGGTCGGGGGTCGGCCCGTCGGCGAAGACCGGCAGCAGCGCACCGATCGCGCCGAGGATGTTGCCGGTCAGCGCCACCGTGCTCATCGAGGTCAGCGCCTGCGTGAGGCTCAGACCGGCGATCGACGGGATGTACTTGTTGATCGCGGTCGCCACCTGCATCAGCGACTTGCCGACTCCGCCGACGATCCGCCCGGCCGTCGGGTCGGCGAAGCCGAGCGCCGTGGCCAGCGCCTGGATCGCCATGCCGGCGGCGTCGATGTCCTTCTGCCGGTCGACGGCCGCCTGCCGCTGAGCGCTGAACGTCGCCGGGCTCGGCGGCGTCGTCGTGGACGTCACCGGGAACTGCTGCCCAAGCTGGCCCACCTGGCCGATGAGCTGGGCGTTCTGGGTCTCCAGCCGGGTGATCGCCGAGACGATCTGCGACCGTGCCTCGGCGATGTAGCCCTCGGTGTTGGCCGCGTGCTCCAGCAGCGCGTTGACGTTCATCCAGGTGGCGATCGCCGGGTCGGCGGCGAGCTGGTCCATGGTGGCGGTCGACAGCACGCCCAGCCGGGAGCCGAAGTTGCCGTCCCAGGCGGCCGCGAAGGTCGGATCACCCTGCGCCTGGGTCGTGATCCGGCGCCAGATCATGTCCTGCACCGGGTAGAACCGTTCGAACTGGTCGTAGGAGAACTGCGCCGTCGCGACCTGATCGATGCGCTCGCCGTACGCCTTGCCCACCGGCGCGACCGTCATCTCGAGCAGTTCTTTCATGATCGGCGCGGCGACGGCCGCCTGCGGCCAGGCCGACATCATGGTCAGCACGTGCGGCAGGGCCTCATAGGTCTGCAGGGCGAAGTCGGTGCCGTCCAGGTGGCCGTCATACCACTGGCTCATGAGCGCCGCGTGCGCCAGGATCTCGTCTTTGGTCTTGGTCGGGAACCGCTGGTGGTAGCCGAGCATCTCGGCGCTGAGCACGAGATCCTTGAGTCCCTGCGCGTCCTGGGTGCGGGAATGCACCGATGCGACGAACAGGTCGTCGCGCAGTCGCTGCGCTTCGACGTCCACCGGGTCGGCGTACGCGGCATTGCTGACCGCGAACACCGCGGCGACCGCGAGAGTGGTCGCGATGGCGACCCTTCGCAGGTTGGCCGTGAGTCTCACGTTACGTCCCTTCTAGGTGGCGAGGCACGGTCGTGCTCGCTTCGCCAGGACAGCCGACGCGACTTGGGAACGACTTGGGTCAGACATCGACGGCGATGCCGCTACCTGGGCGCCGTGACGCACGCCACGCTGGGGCTGTCGATTTCTCGACGATGCAACGAAAGCGATGGAACGAACCGGGTCCCAGGCCGTACTTTCCCTTCCCATGTCCACAGTTGAGATTCGAGTCCTCGGCAGCCTCAGCGCCCGTGTCGACGGCGCCGAGGTTCCCCTGGGCGGCCCCAAACAGCGGGCCGTCCTGGCCAGCCTGCTGCTGGCGCGGCCCCGCTCGGTCTCCACCGGACGCATCATCGATGACGTGTGGGACGGGGAGACCGCTCCGTCGCTGACCACACTGCACGCGTACATCGCCGAACTGCGGCGGGTCCTCGAACCGGGCCGGCGGATTCGAACCGCCGCCCGCGTGCTGACCACCGAAGGCAACGGGTACGCCCTGCGGGTGGACGCCGCCGGCGTCGACAGTGCCGAGTTCGCCCGGCTGGCCGCCGACGGCGCCCGGCTGCTGCGCGACGGTGACTGCGGTCCCGCACTGGCCGCGTTCGACGAGGCGCTCGCGTTGTGGCGCGGCCCGGCGTACGGGGACTTGGACGGCTTCGGTTTCCTGGACGCGGAGATCCGCCGGCTCGAGCAGGCGCACGACACCGTGACGCTCGACCGCTTCGAGGCGCTGATCGACCTCGGGCGGCACAACGAAGTGCTGGGCGACCTGCACGCGTACGCCGCCGAGCAGCCGCTCGCCGAACGCGGCTGGCGGCTCTACGCTCTCGCCCTCTACCGGGCCGGGCGGCAGACCGACGCGCTCGACGTTCTGCGTACCGCTGAGGACCTCCTCGCGGACAGCTTCGGGCTCGACGCGAGCCCGGTGCTGCGCGATCTGCGTACGGCGATCCTGCGGCACGACTCGCAGCTCGCGCCCGCTTCCGTGGCCTCACCGGAAACGATTCCGCACCTGCCGCATCCGGTGTCCTCCTTCATCGGCCGTGCGGACGACCTCGCCGCCACCGAGCGCGCGCTCGCCACCGCCCGGCTCGTCACCGTCACCGGCCCGGCCGGCATCGGCAAGACCCGGCTGGCGATCGAGACCGCCCACCGCCGCCCCGGCCCGGACGGCCCCTGGTTCGTCGACCTCGCCGACCTGCGGCAGCCCGACCTCGTGGCCGCGCAGATCGCCCGGACGCTGGGCGTACCCGTCGAAGCGCTGACCCACCTGCTCGCCGCGCGGCAGACCTTGCTCGTGCTCGACAACTGCGAGCACCTCGTCGACGCGGTCCGCGACTGGTGCGCCCAGATCCTGACCCGATGTCCCGGCGTGCGGATCCTGGCCACCAGCCGCGAAGCGCTGGGCATCATCGGCGAAGTCATCGTCGACCTGCCGCCGATGACCACCGACGCGCACCGGCTCTTCACCGACCGCGCCGCCAACGTCCTGCCCGGTTGGACGCCCGACGCGGACGAGTCGGCGCTCATCGACCGGATCTGCGGGCAGCTCGACGGGCTCCCGCTGGCGATCGAGCTGGCCGCGGCCCAATGCCGGGTGCTGTCGCTCAGCCAGATCGCCGCCGGGCTCCCCGGGCCGACGCCGGTCACGGAACCGGACCGCGCCCCGCGTCATCGCGACCTCGGCCACGCCATCGCCTGGAGCTACGACCTGCTGCCGCCCGCCGAACAAGCCCTCTTCGAACGGCTCAGCACGTTCGCCGGACGCTTCGACCTCGACGCGGCCGCCCAGGTCACCGCCACCCCCGACGCGCTGCCGTCGGTGGCGGCGCTCGTGCGGAAATCACTGCTGCGCGTCGAATACGGCGCCGGGCCACGCCGCTACCGCATGCTCACCGCGCTGCGCGCGTTCGCCGCCGCCAAGCTCTCCACAAGCGACACCGCCGAGCTCGCGGCACGGCATCGGGTCTGGGTCACCGGCTGGGTCGAGGCCGCGGAATCCGGTCTGCGTGGCTTCGAGGCGTACGCCGAGATCCGCCGGCTGGAATCCGATCAAGCCGAAGCCCGAGCGGCGCTCACCTCGGCCCTGCTCGACGGCGACGGTCGCACCGCACTGCGCATCGCGGCCGCCCTGCACTGGTTCTGGTACCGGCGCGGCTACATCACCGAAGGCCTCACCTGGTTGCAGTCGGCGCTCGACCTGGCCCGCGACGCGCCCGACTCGTTGCGCGCGCGGGCGCTGCTCGCGGTCGCCGGACTGAGTTACCTGCGGGGCGACGCGGCGACCGCCATCAGCGCCGCCGAACAGGCGCACGAAGCGGCCCGCCGCGCCCGCGACCGGCTCACCACCACGTATGCGGTGATGCACCTCGGGCACTTCCGCGCCCTCCTCGGCGACCTCGACACCGCGTACGCCCACGCCGTGATGGCCGAGCGAGGTGCGCGGGCACTCCGCGTACCGTGGCTGCAGACGGAATGCCTGATGATCCTGGGCAATGTCCACCGCCTGCGCGGCGACCCCGCGCGAGCGCGCGCCGACCTCGCCACCGCGATCAAGATCGGCGAAGCCTGCGGCCATCGATGGGCGACCGGCTCCGCGGCCTGGACCGCGATGAAGTCCGCGATCGACGCGGGCGAGCCGGAAGCCGCGCTGGCCATGGTGGCCGACATCGTCGGCCCGTTGGAGGCGGACCTGGACCTCACCGCGTGGCTGGTCCTGGCGCACACGACGGCCGCCGCCTTCGCCCACAGCGGCCGTCCCGAGCCGGGCGCGCTGCTCCTCGGGGCCGTCCAGACGCTCGGCGGCCACATCGGCTTCTCGCCCGAACTGATGGACCCGATCGACGGCCCACGCGAAGCCGCCGCCGTCCGCGACGCGCTGCCACCCGCTGTCCTGCGGGAACTCGTGGCACAGGGCGCGCAGCTCAGCCGTGTTCAGGCCACCGAGATCATCGCCGCCGCCCTCCCCGTCGGCTAGGCGTAGGTGATGGCGAAGAGGCGGTCGGCCGGGTCCACCCGGGCGGACAGCAGCGCGCCGGGCACGAGGGCCGAGTCGGTCGCGTGGGTCGTCTCGGCTTCGAAGGTTTCGAACCCGGGGCCGCTGATCCGCAGGCGGAGCATCAGTTCCGGGTCCTCGCCACCCAGATGGTTCGCCACGGTCAGGATCTCCGCCGTCGCGGCGACACCGGCGGCGGTCAGCTGACGGGCGTCGCGGCGGGAGCGGTTCACGATATGCCAGCCGAACAGGCCGAAGCCGACGCCGACGATCGTCGTCAGCACACCGCCGGCGAGCGGGCCCCAGAAGTCCTTTCCCGACAGCTGGCGGCCCTGTGACACGTCGGCGGCGAGCAGGATGGGGCCTGGCAGACAGATCGCCAGGAACAGCAGTCGGCAGAGCAGTGCGCCGATCGGACCGATGCGGGCTTCCGCCTCCCGGGGCGTACTCGTCATCCCGGTAATCTACTGCCTGGCCGTGGTGATCTAGGGGTGCAGATGGTTCGATGGTGAGCGGCAAGCTCATCGAAATCCGGACGGGGAGGATTCATGGCCAGGCGTACGCTTCTGCGCGTCGCTGTCACCGCAGCGCTCGTACTTACGTCCACAGTGGTGCTTCGAGCGCCGGCCGCCGAGGCGGCTGCCGTCAATCCGGTCGTCGTCTGGGACGCCAACGCCCAGCAGGCCATCTGGGACGTCGCCCAGCAACAGCCGAACGAACAGGCCCGCAGCTTCGCGATGGTGCACGGGGCCGTCTACGACGCGGTGAACGCCATCGCAGGGAAGCCGTACCAGCCGTATCTCGTCGCACCGGCCGCCGACGGCACGGAGTCGGCCGAAGCGGCGGTGGCGACCGCTGCGTACCAGATGCTCCTCTCGTTGTTCCCTGCGCAGCAGGCCCGCCTGCTGGCGCAGTACGACGACGCCTTGGCCGCGATTCCCGACGGTGCCGCGAAGCAAGGCGGCATCTCGGTGGGTACGCAGGCCGCGGCCGCGATGATCGCGGATCGGCAGAACGACGGCGCGTTCGGTGCTCAGACGTGGATCGTCGGCACGCAGCCCGGCCGGTGGCGGCCGACGCCCCCGACGTACGCCTCGGCCGGCGCGTGGACCGGGCACGTCAAGCCGTTCCTCCTGCCCAGCGCGTCGATGTTCCGTACCTCCGGGCCGCCCGTGCTCACCAGCGCGGCCTACGCTCGCGACGTCAACGAGGTGAAGCGGATCGGCGGGGCCACCAGCACCGTGCGCACGGCCGACCAGACCGAGGCCGCGATCTGGTGGCACGACCGGCATCTCGCCGAGTGGGAGATCAAGCGCCAGATCGCCGTCGGCCAAGGGCTGAGCACCTTGCAGGCCGCGCGCATGTTCGCCATGGTCGACATGACCGAGGCCGACGCGCTGATCGCCTGCTACAACGAGAAGGAGTACTGGAGCTTCTGGCGGCCGGTGACCGCGATTCAGCTCGCCGACACCGACGGCAACCCGGCGACCGTGGGCGACCCGACCTGGATGCCGCTGCTGGTCACGCCGGCGTTCCCCGAGTACACGTCCGGCCACACCTGCTTCACCTCGGCCTCGATGACGACGCTCGCGTACTTCTTCCACCGCGACGACATCCCCTTCAGCGCCTACAGCCCGGCGGCCGATGCGACCCGGCACTACGGCAGCTTCTCGCAGGCGTTGGCCGAGGTCGTCGAGGCGCGTGTCTGGGGCGGCGTCCACTTCCGGTCCGCCGACAACCAGGGTGTGCGGATCGGCCTGTCGGTGTTCGCGTACATGGCGGCGGGGCGGTACTTCAAGCCGCGCAGGTGAGCGCGGCGGGATCAGTCGTCCGTGGCTGGCGTGATGATCACTGCTAGCGCTGTGCGGTGAACAGACGATCGAGGTGATACGTCAGAATCGCCTCGGCCGCCTGGCCGTCGCGTTGGCCGCCGAGCACGCTGGAGCCGAGCCCGTTGGTGAGCGCCAGCAGCCCGGCGGCGATCGTCGGAGCGTCCAGGTCCCGATCGACCTCGCCCTGCTCTTGGGCACTCTGCAGGTGCCGGGTCAGGAACCGTTCCAGCGCGTCCGGATAAGTGCCGCCGTGCTCGGCGCCCAACGCCGGCTCCGCGAGGACGAGCGTGTAGTAGGCCGCGTAGGTTCGCGTCAGCCGGCGACCCTCGTCGTCGGTGGGCAGGATCGCCAGCAGCGTTCCGTAGACCGTCGATTGTGGAGTGGGCGGCAGACCCCGAGCGCGGATGTGCCGTTCGACCCGGGCCGACAGCTGCTCGCCCAGGTACGCCATCGCCCCGAGCAAAAGCTCGGTCTTGCTGTGGAAGTAGTACTGCACGAGGCGCAGCGACACGCCTGCCTCGGCGGCCACCTCACGCATGCTCGCCGCCTGAAGTCCTCGGGAGGCCGCGATACGCAGCAGCGCCTCGCCGATCTCGCGACGGCGTACGTCGTGGTCCACTCGCTTCGGCATCCGATCAGCCTACCTTCGTGATACAGTCGTATCATCAAAACTAGGGAGGCGCGCCATGGGAATCAGCACCTTCACCGGTGATCACGCCCGCGACAAGTTCCTCTCGGCATACGAGCAGGCGATGGAGCGCTGCTGGCCGGCCGGCTGGACCGTGGCCGACGTCCCCACGACGTTCGGTCCGACGCGGGTTCACCAGTACGGACCGGCTGGCGGCATACCCGTGGTGTTGCTGCCGGGCGCGGGCGGCAACTCTCTGATGTGGCACCGATACGTGGCGGACCTCGGACGCGATCGCCAGGTGCTGGCCGTGGACCCGGTGGGCGAGCCGGGCGGCTCACATCAGGACAGGTCCATCGAGAACTCCAGCGACATCACCGACTGGCTGAGCGAAGTGTTCGCCGAGGTGGGCGTCACACAGGCGCACCTGATCGGCTGCTCCTACGGTGGCTGGACCGCGCTGCAGCTCGCGTTGCGCCATCCGGAGCGCGTGGCGACGATGACGCTGCTGGACCCGGCCGGCTTCGGAAAAGTCGGCAGCCGGTTCCTCGCCTGGGTGATCCTGGGCGGACTGGCCGGCTTGACCCCGAGACCCGTACGCCACCGAGCCGCCCGGTGGCTGCGGAACGCGACGCTGCTCGACGACGACCTCATGGGGCTGGCTCGCGCGACGATGGGGTTCCGGCGACGGCTGCCCGTCCCGCCCGCGTTGACCGACGACGAACTGCGAGGTTGTTCCACGCCCGCGCTCGTTCTGCTGGGCGAGCGCAGCCAGCTCTATGACGCGGCCTCGGTCGCGCGGCGGCTGCAGGCGCTGAGCGACTTCTCCGTGGAGATCGTGCCGGACACGGGGCACGACCTGCCGGTAAGCCATCCTTCGCTGGTTGTGGAGCGCGCCCTGGGCCTCGTGACGCTTTCCTCCACCGGCACGCCCTGACACGCTCCCCGCTTGGCGCTCCCCGCGTGGCGCTCCCCGCGTGGCGCTCCCCGCGTGGCGTGATCATTGCGTCAGCCATGCTGTTTCAACGGACAATTCGCCGCGCGAAGCAGCATGGCTGACGCGATGATCAAGAGGATAGCTGCTCGGCGAGGAAAGCGCGCTCTGCCTCGTTCGTGGTGAGCGCCAGGGCCTGGGTGTAGGCATCCCGAGCCTCGGCCTCGCGGCCGAGCCGCCGCAGCAGGTCGGCCTTGACCGCGGGCAGGTAGTGGTACCCGGGCAGGTCCAGCTGGGAGATCTCGGCGAGCGCGACCTCCGGCCCGGCGACCATGGCCAGCGGCACTGCCCGGTTCAGCGCCACGACCGGCGAGGGCCAGATCTCCAGCAATTTGTCGTAGAGCTGCACGATCTGCGGCCAATCGGTCTCCGCGTACGATGGTGCTTCGGCGTACAAGGCGGCGATCGCGGCCTGCAGCACATAGCGTCCGATACGTCCTGCGCGGAGCCCGGCCACGATCAGCTCGTGCGCCTCGGCCATCGCGGCGCGATCCCACAATGCGCGATCCTGGTCCGGCAGGCGGATCAGACGGCCCGCCGCATCCACGCGGGTCGCTCGCCGGGCATCGGTGACCAGCAGCAATGCGAGCAGGCCGGCCACCTCGGGCTCGTCGGGCATCAGCTCGCGCAGCATCCGCGCGAGGTGCAGCGCGCGATCCACGAGGTCCGTGCGGACCAGCTCCGCGCCCGACGGCGCGGTGTGCCCGGTCGTGAACAGCAGGTGGATGACCGCGAGCACGCCCCGCAGGCGATCGGGCAATTCAGCCCCATGTGGTACGCGATAAGGAATGCGAGCGCCCGAGATCTTCTTCTTCGCGCGCGTGATCCGGGCCGCCATCGTCGGTTCCGAGACGAGGAAGGCGCGCGCCACGTCCGGCGTGGGGATGCCGCAGACCAGCCGCAGAGTCAACGCCACCTGGGCCTCTTGCGCGAGGGCCGGGTGGCAACAGGTGAAGATGAGCCGCAGTCGTTCGTCGGGCACTTCGTCGTCGTGGTCTTCGGCCGGCAGATTGTCCATCACGGTGTCCTCGACGGTCTCCTCGGACGCCGCCAGCAGCGGAAGCTTCGACCGCAGGGTGCGTTCCCGCCGGATCGCGTCCAGCGCTCGCCGCCGGGCCGTGGTCGTCAGCCACGCCTCCGGATTGGCCGGGACGCCGTCGCGGGCCCAGCTCTCCAGCGCTGCGGCGTACGCCTCCTGCACGCACTCCTCGGCCAGGTCCAGGTCGTTCGTCAACCGCGCCGTCGCGGCGAGCACGAGTGCCCAGCCGCGACGGTGTGCCTCGGCGACCGCCTCCTCGATCACCGACGCTCGACCGGCCCGCCGCCGGCGACCGGGCGTACCTCGACGCCGCCGCCGAGTTGGCAGGCCGGGTTGAGCTTGGCGATCGCCAGCGCCGCGTCGAGATCGGGCGCCTCGAGGATGTAGAAACCGGCGACGATCTCCTTCGCCTCGACGAACGGGCCGTCGGTGATCGCGTCGCCGCGTACCGAGGTTGCGAGCTCCCTCGGGGTCAGGGCGTACGCCGCCAGCAGAGCACCGGAGCGCTCCAGCTCCTCGGCGTGCCGGTCGTGCGGCGCGGTGTCCTGCGGGGTCGAGTCCGGCCCGTGGGCGGAGTCACCGGCGTAGATGAGAACTGCGTACTGAGCCATGATGGGTGCCTTCCTGCTCGGCTGTCGATCGGTACGCCTATACGTCGAACAGGCTCCGCGAAATCGACAGGCGGCCGGGCAGATTCTTCCCGGAATGTCGCCACCTTGCGAGCTCGTGTGCTCAGTATCCCGCGACCTGCGAGTAAGCGGGACTGTCGGCCGCGCGAATCGGGTCCTTGTGCCCTGCCGCGACCGTGGCGTCCGCTGCAGGCTGATCGCCGAACAGCGTCGGGCGAGCGGGAGGTCCACATGTCGGGGTCGGTCACCACGTCGGCGGTGCGCGTCGACGGCCTCGTCACCGGCGACGAGCGAGACTGCGCCGAGGCGATGATCGGTGCGGTGCTGGCCCACCACGCCGGCGTGACGGACCACGCGCGGCTCCGGGTGACCGGCGGCCGATGCGCGGGCGGACCCGGACTGGTCCAGGTGAACCTGCGGGTTCATGGCGCGCCGGCGCGCATACAGGTGCCGGGGCGGACGATCGTCGAGGCGATCTCCGCTGCGGCCGCGCGGCTGGATCGCCAGGTTCATCGGTTGGCGACGGCGTGGGAGCAGTGGCCGTGGCCCGATCCCGAGCGGCGCGCGCTCGGCCTGCCGGGTGGTGGGTCGGTCGCCCGGGTCAAGAATGTCCGGCTGCACATCGGAAGGCCATGCCAGGCGGCATCGACGCTGAGCGCGATGGACTACGACGTCTACCTCTACACCGATGCGGAGACCGGCGAGGACGCGGTCGTGTACCGGTCGGGGCCGACCGGCTTGTGCTTGGCGCGGCAGCGGACGATGCGGCCGCCGTCGCTGCCGTCGGCGTTGCCGCTGACGGTCAATCCTCGCAAGACATCCGTGATGACGGTCGGACAGGCTGCGGCCCGGCTGGCTGACGGCTGGCTGCCCTTCGTGTTCTACACCGACCAGGAGACTGGGCGAGGCAACCTGCTCTATCGGCGCTACGACGGGCAGCTGGGACTCGTCGCGCCGATCGGGAGCGTGTAGTCGCCCCAGCCGCAGAATGCCATTAACGGATCTCGCGTGGTCAGCGAGAATCATTGACGGTGAAGATTCTTCATGATTCGATGTGGGCCCCCGTCCCCATTGGAGATGTCTCTGTGTCAATCCTTCGCCGGGCGGCGTTGGCCGCCGCACTTCTCCTCGCCACCTTGCCGGCCCGCGCAATGGCCGCGCCCGCCCTCGAACTCGACGCCCTGCCCACCGCCGCTGTCGTGATGGGCGACAGCTTCGTCAGCGGCGAAGGCGCGGGCAACTACTCCAACGTCGTCGACGTCAACGGTGTGTCCCAAGGCTTCCCCGGCTGGTCGGCCGCCAACTCGAACGCCTACTTCTGCCACCGGTCGCCGAACGCGTCGATCTTCCAGGCCGCGCTGCCCGGCATCCAGACCCGCTTCAACCTGGCCTGCTCGGGTGGTCGCCCGTACGACATCACCAGCGCGTCGGCCACCCGCGACAAGGGCCGCTCGGTCGCCTCGCAGATCGACCAGGTCCGCGCGGTCGCGCAGAACAACGACATCGACCTCATCCTCATCGGACTCGGCTCGAACAACAGCTCGTTCAGCTTCGGCGACGTCGCCAGCAAGTGCGCCAACCGGTTCATCGCCGACGCGTGGACCGGCTGGTGGGAGTTCTGGGCGTACATCAACGGGCCGATCGAGCAGGACCCGTGCACCTCCGACGATCTGGCCACCGCCGCCCAGGTGACCAGCGCCACCGCCGAGACGATCACCGCGCTGCGGCAACTGCTGACCGTGCTCGACCAGGTGGACGCCGACCATCAGCACCGGATCGTGCTGCAGGACTACACCAACCCGCTGCCCTTCGACGTGATGCCGAGCCTGATCAGTGCGGACGGCCGCGAGGACGACCGGGACAAGTTCCGCGAACTGGGCGCCGCCCGCTATGCGGCCGGCTGCCCGATCCACCGCGCCAGCCTCGGCCCGGGCCACCAGTTCTCGGCGAACCTCGGCACCATCGTCAAGACCGCCTACACGACGCTCGCGGCCGAGTTCCCGGCCGACGACCTGGTCTACCTGAACGTCCAGCAGGCCTTCGACGGAGCGCGGCTCTGCGAGGTCTCCACCAACCCGGCCACGGCGTTGGCCACGCCGGTACGCGTACAGGACGGGCCGACCGGTGTGCCGATCACCAGCCTGTCCGGCAAGGACAAGCTCGACATCAAGCGGTACGCCGACACGTGCATCACGTACTTCCAGACGTGCCAGGAGTCGTGGCACCCGAACGTGGCCGGCCACGCCGTCCTCGGTCAGTGCCTTGCGGGGGCCTACTCCGCGACCGCGCACTCGGTGAAGTGCGTACGCCAGGCCAACGGCACGATCGTCGTGTCGGCGGCCTGACGACGTGTCCCGCGATCCCGCCGGGCTAGGCCTCGACGGGATCGCGGGCGTCGAGGATCTCGTCCCGGCCTCGACTGGGTCGCGGTCAGCCCTTCGGGGAACTTCGACGTCGCCGGCGAGCCCGTCGGGGCGTACCAGATCAAGCCGGGCGACCTGACCGCGAGCATCACGTATCCCGATCTCGCGCGGGCGCTGATCGACGAGGCCGAGCGAGACCAGTTCCGCCGTACGCACATCGGCGTGGCCGGCCGCCCGGCCGACCTGCCGTGGATCAGGAGGTCGAGCCGGCGCTGATCGGACGGCGCCGGACGACCGCCCTACGGGAGGGCCTCCTCGGCGGCGGTGGTCGACCATTCCGCGAGCAGCACGGTGGCGTCGTCGGCCGGCGGTCCATGGTGATGTTCCATGACGGCGCGGGTGAGCAGACGGGCGATCTCCGGGCTCGTCTGCCCGGCGGCGATCAGCTCCTGGGCGGTGCCGACCAGCCGTTCGACGCCGAAGAGTGTGCCGTCGGCGGCGCGGCTCTCCACGATGCCGTCCGTGTAGAGCAGCAGCCGGTCACCGGGGAACAGCTGGTGCTCGGCCGACTCGACCTGGTCCGGGATCCCCAGCGGCGGACGCCGGGCGGCGGTGAGCGGCACCGCGCCGCCGGACGCGGGGAGCACGACCGGCTCGGGATGCCCGCAACTGACATAGCGAAGGACCCCGGTGACCAGATTGAGATCGGCTAGGACGCCGGTGACGTACTGGCTGTTGGTGAACTCCTCGGCCAGCTGGGCGTCCGCCTGCTCGGTCATCTCGCCGAATCCGCCGCCGTTGCGGCGAGCCGCCCGGATCGCGGACAACGCGACCGCGACGCTCAGCCCCGCCGTCATGCCGTGCCCGGCTCCGTCGAGCACCACGATGCGGGCGAGGTCGCCGTCGACCGCGTAGTCGAAGCAGTCGCCGCCAACCGCGTACGCGGGCTGCATGGCGGCGGCGAGCACGAGCCGATCACTGGTGAACGTCGAGGGTGGCAGCAGTTGCCTTAGCAACACCGAGGCCATCGTCATCGCCTGACTGCTGCGTACGCGGTGCAGCCGGTCGCCGTAGGGCATCTTGGCGGCGACCAGGTGCCCGAGGAGATGGGCGAACTGGATGTCGGGCTCCTCGCCCTCGAAGACGCCCGACTCCGGTTCCGCCGCGACCCGCAGGACGCCGAGCCGTTCGGTGCTGTCCACGAGCGGCACCCACAGCAGACCCGGGTCGGACGGGTCGGCGACGACCTTGCCCACCCGGTACGCCTCCCCGGCCGTGCTGTGCTGGACCGGCTGCTCGTCGCCGGTCGCCGTAGCGGTGAGTTCGCGCAGGGTCTCCTGTTCATAGTCGACCAGGTAGATCCGAACGTCCTTGGCGAGCTGGGCGGTCACCGCCCGCACCAAATGCGGCAGCTCGTCCGGCTGACTCAGGTTCACCTCTTTGAGCAGGTCGACTATGGCGGCGTGCCACTGCTCGGCGCGTGACTCCAACATCCGTCCCGCCTCCCTGGGAAAGAGGGCCGTCTTACCCAGGACCGCCGCTCCGCATGCCACCGGACCTGCGCCGGCACGAAACGCCCGGGTCAGGCCGGGATGTGGATCGTGGTGATCCACGGGGGCGGCTCGGGCGCGCCCTCGCCGATGACGCCCGCGATCACCCGAGTGCGGACGAGCTGCTCGTCCGGCCAGGGTGTGTAACCGTCAGAGAGGACGATCACGAACGCGGGCGGATCGGGGACCGCGATGGCGGCGTCGATTCCGATGCGCATGTCGGTGCCCCCGCCGCCGGCGAGCACCACTTCGCCGACGGTGCTGACCCGGCGCGCCACGTGCACCGCCGCGTCGCAGGACAACACGGTGACCCGGTTGCCGCCGATCCCCACCGCCCGCAGGACGCCGCCGATCTCGGCCAGCGCCGTCGCGAGTGCCTCGGAGTCCATGGAGCCGGAGGTGTCGACGACCACGGCGACTCGGGGCACCGGCTGCCGCAGGCGGGGGAGCACGACCCCGCGCAGCGCGGCCGACCGGCGGGACGGCCGCTGATACGTGTAGTCGACCGCGCCCGCCGCCCACGCCGCGGCTTCCCGGATCGCACCGGTCAACGCCCGCCGCCAGTCGACCACCGGCTCCAGTACGCCGTCGGCCCACCGCACCCAGCCGTCGGGAACCGAGCCCCGGCCACGGGCGGCCTGCCGGATCGCGGCGGCAGTGGACCGGCGCAACGCCTGGGATTCGACGTCGCTGACCGATCCGGCGTCGCTGCCGGGCAGGTCCCACGGGCGGGCGACGCCGTGCGCGGCCGACCCGCAGTCATGCGAATGAATGTGGGCGGGCAACAGCGGCAGGTACTGTTCGAAGAGCAGCCCGGTCGGCAGCCCCAGCCGGGCCGGGTCCACACGCTCCTCCGGCAGCGGTTGGCCGTCGGCGAGCAGATCGTCGTTGATCTCGGCGTCCTGCGCGACGTTGACCCGATGGTGATCCCGCCGTTGCCCCGGCGGCAGCAGACTCGCCCGGCCGTGATGATCCCGCAGCAGGTGCGCGACCTCGTGCAGCCAGACGGCGGCGAGCTGGGCGACCGGCAGCCGGTCGACGAACTCCGCCGACACGTAGCAGCGCCAATGCCTGTCGACGGCCATCGTCGGCACCGTCTGCGACTCCACCACGGTCAGGCTGTAGAGGGCACTGGCCAGGTAGGGCCGATCGGTGGCCGCCCGGAACCGGGCCGCGAGCAGCTTCGTGCGGTCCAGCTTGCGGTCCGGCTCGGACTCGGTCATCAGGCCAGGCGGCCCGACAGGCGCAGCACGTCCACGAACGCGTCCACCGTGGCGGGCACCGGCCAGTCCGTGTCGCGCAAGGCGGCCAGGTCCATCGCCGCCCGCGCGGCCACGTCGGGCACTCCCGCCTTCACCGCCTGCGCCAGCACCACCCAGGCCGCTTCCCAGCGCATACGCGTGGTGGTGCCTTGAACGGCCGAGACGACGGCGGTGAGGCAGGCCAGTTGGCGGTCGCCTCGGTCGGGCAGCACGAAGGCGTCCGGGTTGGCCAGCACCCGCTCGGGATCAGGCAGGTCCAGTTCGGACAGATACGTCGTGAACTCCAGCCCGGGGCCGTCGCCGATCGCCCCGCAGACCGCGAGGGCGAGCGCGTCGGCCGAGGCGTTCGCGCAGTGGTGCACGGCCAGCAGCCGGAGCACCATCTCCCAGGTGCGCGGGGACGGCCACGCGCCGCCGCGACCCTCCGCGTCGGTGGGCAGATGATGGGCCAGACCGGGCCGGGCGGTCAGGAAACCGGCGACCGTGCCCCTCGCCTTGGCGATCGCCGTCCCGGTACGCGACGCGTCCACCAGCGGCACTTCGATAGCGGGCCACGTCCCGGCCAATCCGCGGGCGACGACCGCGGCGTCGTGTGTCCACTGAAGATGGACGAACCGGTTCGCCAGCGGCGGGCTCAGATGCCAGCCGTCGGCGGCGCTGGCCGGTGGATTCGCCGCGGCGACGATGCGGGTCGCGGCGGGCAGCTCGAGGCTGCCGACGTGCCGTTCCAGCACCACGCGCAGCAGAGCGGCCTGCACAGCCGGCGGCGCCGACGACAACTCGTCGAAGAACACCAGGCCGCCGCCGCGCCGGGCGACGCGTACCGCCCAGTCGGGTGGCGCCATCGGCACCCCCGTGGTCGCCGGATCGTCGCCGACGATCGGGAGCCCGGCGAAGTCGCTCGGCTCATGGACGCTGGCGATGACCGTCTCCAGTGGCGTACCCAGGCTGTCCGCCAGGTGCCGCAGCGTCGCGGACTTGCCGATGCCCGGCTCGCCCCACAGCAACACCGGCAGATTCGCCGTCACCGCCAGGGCGAGCGCCTCCACCTTCGGATCCCGCACCGGCTCCGTACGCCAGGCGCGTACCGCGTCGAGCAGCGCGTCGGCCGCGCCGAGCACATCGGTCATCGGTACATGCTCGCAATCGCGCGTACATCCTCGGGGATCTCGATCGTGTCGCGGCCCGGAAGCTCCGCGGCGACCTGGCGCCGCATGCGCCGCGGGACACCACCACGTAGCCCGAGGTACGCGAGGGTCGGATGGTTCTCGGCCGCCGCGACCAGCAGCCGCGCTCCGCGCCCGCCTATCCCGGTACGCCGCAGGTCGAGCCGCCGCAGGGTGGCGGCGGGCAACGCCTCCGCGAGGGCGGCCGCACCGGCGTCGCCGACCTCGTTCGGCACCGCGAGCAGGGCGCGTTCGGACGGTGGCCGGCCCAGATCCAGCACCCGCCAAGCGCTCAGGTGCCCCGCGAGCGCCGCAGCGCCGGCCGGGGTGAGCCCGTTGCCGCCCAAGCCCATCGTCATCGGGAGGCCGTCGGCTGCCTCCGCGAGAGTCCGCGCTCCGGCGTCGCCGAGGTGGTTGCAGGCGAGATACAGCTCGTGAATCCCGGCGTCGCGGACGAGAGCGGCCAGCAGAGGCGCGGCGTCGGCCGTCAGCCCGTTGCCGCCCAGGAACAGCCGATCCAGCTGGACGGACCGCTGGACGAGCGTCGCCGTCAGGTGCCGCAGCCCGTCGACGCTCAGGCCCACGTTGACCAGGTCCAGCGTACGCAGCGTCGTGTTGACCGCCAGCGCCGAGCAGATGCGGGCGACGCCCTCGTCCCCGATCGGATTGCGTTTGAGCCACAGCGCCCGCACGGTGTCGTCGGTGGCGAGCCGATCGGCCAGTGGTGCGACCGCGTCGGCGTCGATCCGGTTGCAGCCAAGGTACAACGTGCGCAGATGATGGCCGGGTCGCAGGGCGTCGGCCACCGCCTGAGCCCCCTGCGCGCCGAGATTGTTGGTCCCCAGCAGGAGATGACGGACGACCCCGGATCCGGCGGCCGCCTCCGCGAGCCGTGCGGCCAGCACTGGTCCGACGCCTTGCTTGCACAGGTCGAGGCGACCGTCGGGCTGGATCGTCCCGCGCGGGAACACCTCGACCGCGGTCGCCCCGGACGGCCGGCCCAGCCGGTCGAGCAGCGCGACGAAGTCGCCGGGGTCGGCCAGCTGCCGAGTCGGGTCGGTGATGACCGGGCAGCGCACCGGCGTCGGTGTGCCTTCGGCTTCCATGCACGAACCCCTTCGCTTCGTGGGCGGCCCGCTCAGTGGGAGACGGGACCGGCCGGATTCGCACCGGCGTCTTCACCATGAGCAGTGGTGCGCGACGACTTCTGCGCTACGGCCCCGCCTCGCGCGAAAGTGTAGATCAGCCGCGGCCCTGCTTGGGGAGCATGTCGCGGACCCAGCCGCTGCCCCGCCACGTCGCCGTGTAGGAATCCGCGCCGTGAACCGTCTCGATCGACGGGTCCGCCCCGCGATCGAGCAGCGCCTGAATGAACTCCCGGCGTGCGCCGCCCATGATGGCCAGGTAGAGCGGCGTACGCCCAGTGCGGTCCTGCGCGTCGACCGGCAGCCCGGCGGCGTCGAGCAGCGGCAGCAGTCGGTCGTGGTCGACCAGCATCGCCAGGTGCAGCAGGGACCAGCCGGCCGGGTCGCGCATCAGTGGATCGATCGCCCCCGTACGCAGCCCGCCGACGAGCCAGTCGGTGTCACCGGCGAGTGCGCGTTCGCGTACCACCCTGGCCTGCCGGGCCAGCGCCTTCGGCAGCCGACCCGCGCCGGTGAGCCACGTCTGGCGTACCGCGAAGCACCCGGCCGACGCGCCGCCGAGCGATCGCAGCACCGATTCGCGCTGCACCTCCTCGTCGGAGTGGTCGTGCAGCCGCAACGCTCCACTTTCGACGGAGACGAGGTGCCACCCGCCCCGGCAGCGGACGCGTACCGGATCGGGCTCGCCGACGCGAGACGCGGTCATCACATTCGAAGGGGCGGTCGTCACATTCGAAGGAGTGGCGAGATTCGGCAGCGCTGCGCGTACCAGAGGGTGAAGGTCCTCCGGTGTCAGCAGGCCGGCGTCGAGCAGGGCGAGATCGGCCGGGACCGGCTGCACGACCACGCTCGGCACCTCGTAGAGGTCGTAGAACTCCGCCGCAGCGCCCGTGATGGTGTCGTCGTCGACGGTGAACATCAGCGGGGACGAGTGCAGCGCGCCGACCTTCTCCACGCCGAACGCGCGGGCGACGTCCAGCACCTCGCGGGCCACGCCGATCGGACACGTGGGCAGCGTCGGACGCGGCTGTAACCCCTCGTCCGACTCGATCGCGATCCCACAGTGTTGCCACGCTTCGGCGTACGCCCCCACCGCGAGCAGCCGGTAGATCTCCGGGGTGGCCGGGTCGCCGACTCCCCACGCGGCGGCCAGCTCACCGCTGCGACGCACATCCCAGGTGTAGCGGGGCATCACGACCCAGCGCTCGAACTCCAGATCCTCGAAGGACCCCACGGACAACTTCAGCCGCTGCGGGCCGAACGGAGCCAGCGGCGTCGACACCCGAAGGTGCGGTCCCTGGGTCGCGTTCTCCTCCGGCGGGAGAACGAGCGTCTGCCGGGCCAGCACAGTCGTCATCCCGGCCCGGTGCCGGGGCAGATGCCACCACAGCAGGTCCGGCGCGAGATGACTCAGATCGGCTTCCAACGCGGCCGACGCCTCCGCGCCGAACTTCTGGCGTACGGCGTCGAGGTCGATGTCGACGTCGATCCGGGCCGCCGCCGCGGCCGCCCGCCAGTCGCCGGCCTCGCGGGCCGCCGTCGCCGCCGAGATGAGCTCCGGCGACACCGTGAGCGACCGGATGCGGCGCCACTGCGGCAGATCGTCACGCAGGGACGCGATCACGGCCGAGCCCACCCTTTCCGGACTTGAGGTGGCAGACCGGCCGGATTCGAACCGGCGTCCTCCAATTTCGCGAAGTGGCGCGACGACCTCTGCGCTACAGCCTGCCGCGCGGGAGCATACCTCAGTGGACACGGGACCCGATCGTCGCGACCGCCGCCCGCTCGGCCAACAGGAATGCCATCACCAGACTGATCACCCCACCGGCTACCAGCGCGACCACCACACTCGTCGCGTACCCGCTGAAGCTTTGACCGGCCGGTGCCCACCGATCGCCGGCCATGATCCCGGGCAGGTCGAGGACACTCGCGCCGAGCATGCCCCCGGCGCCGAGCCACGCCGCCGCCAGCGGGACCACGAACGGCCGCGCACCCCGCCGATGCACCGCCACGAGCACACCGCCCGCGGCGAGCAGGAATTGCGCTGCGCTGACGGCGTCCTGCAGGCGCAGGAACGCCGAACGCCCGCCCGGCAGCAGGCCCGGACCGAGGTCCAGCAGCCAGGCCAGCCGCACCAGGGCCAGGCCTGCCGCCAGGCAAGCCGCACCCCAGGCCAGCGGCACCTGCACGCCGAAAGTCGCCCCGCGCGGCGAGGTGATCGGTCCGCGGAGCACCGGCCCGAAGCGGCGGTACGCCTCCCGCGTCCACGCGACGGCAAGGGCGATGCCCAGCACGATGAAGCTGCCGTAGACGACGCCGTAGACCCAAGGTCGCAGCGTCGGATCGGTCGAGGCGGACTGCGTCGCCGACGGTTCCCACCAGCCCGCCGCCCAGAAGATGCCCGCCAGCGGGATCACCACCACGAACGGGGCGAGCAGTCCGACACCGACCCACATGGGCACCCCGACCATCCAGGCCGGCAGGCGGCGCCCCCAAGGCCGGACGGCGGCCAGCCCGGCGAGCAGCCCCACGACGCCGATCGCGCCGGTCACCACATTGTCGGTACGCCACTGGGCGCTGGTCACCGAGCCGAAATCGGCCACGCCGACCGGCCACCCCGCGATCCAGAGCGCTTTGAGACCTATATAGACAGTCGCCGCCGTGGCGGCCACGTAACCGGCATACTTCGTCATGCGCCCCTCCGTCTCCTGGCGTTTCGTCCATTCGACGCCGCCGGGAGCGCGGCTGTGACATGGGGATCTCGTCGTGTGCCGTACGTCCCTGCGCTTCAGGGAACGAGATGCGCCCACCCGTCCGGTGGCGCGGCGACGATCCGCAGGGCGCCGAACCGGCGGCTCACTGCGGTCGCCATCGCCGGGTGGTCGATCCCGCTGCTGCTCATCGGCGGATGGGCATGGCGCTTCGGGCGAGGAGGCCGCCGACCGCGCCCAGGCCCGCGCCGATGACGGTCAGTGCGGGGATCAGCCCGTACGCCATCTGCACGACCTGGCGGTGCAGGAATGTCCGCATGTCGTCGCCACCGGCCGCAGCCAGCGCGGCGATCTTCTGCTCCTGCCGGCCGATGATGTCGACGTAGACGGTGTCCAGCACGGCGAACGTCGCGACGATCGACGCTCCGACGAGCAGCCCGGCCAGCGCGCCCGCGACGAGGGGCGCGTACCGGCCACTTGGGCGGCGACCCGCCTGCCAACCGGCCAGGCCGAGGACCCCCAGGACGGCGAGCCAGCCGACCAGCACGTTGAGCCCGTCGGTGTCCTTCGTCGTGGCGAAGGTGATGTTGCTGAGGTAGAAGACGACGGCGAGGATTGCGCCGACGGCCAGACCGTAGAGCATGCCGATACCGGCCGCGAACCGATACGAACGCAGCATGGCGACTCCAGAGTGCAGGTGCGCGTCGGCGGCGCCCCGGACGAGGTCGGCCACGATCCGATGGCGCGGCCGTCCGTCGGCCACCAACTGCGTGACCAGATCGCCGAGTTCGGCGCCGTAGCGGTCGCGCCATCGGCGGGGATACAAACGCAGCAGCAGCCGGATCACGCGTATGCCTCCAACCGCCGCAACCCGCGGCGAGCCACGGACTGGGCATGCTCCAGGTACGCCTTCAGCGCGGCCGCGCCGTCAGTCGTGATGCGGTATGGCCGTCGGCGATCCTCGGCGGGCAGCCCCTGGATCAGTCCACGGTGCTCCAGCCGGCTCAATGCGCCGTAGAGGGTGCCCGGCCCCAAGGTGATCCCGGCGAACTCGGCGACGTCCTGGATCAGCGCGTAGCCGTGCTTCGGCCCTTCCGCCAGGCTGGTCAGGATGAGGACCGCCGGGTCGGCGAACCGTCCGAGGCCGCTCAACTCCGTCACCGAAGTCACCTCATTACGTCGGGCGTTATATCGTGCGACGTAATACTAGGACCCGGCTGTCCGCGAACGCAACGGCGGCGTTCACGCTGTGCGTGTGGACCGGCAGCCGGCTAGACGCAGGTCTGGTCGGCGCTGCGCGGATCGTCGACGCGCCGGCTGCGGTAGATCTCGCCGCGGTTGGCCTCGGCGCGCCACGGTCGAGCGCGCTTCATCGCCATCTCGACCGCCGGAGCGTCGCGATCCAGCGTCACGACGGCGGGCACGTCCGCCGACGCCACCGAGACGAGGTGGCCGCCGTCGGGACCGTAGATCGCCGAGCGCATCAGATCGGCGCTCTGCCCCGGAACGGACAGGCTCAGCCAGTAATTGTTGATCGCGGCGTACGCCTGCGCCTTGATCTGGAAGATCGAGTCGACCGGCCAGGCCGACAGCAGCAGGCAGTCCACCCCGAGGCGCTCGTACTCCGAGAACAGGTGCGGAAAGTTGATCTCCACGCAGATCATGCACCCGAACCGGTAGCCGTCGACGTCGAACACCACCGGCTCGAACCCGGGACTGTAGAACCGGGTGATCTCGGTGTTCGAGCAGAAGCGCTTGTCATACCGGGCGACGACGCGTCCCTCGTCCGAGATCACGTAGAGGCTGTTGTGCGGCCGATGCGGGGCGGTCAGCGGGTGCGCCGAGCCCAGCACCACCCACATTCGCAGCTCCGCCGCCAGCGCTGCGACCTCGCCGACCTCCTCCTGAGCCATCGGCCAGTCGACGTCGTCCCAGTCGGCGATCTGCTCCTTGGCGTACCCGGACAGGAAACCCTCGGGGAAGTGGATCAGCCGGACCCCCTCCGCGGCGGCGGCGCGCATCAGCTCGCGGGCCAGGCGACCGTTCGCGCGCGGGTCGGCGCTGCCGGCGGGTTGAGTCGTGGCGATCCGCAACGTCATCCCGGAATCCTGCCACGCTCGCTGGGCGCGCGATCCGGTTCGGCGGTTCGGTTTCTCCCCGTGCACCGGGCGGCCGACCGACGCTGACGACTCCGTGGTCCAACGGGGCGGGCCGGGTGTCCCTCGACGCCACCCGGCGAACTGTGAGGAAAGGTCTCCTAGCTGCTGTTTCAACTCCCAACGTGCCTCGTCGGCGGCGGCCGCGAAGGTCCCGATTCATCGACAATTGTTGGGGACTTCATCGGCGCCGACGAAAGGCTGACCTCTCATGCAAAGGAAGCAGACGCTGCTGTTCGGCGTCGTCATGGCCATCGTGACGACGCTGAACTTCATTCCGGGCACCTCCGTCGTCCGCGACGGCACCAAGCTGCTGTTCGGCATCTTCCAGGTCGGCCCGGGCCTGGAGGTGCTGCACTACGCCATGGCCGCCGCGCTGATCCTGTTCGGTCTGCTCGCCCGCAGTACGCGGGGCGTACTGGTCACGACGGGCACGATCTTCGGGCTCGCCGCGATCATCGGCTGGATCTCCGGCGATCACGTGTTCGGCCTGATGGACGTCAACGTCGCCGACAACGCCTTGCACACGTTCTTCGCGCTCTTCCTGTTCACCCTCGCATTCGCGCTGCGCGACGCACCCCGCGTGCCCGTCGCGGTCCGCGGGTGACCACCCCTGCCGTGGGCCGGTGGGCGACCGCCGGCCCGCGGGCGAGGCTGCTCGCGGTGAGCGATCTGCACGTCGGGTACGCCGAGAACTGGGCACTGGTGCGGCAGCTGCGGCCGTCGTCCGACGAGGACTGGCTGCTGGTCGCCGGAGACGTCGCCGAGCGGCCCAGTGATCTCGAAGCGGTGCTCGGGATGCTGGCCGGCCGGTTCGCCAAGGTCGTCTGGGTGCCGGGCAACCACGAGTTGTGGTGCCGCAGGAACGATCCCGTGCAACTGCGGGGCGAGCAGCGGTACCGCTTCCTCGTCGACCTCTGCCGGACGCTGGGCGTCGTGACGCCGGAGGACGAGTACCCGATCTTCGAGGGCGAGGACGGGCCGGTCCGGATCGTTCCGCTGTTCCTGCTGTACGACTACACGTTCCGGCCGGAGGGCACGACCGCCGCGCAGGCACTGGCCGCGGCGTACGCCAGTGGGGTGGTCTGCTCCGACGAGTTCTTCCTCGATCCCGAGCCGTACGCCGGGCGCGCCGCCTGGTGCGCCGAGCGGGTCCGGCTGACCGAAGGCCGGCTGGCCGCCCTCGACGACACCCCGATGATCCTGGTCAACCACTTCCCGCTGGTGCGGCAGCCCACCGACGTCCTGCGGTACCCGGTGTTCGCCCAATGGTGCGGCACCGTGCGGACGGCGGACTGGCATCGGCGGTTCCCCGTACGCGCCGTCGTCTACGGCCATCTGCACATTCCCCGCCGGGATCTGTTCGACGGCGTGCCCTTCGAGGAGGTGTCGCTCGGCTATCCGCGTGAGTGGCAGGTCCGGGGGCTCCCGCACGGGTTGCTCCGGGACGTGCTCGCGCCGCATCCCGCGCGTACGCCGTGATCGAGCGGATTCTGCCGCCGGACGTCGTCGCCGTGGAAGCCGTCGTCGACACCGTCGCCCAGCCGCATCCCGACGAGGCCGCTCTCGTGGCCCGAGCGGTGCCGAGAAGGCGGCAGGAGTTCGTCACGACTCGGCGGTGTGCGCGGCAGGCGCTGGCCCGGCTCGGCTGCCCGCCGGTCGCGATCGGCACCGGTCCCCGCGGCGAACCGCTGTGGCCGGACGGCGTCGTGGGGAGTCTGACGCACTGCGCCGGATATCGAGCCGCCGTCGTCGCTCGGGCTGTCCGCGTATCAGCTGTCGGCATCGACGCCGAGCCGAACGAACCGCTCGCCCCCGGTGTGCTGGACGCGGTGTCCTCCTCAGCGGAACGCGCGGACCTCGCGCGGTACGCGGGCGTGTGCGTGGACCGGTTGTTGTTCAGCGCGAAGGAGAGCGTCTACAAGGCGTGGTTCCCCGCCGTCGGCACCTTCCTGGACTTCGGGCAGGCGAGTCTGCGGTTCACCGCGGACGGCGCGTTCACGGCGGAGCTGGCGGTGTCCGCGCCCGAGCGGGAGGCGAGCCGGGCGATCTGGGCGGACGGGCGGCCACGCGGGCGGTGGATGGTAGCGGGTGGACTGGTGCTGACCGCGGTCGTGGCCGGCGGACACGCGACAACTCCGCACTTTTGAAGACGCCGCGCGACATCGCCGTCTGTCTACATTCGATACATGAGTGCGATCGTGTCGCCCGGCCAATGGAGCGCGGTCCGGGCCGCCTATGACGCCGCGGGGCAACGCTTCCTCGATCTCGCGGCCACCGTGCCGCCGCAGGCCATGGCCACAAAAGACTGGTCGGTCGCCGACACGGTGGCGCACCTGATGACGCTGTCGCGGATGGCGGTCGACGTCGCGCGGCGGCAGCCGAACCGGGCCGAGCTGATCGCCGCGACCACGGTCGACACGGTCGCCGGGCTCAACGACGCGCTGATGGGCGACTTCGCGACGCGCGATGTCCCGGTGCTGCTCAAGCAGATCCGAGCGGAGATGGACGAGCTGTTGCGGGTGACCGCCGACGCCACGCCGACCGACACTGTGGCGTGGCTGGGCGGCAGCCGGCTCTCGATCGCCGCCGTGCACGCGCACATGATGAACGAGTTCCACATCCACGGCCGTGACGTCGCGCTCGCCACCGGTACGCCGTGGGCGGTGCCGCCGGCGGAGGCGGTGCTGTTCTTCGACCTCTTCATGATCGGCATCGTCCGCACGGGATACGGGATCCTGCTGGAAAACGGCATCGCCCCGCCCAGCGGCCGGGTCGCCGTGCAGTTCCGGTCGAAGTACTCGCAGCCGGTCACGATGGTGGTCACCGACGGCGTGGTCTCGATCGAGGATCCGGGCTGGGACGTCGACGTCCACGTGCGCTTCGATCCGGCGACCCTCAACCAGATCATGTTCGGCCGGGTCACCAAGGTACGCGCCGCGCTCACCGGGAAGATCCAGGTCTGGGGCCGGCGGCCCTGGCTGCTGCTGCCGTTCCTGACCTATGTGCACATGCCGTCCTGATTGGAGCGGATCTGTCCGTTGCCTCCCCTCCGGCTGACCCGTTGACCAGGGTGCCGGAGTGAGGACGCTGGGTGCGTCCCGCCGGTGTTGTCGTTTTCCAACCCCGGAGGAGGATCACCATGCCGAACGAAGACATCTGGCTCACGGTCGCGACGGACGTCATCGGCGGCGGCAAGCTGGACCTGATCGACGAGTTGTTCGCCAGCGACTTCGTGGAGCACCTGCCGCAGCCGCCCGGCATGCCCACCGGCCGGGACGGGTTCCGCCTGTTCTGCTCGCAACTGCACCAGGCGTTCCCCGACCTGAACCTCGACGTGGTGCACAAGTTCGACTCCGACGACAAGCACATCGGGCACGTGCGGCTGTCGGGCACGATGACCGGCGAGTTCTTCGGCATGCCGCCGGCGAACAAGGCCGCCACCTGGGAGGAGATGCACATCGTCCGGGTGGACGGCGGTCAGGTCAAGGAGCACTGGGGCGTCGTCGACCAGTTCGGGATGCTTCAGCAGCTCGGGTTCGTGCCCGCCCCCGGCGGGCACTGATCCGGACGCCTGCCGGGCCGCGGGCGCTCGAGCTGCTTGCCAGACGCTACGCCGCTGAGGGCCGGGCCGGCGGCCCTCAGCGTACGGTCACCGGATCGACCGGTCGGGACGGCGCATCCGCTGCTGCCCGATCCGTTCGAGGGCGGCGGTGCGTACGTCGAGCAGCGCCATGAGTACTGGTGGGTCCATCGACCCCATCGAGCGCAGCTGGACCTCGACGCCTTCGATGGACGCCTCCTGGCGTACGGCGACGGGGCCGAGCGTGGCGGCGGCGAGCTGGTCAGCGCCGGGGGTGCCCGGCCGGGCCGTCTCGGTTCCGGCCGGCACAGAGTGCACCAGCAGGTACCACATGCCCGGTGGCACCTTCTCCAGCAGGAACGGCCCGGCGCCCGCCAGCACCGTGCAGCTGACCGGCCGGCCTTCGGGGATGCGGTCGCGGAACAACCCCGCGAAGATCAGCTCGTCGCGCTCCGGGGTCGCCGAACGGATGACGCCACGCAGGGATCCGGTCGCGACTCCGACGGCGTGGTTGGGACAGGTCGTCTCGATGTACGGCGTGACGCCCTGTTGCCGGCGATAAGTGGTGGGGGACAGGCCGACGCTGCGGGTGAAGCGGGTGCTGAAGGTGCCGACGCTGGTGTAGCCGACGCGCAGGCTGATGTCCGCGATGTTGTACGAGGTGGACACCAGCAACTGCTTGGCCCGCTGCAGACGCAGCGCCGACAGGAACCGGCCGGGCGACAGCCCGGTCACCCGCTGGAAGATGCGGGAGAAGTGGAACTTGCTGAACATGGCGACCTTGGCCATGTCGTCGATGGTCAGCTGTTCGTCCAAATTGTCGCGCATCACCGCGATCACCCGTTCGACGGCTCTTTCCGCCGCATTATCCATGACGCCTCCTTGGCCTTTTAGGCATCCCGACGTGCGGTACCCGTGTACCGGAAACGGAGCGTCCAGAACCAATTCACCGGCGATTTCCCAGCCGCTCCCACCACGGCTGGACAACGCCATTGAAGGCTCTTCCGAGGTCTTATTCCCACCTCTGTTCCGTGTGTCCCCCCGGTAGTGCGCAAAGGTGACCGCAGTTAACCTGCGAGTAGCTTTCGGATCCCGATCGCCGCTCCGCCATCGGTCCAGTGATGGAACCAGATGTTACGGAGCGCGGGCGCGCTTAAGCAACGAGTCAGTGCTACACAGTGGTACGGATGTCCCGTATCATGGGATGAATCGGTGCGGTACTGCTCTGAACTGCTCACTCATGCCTGGTCGTTTGCTCCGCTCTGGAAAGTGAGCAACATTTTGGAGAGGGGATAGCGGGTATCGCAGTTATCCGTTTTCGTCACGCATCGCATCGGCGAATGGGGACAGGCTCCGCTGAATAGACCATTGTGGCTGGTCGGGAGCGCTCCATTCGCCACGCTGAGTGATCCGCGCAAGATGCATATTGCGAATGTGTTGCGACCGGGATCCACCGACCGCCGGGCGCGCCGCAAAAGCGCCTTCTCGCGGTTGCCCGCGGGCGCGATCCGTGCTCTATTCGGCGGACGAGTCCGCCGCCGCTCACATCTCCAGACCGGACGAACCCATGACCGGCCGCACCTCCACGCCGGCCGTGTACGCGTCGGGAAACCACCCCGCGATCTCCGCCGCCCGATCCCGCGACTCGCAGTCGACCACGACGAAGGCGACCAGATGCTCCAGCCCCTGCGGGAACGGGCCCTCCACCGCGGCGAGCACGCCGTCGTGGAGCCGGATCGTCGACGCGGTGACCGGATCGGCCAGCGCGCGGGCGTCGATCAGCTCACCCGACTCCGCGATCTCGCGCAGCAGCGGATCGAACTCGCCGATCCGGCCGTCCCCGGGATTGCCGTAGATCATGATCACGTACTTCACCGCGCTCCCTCCGGTCCGGCCACTCGCGTGAAGTCCTCCCGTAGATAAGTCGGAGCCGGGCGGCCGATCTCGACATCCGCCGCCGGTCCGGTTTGCGAACCCTTGCGCATTCGCGAAGAAGAGCACCCGCGTCAAGCCGCCTACGCTGGCGGCGAACGAGGGAGACGTCGATGAATCAACCCACGCGGCCGCGCCGCGGCCTGCGCGCGATGGCGGATCTGGCCACCCCGATGGCGCTCCGCGTCGCCGCCACGTTGCGGCTCGCCGACCACGTCGCGGCGGGGCGGCGTACGCCGGAGGCCATCGCCACGGCGTGCGGAGTCCACTCCGGCGCCCTCGACCGGCTGCTACGCCACCTCGTCACCATCGGACTGTTCACCCGGGACGGAAGCGGGGCGTACGCCACTACCGAACTCGGCGACCAGCTGCGCGACGACCACCCGGCCGGGCGACGCAAATGGCTGGACATCACCGGTGCGGTCGGCCGCGGCGACCTGAGCTTCGTCGACCTCGCGTACTCGATCCGGACCGGCGAACCGGCGTACCCGGTCCGCTACGGCACGCCCTTCTGGGACGACCTGGCCGCCGACCCGGCCCTGTCGGGCACCTTCGACGAGCTCATGGACCACCACATCGACCTCGACGACGACGGCGTCGCCGAGGCGTACCCGTGGGCGGACCTGGGGCATGTGGTCGACGTCGGCGGCGGCAACGGCAAACTCCTGAGCACGCTGCTGACCCGCCACGGCGGGCTGCGCGGCACCCTCGTCGACCTGCCCGGCCCCGCCGAGCGCGCGCGCAAGACACTGCACGATCACGGCCTCGCCGACCGCGCCGAGGTACGCCCCGGCAGCTTCTTCGATCCGTTGCCACCGGGAGCGGGCGGTTACATCCTCTCGGCGATCATCCACGACTGGGACGACGATTCGGCCGCCGCCGTTCTCCGCCGGTGTGCCGAGGCCGCCACGCTTTCGGCTGCCGCGCCCGGTGTCGTGCTCGTCATCGAGGCGGTGGGCGCCGACGGCGAAACCCCGGACACGGCGATGGACCTGCGGATGCTCACCTACTACGGCGGCGCGGAACGAGGCGTCACCGCGATCGGCGCGCTCGCCGGCCGGGCCGGACTGGCCGTGCGGCGAGTATGGCCGGTGGAACGCGGCTCGTTCATGTCGATTGTGGAGCTCGGCGTTCGCTGACCCGCTCACGCGGACCCCGCGTTTCCCGGGCCGCGCCCGTTTCCCGGGCCGGGCGCGCGTTTTCCCGGGATAACGTGGTTGTGCGGGCGCCGTAAGCCGCGTTATCCCTGGAAGACGTGGACGGGCGGGCCCGTGGTCGCCTCGCAGGCGGGCGGGCCCGTGGTCGCGGGCTATCCGGTGAGGCGGCGGGCGACGTCGGCCCGCAGGGCCTTCTTGTCCACTTTGCCCACTCCGGTCAGCGGCAAGGCGTCCACCACGATCAACCGCTGGGGCAGCTTGAACTTGGCCGCGCCCGCGTCCAGCATCACCGCGTGGATCTCGGCCAGCTGGACGGGCTGCCCGGCGACGGGGACGACGTAGAGACAGACGACCTCGCCGTACTCCGGATCGGGCAGGGCCACCGCGGCGGCTTCGCGTACGGCTGGGACTTCACGCGCGAAGGACTCCACCTCTTCGGCGCTGATCTTCTCGCCGCCCCGGTTGATGAAGTCCTTCTCCCGGCCGACGACGAGGAGGTTCCCGTCCGGCCGGAGCTGGACGACGTCGCCCGTGACGTACCAGCCGTCGCGGAAGGAGCGCGCGTTCACCTCCGGCAGCCGGTAGTAGTTGCGGATCGTGTAGGGGCCACGGGTCAGCAGAATCCCTGGTTCACCGTCGGCCACCGGTACGCCGTCCTCGTCCACGATGAGCAGTTCGTCGTCCGGGCTGACCGGCCGTCCCTGCGTACCGAGGACGACTTCGGCCGGGTCGTCGAGCCGGGTCAGGCAGAGCAGCCCTTCGCCCATGCCGAAGACCTGCTGCAGCTCGCACCCCAGCTCCGGCTTGATCCGGCGGGCCACCTCGGGTGCGAGCCGGGCCGCGCCGACCTGCATGAACCGCAGTGAGCCGAGATCGTCGCCGGGGTGGGCCGCCCGGTGCTCCAGCCACCGGTGCACGATCGTCGGCACGACCGAGGTGGCGGTGACCCGTTCCCGTTCGATCAGCGGGAACGCCGTCTCCGGCGACGGCGAGCGGCCGATCACGACCCGGCCGCCGCTCAGCAGCGCGCCCAGGATGCCCGGCCCGGTGTTGACGAATCCGTGGCCCACCGGCAGCACCGCCAGGTAGACGGTGTCCGGCCCGAAGCGGCAGATCTCGGCCGCCCGCTTCATGAGGTAGCACAAGTCGTCGTTGGTCCGAGGGATCAGCTTCGGCAGACCCGTCGTCCCGCCGGACAGCAACAGGGTGACCACGGCGTCGCCGCCGGGTGGGGCCGCGTCGAACCGCTCCCCGACGCCGGGGTCGTCGGCCTCGGCGATCAGCTCCCGCAGACTCAGGTGCCCTGGCCAGACGTCGTCGCCGGCGACGATGACGTGCTGCGCCGTCCGGGCGGCGGCGACGGCCTTGGCCGCCAGCGCCTGATGGTCGAATCCCCGGTGCGTGTCCGGCACGACGACCGCACGAGCTTCGGTGTGCGCGAGGAGCCCGGAGATCTCGTGCTCCCGATGCTCGGTCAGCGCCCACACCGGCAGTGCGCCGAGCCGGAAACAGGCCACCGTGAAGACCACGAACTCCCAGCAGTTCGGCAACTGGATCAGGATCCGGTCGTCGGGGCGTACGCCGAGCGCCTGCAGCCGCTCGGCGGCGCCGTCGGCGCGCGACAGCAGCTCGCGGAAGGTCAGCCGGACCGAGCCGTCGACGAGGCAGACCGCGTCCGGCGTACGCCGAGCGGTGTCGGCGAGGTGAGAGCCGAGCGAACGGCCCTCCCAGTACCCCTTCGCGACATATCGAGCGGCGGCCTCGGCGGGCCAGGGCACGATCGCGTGACTGGTGGGGGTGACCGTTGGGTCGGGCATGGAGCGCTCCTGACGTCTCGGTGACCGCGAGAGCCCGGCGGGCGCCCGAGGTCGCCGGCGGAAAGACAAAGGCGTGGCGAAGCACGGCCACGAGGGGATTGTCGACGTATTCGAATGCGCCCGGCATCTTCCAGGGTGCGGTGTGCCGAATCGTGCTCGGAACTCGCTGGGAATGTTCGTTTCGGCGTACGGCAGTCATCCTCGCCGCTATCCATTCGGCGGCGCTCCCACGGAGCCGCCCCGGACGGATACGACACGTTGAGAGATGCCCGCACCGGCGGGAACGCGCCAACCTGCTGGAGTGCGGTCGTGCCGTCCATGCCCGCGCGCCGAGAACTCAGCGGATCTGAGAAGGAGCGAGGACTTGAACGAGAATGCGGCATCCAACGAGGCCATCGCCATTGTCGGAATGAGTTGCCGGTTCGCCCCGGACTTGAACTCTCCCGAGAAGTTCTGGGAGTTTCTCGCCGCGGGCCGGAGCTCGGTCCGGGAGATGCCGGAGAAGCGGTGGAAGCCCTATGCGGCCACCAGCCCGCAGGCGACCGCCATCATGCGCGAGACCACCCTGCTCGGCTCGTTCCTCGACGACATCGAGGGATTCGACGCCGACTTCTTCGGCATCTCGCCGCGTGAGGCCGACTATCTCGACCCTCAGCAGCGGTTCATGCTGGAGATGTCGTGGGAGGCGCTGGTCGACGCCGGCATCGCCCCCATGTCGTTGCGGGGCACCGACGCGGGCGTGTTCATCGCCGCGAACTCCAACGACTACGGCCGACGGCTGCTGGAGGACATGCCCACGACCGGCGCCTACGCCGTCAACGGCACGACCTACTACGGCATCGCCAACCGCGTCTCCTACTTCCTCGACCTGCACGGCCCCAGCCTCGCGGTCGACACCGCCTGCGCGGGGTCGCTGACCGCCCTGCACCTGGCGGTGCAGAGTCTGCGCGACGGCGAGACGCCGGTCGCGATCGTCGGCGGGCTCAACCTGATGGCCACGCCCGCCCTCAACGTCGCGCTCGAGGCCACCGGCGCGCTCGCGCCCGACGGGCGCAGCAAGGCGTTCGACGCCGAGGCGAACGGTTACGGCCGCGGCGAGGGCGCCGGCGTCGTCGTGCTCAAGCGTCTCTCCGACGCGGTACGCGACCAGGACCCGATCCAGGCGGTGATCCGGGGCACCGGGGTGTTCCAGGACGGCCGGTCCGACGGGATGATGGCGCCGAACGCCGACGCCCAGGCGCACATGCTGCGTACGGTGTATGACCGGGCCGGGATCGATCCGGCCACTGTGGACTACGTCGAGGCGCACGGCACCGGTACGCCGACCGGCGACGGCAAGGAGATCGAGGCGCTCGCGCAGGTCTTCGGCGCGGTGCGTACGCCGGGCGACGCCTGCCTGATCGGCTCGGTCAAGCCCAACATCGGCCACGTCGAGGGCGGGTCCGGCATCGCCGGCGTCATCAAGACGGTGCTGGCGTTGCGGCACGAACAGCTGCCGCCGAGTCTGCACAGCGAACCGAATCCGGCCGTCGACTGGGCGGGCGCCCGGCTGCGGCTGGTCGAACCGGGGACCACCTGGCCGGCCGCCGAAGGGCGTACGCGTCGAGCCGGCGTCTCCAGCTACGGCGTCGGCGGCACCATCGCGCACCTGATCCTCGAGGAGGGCCCGGCGCCGATCGTCACGGAGGTCGCGGCCGACACCGGCCGGCCCGGCGTCTTCCCGGTCTCGGCGATGTCCGAGGCGGGCACGCTCGCCCTGGCCGACGCGGTGGCGACCTGGGTCGGCGAGCACCCGCAGACCGCGGTGGCGTCCGCTGGGCATACCCTCACCCAGCGGCGGTCGCACCTGCCGCAGCGGGCCGCCGTGGTGGCCCGGTCCGCCACGGAACTCGGCGAGCGGATGCGGGCCGTGGCGGACGGCGTATCCCTGCCGGGCACCGCCAAGGGCCGGGTCGTCTCCGGTGACACCGGCGTGGTGTGGGTCTTCTCGGGCCACGGCGCCCAGTGGTCGGGCATGGGCCGGCAGCTGTTGACCCAGGAACCGGCGTTCGCCGCGATGATCGACCGGCTGGCCGGAGTGTTCGGCGCCGAACTCGGCTGGACGCCGCGCGAGGCGATCGAGGCCGGTGGCCCGTGGACGGCCGCCCACGTCCAGGCACTGACCTTCGCGATGCAGGTGGCCCTGGCCGAAGTGTGGCGGGAGAAGGGCCTCGAGCCGGCCGCCGTCATCGGGCACTCGGTCGGCGAGATCGCGGCCGCCGTCGTGGCCGGGTCGCTGGACCTGCTCGACGCGGCCCGATTCGCCTGCCGCCGCGCCGCCGCCCTGCAGCGGTTGGAGGGCATGGGTCGCATGGCCATGGCCGGGCTTCCGTTCGCCGAGACGAGTCTGCGGCTCGCCGGTCGGGCCGACGTCGAGGCCGCCATCTCGGCGAGCCCGTCGTCGACGGTGATCTCCGGGGACAAGGCCGCGATCGAGGAACTGGTCGCCAAGTGGCGCGAGGACGGCGTCGCCATGTGGATGGTCGACACCGAGATCGCCTTCCACAGCCGCCACGTCGATCACGTGGTGTCCGACGTCGCCGCGGCGGCGGCCGACCTGACGCCGCGCCCGGCCACGCTGCCGCTCTACTCGACGGCGCTGGTCGATCCGCGGTCGACCGCGGCCCGCGACAGCGACTACTGGGCGACGAACCTGCGCAACCCGGTCCGGTTCGCCGAAGCCGTCGAGGCGGCCATCGCCGACGGCCACCGGCTGTTCGTCGAGGTCTCCTCGCATCGGGTGGTGGCCCACTCGATCGGCGAGACGGCCCGCCATCTCGACTCCGACGACGTCACCGTGGTGGGCACGCTCACCCGCAACGCCGACGAACTCGACACCCTGCTGACCAACCTCGCGAAGATCTACTGCGCCGGCGCCGACGTCGACTGGTCCCGGCAGTATCCGGCCGGCGAGCTGCTGCCGATGCCGGGCGCGGTGTGGCAGCACCGTCCTTACTGGATCTTCCCGGAGACGCCGGCCAGCGCCCTCGGCGGCGGCCACGACCCGGCCCGCCACAGTCTGCTCGGCGGGCGGATGACCGTCAGCGGCTCGCCCACCCGGCAGGTCTGGCAGACCTACCTCGACGTGGCCAGCCGCCCTTACCCGCTCTTCCATGGCCTGGTGGGAGTCGAGGTGACGCCGGCCGCGTCCATCCTCAACACGTTCGCCGAAGCCGCCGGGGACAGCAGCAGCGCCTCGCTGAGCGACATCGTGCTGCGTACGCCGCTGGCCGTCGAACCACCGCGCGTCGTGCAGATCGTCCGCGAAGGCCGGAACCTGGCGCTGTCCACGCGGGTGGCCGCCGAGATGTCCGACTCCGACGACGAGTGGCTCACCCACACCACCGCCACCATCGACGTCGGCGTACCGCTGCCGTCGGGTCGCATCGACGTCGACGGGCTGCGTGCTCGCCTCGGCGAGGGCTCTCCGTCGCGGGTCGCCGAGATGTTCGAGCGCATGGGCGTCGGCGGGTACGCCTTCCCCTGGGACCTCGTCGAATTCAAGCGCGACGACGAGGAGCAGCTCGCCATCCTCGACATCGTGCCGCCCCCGGCGACCAGGGCGACGAGCTGGGCGCACCTGATCGACGGCGCGTTGACGATCAGCGCGGTCGTGGTCGCCCCCGGCGACGCCACCACCCTGTGGATGTCCAAGTCCATCGAACGCGTCGCGTTCAGCGGGGAGCCGCCGGCCCAGATCGTCGTGCACAGCAAGCGTTCCCCGCGTTCGCCCCACGACACCGTGGACGTCTGGGTCTCCGGGCTCGACGGCGAGATCATCGCCACCTGCGTCGGGCTGCGGTTCGCCGCGGTCGAGCACCTGGGCAGCGCCGTCCTGCCGCGCGAACTCGTGCACGAGATCGACTGGCGTACGCTGCCCGGCGGCGAGCGCAGCGAATCGGCGGAGTTGCAGAGCGCCGAGCTGCAGCAGGTCGTCCTCCTCGGCGACGCCCAGGTGGCGGCGGTGCTGGCGCAGCAGTTCGAGGCGTCCGGCGTACCGTGCGTGCAGCTCGGCTCCGACCCTGAGGCGCTCACCGCCGACCTGCTGACCCGGCGCGGGGCGGTCGTCGCGATCCCGCCGGTGGCCCGGCCGGGCGAACCGCTGGAGCAGGCCGCCGAGCGGTCCGCCTGGACCCTTGTCCGCACCGTCCAGCGTCTCGTCGCCGTCCGTGACGATTCGGCCGGAAGTATTGCGCCGCAACGCGTCTGGGCCGTGACTCGAGGCGTGCGCTCGGCGTCGCGCGAGCGGGCCGTCGCGCACGGCTCGGTCTGGGGCGTCTCGCGGATCATCGCCGGTGAGCACCCCGAGCTGTGGGGTGGCACGGCCGACGTCGACGACCTCGACCCGCGTGCCATCGCCGGACTGCTCGGATTGCTCCGGGAGTCGGCGGGCAAGGAGGACATCGTCTCGCTGACCCGCGACGGAGTCGTGCAGGCGCCGCGCCTGACCCGCATCGAGCGCAGCGCCGACGGCACGCCGTTGCAGTGCTCGCCGTCCGGCACGGTGCTCATCACCGGCGGCCTCGGAGCGCTGGGCCTGGAAGTCGCCCGCTGGCTGGTCGACCAGGGCGCCCGGCGGCTGCTGCTGACCAGCCGGCGTGGGCTGCCGCCGCGTACGGCGTGGGGGACCGCGACCGATCCGGTGGTCCGCCGCCAGATCGACGGAGTCCTCGCGCTGGAGGCCCTCGGGGTGACGGTGGCCGTCGCCGCTCTCGACATCACCGACGCCGACGCGGTCGCCGAGACGCTGACCCCTGGAAAGCTGGGCCTGCCGCCGATCCGGGGCATCGTCCACGCCGCCGGAGTCGTCAACGACGCCCTCGTGGACAAGGTGGACGTCGCCGGACTGCGGGAGGTGCTCGCGCCGAAGGCCAAGGGTGCGATGATCCTGCACCACCTCTTCCCGCCGGGCAGCCTCGACTTCTTCGTGCTGTTCTCCTCCTGTGGCCAGTTCGCCCGGCTCACCGGCCAGACGAGCTACGCGGCCGCGAACTCGTTCATGGACACGCTCGCGGCATATCGGAACTCCACCGGGCACACCGAGACGCGCAGCCTCGGCTGGACCGCGTGGGAGGGCATCGGCTTGTCCGCCGACATCGGCACCACGATGCTGGAGGGCAACTCGCGCGGACTCGCGGCGGTCACCGCCGCCGAGGCGTTCCAGGCGTGGTCGTTCGGCGACCGCTTCGCCGCCAGTTACCAGGCGATCCTGCGGGTGCTGCCGACCCCGGCCAACTCCCGCCCGCCGATGTTCCGGGACCTGGTGGTCAGCGAGGAGAGCACTGGCACGGCGTCCGGTCAGGGCTTCAGCCTCGACTTCACCGCCCTCAGCGCGGAGGAGGCCCAGCAGAAGATCCTCCTCGACGTACGCGAGCAGGTGGCGGCCGAGCTGAACCTGGATCCGGCGGATGTCGAGATCAAACGACCCCTCGTCGAACTCGGCGTGGACTCCGTCATGACCGTCGCCTTGCGCGTACGCCTTCAGCGCCGCTACGGGCTGGACCTGCCGCCGACGATCCTGTGGGCCAAGCCGACCGTTGCGGCGCTGTCCGACCACATCCTCGAAACCCTGCGGGGCTGAACCGGACAGGGAGGCCGATGATGGCCAACACCGACCGCGCCGCCGTCGCCGGGCTGGCCCAGCGCACCATCGCCGCCTGGTGCCGGCACGACGCCGACGCCTTCGCCGACCTGTTCGTCCCGGACGGCACCATGATCCTGCCCGGCGTCTACTGCTCGGGCCGGGAGGAGATCCGGGCGTACATGACGGCGGCGTTCGACGGGCCGCTGCGCGGGAGCCAGGTCACCGGGCAGCCGCTGCAGTTGAAGTTCCTGTGCGGCGACGTGGCGCTGCTGCTGACCGAAGGCGGCATCGTCGGCCCCGGCGACATCGAGGTCAAGGGCGACCTCGCCATCCGGGGCAGCTGGATCGCCGTACGCGACGAAGCCGAGTGGCGGCTGGCGGCGTACCAGAACAGTCCACGCTCGTAGCAGGCCTGCCGGGAGTGCGCCGCGACGGACCGCACTCCCGGCGGCTCGGGCAAGCCCTCCGGGGCACATGTCGAAATCCGGGCCGTGGTTCCGACTACCCAGATGAAGGTTCCGTTCAGGCAGCTCACATCGAGGAGTAGACGTGACCACGGCAAGTTCGAGCGCTAGCTCGGTGCACGACGCAGCTCAGCCGGCCGATCCGCGGCGCTGGAAGGCCCTCGGCCTGCTCGGTCTGCTCCAGTTCATGCTGGTGTTGGACATCACGATCGTCAATGTCGCCCTGCCGAAGATCGAGGACCGGCTCGGCTTCACCCAGTCCGGCTTGGCCTGGGTGGTCAGCGCGTACGTGCTGATGGCCGGCGGCTTCCTCATGCTCGGCGGGCGGCTGGCCGACCTGTTCGGCCGCCGTCGCCTGCTCGTCATCGGAGTCGTCCTGTTCGCGACGGCCTCGGCGGTCTGCGGCACCGCGATGGCGCCCGGCGTACTGGTCGCCGGCCGGTTCGGCCAGGGTCTCGGCGAGGCGCTCGCCGCACCCGCCGCGCTCGGCCTGATCGCCCTGCTGTTCACCGATCCGGTCGAGCGCACCAAGGCGCTGGGCATCTGGGGCGGGCTGACCGGCATCGGCGGCATCCTCGGCTACATCATCTCCGGCGTGCTCACCACCTGGGTGGAGTGGCGCTGGATCTTCTACATCAACGTCCCGATCGCGATCGTCGTCCTCGCGATCCTGCCCCGGCTGGTGTCGGAGAGCCGGATGGTCCGCGAGAAGGGCCAGCACGTGGACTTCACCGGCGCGGTCACCGCGACGGCCGGCCTGATCGCCATCGTCTACGGTCTGCTGCAGGCGGCCCAGCGGTCGTGGAGCGACGCGCAGGTGGCGATCCCGCTCATCGCGGGCGTTCTGCTGCTCGTCGTGACGGCGATCGTCGAGAGCCGCTCGAAGGCTCCGCTGATCCCGCTGCAGTTCTTCGCCAACCGCACCCGGACCGTCGCCAACGTGGTGGCCCTGCTGTTCATGGCGGCGTTCATCCCGTACACGTTCATGCTGACCCTGTTCGAGCAGCAGGTGCTGCACTTCTCGCCGATGCAGAGCGGGCTGTCCTACCTGCCGCTGGGCATCGGCATCGGCATGGGCATCGGCATCTCGACCGGGCTGACGCCCAAGGTCGGGGTCAAGGCGGTCGGCACCGTCGGCTTCCTGGTCTCGGGGGTCGGCCTGTTCCTCGCGAGCATGCTCGGCCCGGACACGGCGTACTGGGGCGGCATCCTGCCGGGCCTGCTGCTGTTCGGCGTGTTCTCCGGCGCGACCATGCCCGCGATGACCAACGCCGCACTGCACAACGTCACCGGTCAGGACTCCGGGCTCGCGTCCGGCGTGCAGACCACCATGCAGCAGGTCGGCAGCGCGCTCGGCCTGGCCACGCTGGTCACGCTCGCCGTCCGGTACGCCGCCGACCAGACCGCGGCGGGCAGCAGCGCGGCGTCGGCCATGGCCGACGGGTTCGCGCTGTCGTTCCGCATCGGCGCGATCCTGCTCGTCGTGTGTGGTCTGCTCGTGGCGCTCGTCATGGAGAAGGGCATCGCCACCGCGCCGCAGGGTCAGGAGCAGGGCCAAGGTCCAGCCCAGCCCGCTCAGCTCGCCACCGAGGCCGGCTGAGTCACCGAGCCGGCCAAGGCCGGCTGAGCGCGTCCGTCATCGTTCGACCGGTAAGGAGTCCACAGTGGGCAAGTCGTTCGTCGTCAGCTACCAGATGCGTCCCGAGACCGCGGACGAGAACCAGCGCCTCATCGAGGACGTGTTCGCGGAACTGGCCGGGGCGAGCCCCGACGGGCTGCGGTACGCCTCGTTCCGGCTCGCCGACGGCGTGACCTTCGTCCACGTGGGAACCGTCACGGACGAGGCCAACCCGCTGGCCGAGTCGGCCGCCTTCCGGGAGTTCCAGCGCGCGTTCGGTGACCGGGCGGCGACCCCGCCGAAGTTCGAGGACGCCCGGCTGCTGGGCGCGTACGGGTTCGACACATGACCGGCCTGGATCCCGGCGCCTCCCACACGGCGGCGCCGGGATCGAGGCTGTCCGAGGCGGTGCCGCCGGCCGAGGTGGCCCAGCTCGGTGACGCCCTGCGGACCGGGGCGGTCGACGTCGCCTCGGTCGCCGGGGACTTCGGCAATCGCGTACGCCGAGTGCCGTCGGCCGTGCTGCGGCCGCGTACGCCTGCCGACATCGCGACGGCGGTCAGGTTCGGGGCGCGACTGGGGATCCCGGTCGTACCCCGGGGCGCCGGGCACGCCGTCGACGGGCAGGCGCAGACCGGCCGGGGCGTCGTGGTGGACCTGACCGCGTTGGCCGACGTCGGCGTACCCGGATCGGATCGGATCTCGGTCGGCGCGGGCGCTCGATGGGGCGCCGTCCTCGACGCCACACTGCCCGCCGGACTGGTGCCACCGGTGTTGCCCGACTTCCTCGAACTCACCGTCGGCGGAACGATCTCCGCCGGGGGCGTCGGCGGCGCCAGCCACCACCACGGCAGTGTCAGCGACAACGTGCTCGACCTCGACGTGATCACCCCGGCCGGGGACCTCGTCACCTGCTCGCCCGACCGAGACGGGGAGCTGTTCGACCGCGTACGCGGGACGCAGGGCGAACACGGCATCATCGCGCGCGCGACATTGCGCCTGACCGCAGCGCCCGCCAGCGCCCGGCGCTACCTGCTCCGGTACGCCGACCTGGCCGCTTTCGTCGCCGACCAGCGGCGGCTGGCCGCTGAAGGCCGGTTCGCCCATGTTCTCGGTCAGATCGTGTTCGACGCGACCGGCCGGCTGAGCTTCGTCCTGGAAGCGGCCGCCACGTTCACGGCGTCGTCCGCGGCCGACGAGCCGGACGACGAGGCGCTGCTGCGCGACCTGCGCCTGCAGGGCATCGAGGCGATCCAGACCCTCGGCCTGCGGGATTTCCTCGGCCGCCTAGCGCCGCTGACGGCCCAGTTGCGGGCGACCGGCTCCTGGCAGGCCGATCCACATCCCCGGTGCAACGTGATGCTGCCCGGCGACGCGGTCGAGGCGATCGCGGGCGACGTCCTCGCCGGGCTTACGCCGGAACTGCTCGGGCCGGGCGGCAGCATTCTGTTCATCCCCATTCCGAGTGCCAAGACAGCGGCGCCGAATGTGCCCAAGGCGGCGGCCGATGCGTTGACTGTCCTGTTCGGAATCCAGCGCACGGCGCCCGCCGGGGAATGGGACCTCGTCGCGCGTATGCGAGCGGCCAATTCGGCCCTTTACACGGCGGCGGAAGCGGCCGGGGGGACGGCATACACGGCTCTTTCGGCGTACCACCGGATCCGCGCGCGGGGCGACCACGACGACGAGTGAGTGCCGCAGTCTCAGAGATGCGCTCCTACCTGCAGGAATGAACGATGGTAGATAGCCCGATCTCCTCGAGAAAGTGAGCACCGATGACCGCAACCACCACTCCCGCCGCGCCGCCCTCGGCCCAGGACCAGATGGCCATCGCGGCCGTGCCCGCCAAGCTGATCGCGGCCTGGGCGGCCCAGGACGCCGCGGCCTTCGCGGACCTGTTCACCGACGACGGCACGATGATGCTGCCCGGCGTCTACCAGAAGGGCAAGGAGGCCATCCAGGAGTACATGGCGGGCGAGTACGCGGGCCGGTTCGCCGGCACCCGCGTCACCGGCCAGCCCCTGGAGATCAAGCCGCTGGCCGGCGGCGCCGTGGCGCTGCTGACCGAGGGCGGCGTGCTGGCGCCGGGCGAGACCCAGGTGTCGGCCGAGCGGGCCATCCGCGCCTCGTGGATCCTCGTCAAGCAGGGCGGCGACTGGAAGCTCGCGGTCTACCACAACTGCCAGCGCGACTGACCACGAGACAAAGGGGGAGGCGGTCCGATCGGACCGCCTCCCCCTTTGAGGACCCTCGATTACGCGGAGACCGTCACCGGCTTGCTGCTGGTACGCACACCGGTCGGCAGTCCGCCGACGTAGGTGACCGCGACCCCGCGTTCCTGCGCCGCCCGGACGATTCCCGGCATGGCGCGTTCGGCGAGCGCGGAGATGGTCAGCGCGGGGTTCACCGTCAGCGCGCCCGGCACCGCCGAGCCGTCGGTGACGAAGATCCCGGGATGCCCGCGCAGCTCGTGGCGGTCGTCCAGGGCGGAGGTCGCCGGATCGTCACCGATGCGGCAGGACGCCAGCGGATGCACCGTGTACGCCCCGACGAGGTCGTTCGTCCACGGCGCGGCCCGGCCGAGCCCGTCGCGTTCGACGATGTCCTTCACGTCCGCGTCGGACAGCTCCCAGCCCCGCCGGGTGCTGGCGGTCGGCTTGTACTGCAACGTGTTGTGGCCCAGCATCTGCTGCGAGAACCGGGTGGCCGCGCCGGTCTCCGGTGGCGGTCCGAAGACTCCCTCGTTGTCGTCCTCGGACATCGTGAAGATCGTCAGCCACGACTTCCAGCTCCGCAGCATCTCCTTCTTCGCCACCCCGAACCAGCTCGGCGACGGCTCGCCCGGCACCTGCGCCAGGATCGTGCCCAGGCCGGGTGGGAAGTAAAGCTGCTCCAGCGAGTACCGCTCGAACTCCGGCAGGCTGCCGTCGAGCTTGTCCCAGCACGCCACCACCGGACCTCGGCCGATCTGGTAGCCCTCGTAGGGAATCCCGTCCGCCCGAGTGAGACCCAGGACGTCCCGGATCTTGTCCTCGTCGAACAGGACGGTGTTCAGGCGTTCGCCGTTGCCGGAGAAGTAGCGGCCGACCGCGTGCGGCATCGTGCCGAGGGTGGCCTCCGACCGTTGCAGGATCACCGGCGTGGCCGCGGTGCCCGCCGCCAGCACGACGATCTTCGCGTCGATCTCGCCGCTGTCGTGGAGGACCCGGTAGTCCTCCTCGTCGACGATCCGGTAGTGCACGCGGTAACTGCCGTCGTCGTTGCGGGTCAGGTGCTGCACCTCGTGCAGCGGCCGGATCTGCGCACCGTGCTCCAGCGCGCCGGGCAGATAGTTCAGCAGCAGCGACCGCTTGGCGTCGAACTTGCAGCCGGCGTACATCCAGTTGCAGTTCGTGCACATCGACACGTCGACGGCGCTCGGCGCAGCGTTGGCCGTACGCCCGGCGTGGTCGCACGCGGCCCCCCAGAGGCCGCCGCCGTACGGGACCTTGTCCCAGCTCTGCTGGGTGACGGGCAGTGCCTGACTCACCCGGTCGTACCACGGGTCCAGGGCGGCCCGGGTGATCGCGGCCGGCCACATCCGCCGGCCCAGCCCGCCCCGCCGCTCGAACACGAACTCCGGCGCCCGCGGCATGGTCGCGAAGTACACGACGCTGCCGCCGCCGACACAGTTGCCGGCCAGCACGCTCATGCCGTCGCCGACGGTGAAGTCGAAGACCCGGGTGAACGACTTGCCCAGCATGAAGTCGTGATCGAACTCCTCGGCGGTCAGCCAGGGGCCGCGTTCCAGGACGACGACGCGGGCGCCCCCGGCGGCGAGGTGGTACGCCGCGATCGCGCCGCCGAACCCGCTGCCGATCACGACGACGTCGGTGCTCTCCGGTTTCGCTGAGCTCATGCTGGACTCCCGGTGGAGGTGGTGTTCGGGTGCGGCTTGGCCAGCTGCCGCCCGTAGGAGAACTGGGGGAACCGCCACACCCCGTCGGCCTCCGGCGCGGCGTACCCCATCAGGGTCAGGCCGGGATGCCCGGCGGCGAGGGCGTCGGTCGTGGTGAGGTGGGCCGCCGCGTCGAACGCCATGGTGGCGAACATCGCCAGGCCCACCCACATCGCCTTCTCGGCGTGGCCGGGCGCGGTGAGCCGGGTGACCAGGGCGGCCCGATGCTCGTAGGGCAGCGCCACGAAGGCGGGCAGGATCGGATCCAGCTGCAACGCCTGCTCGGCCGCGTACTGCCCGGCGTGCAGGTTCAGCATGAACATGAGCGAACCCAGCGAGTCGGCGAACCCGCCGGAGGGGTGCTCGAGCAGCTCGACGGCGCCGGCGGCGACGGCTCCGCCGCCTTCGGACACCCCGGCGATCGCCAGGTCGTCCGGGTGGCGTTTCTCGCCGGGCAGGATCGTGTCGGCGAACGCCTCCAGGGTCATCGTCCTGGCCTCGTCGGGTCCGGGGGGAGCGGGTGGCACGATGTCGCCTCCTTCGCGGGATAGGCATGCGTAGCGACATCGTGCGCGGGACCGGATACGCCCCGCATCTTCTGCAATGCGTTGCGGAGAGCTATTCGAGAGCGCATTCGAATAGCGCACCGACTTATTCTCTGAGCGTGATCATTGCGCCAGCCATGTCGTTTCGGGTGGCGAAATGTCCGTTGATACAGCATGGCTGACGCGATGATCATGCAGCCGGAGCTGTCAGCTTTCTTCCAGATTGCGGGACTTGCTCCCGATCATCCGTGGTATGCGTCGAAAGATTGTGATATAGCTATATCGACTGTCGGCGACGGCGCCGTCCGGCCAGGCCGAAACACTTCGCGACTTGCCCGCGGTCCATCCTGCGGTCTTCGATTGGTTGGGACAACATGAGAATGGTCAATCCGGGGTCCGGGACCGTCCGATGAAGATCTCCAGTCTCAGCCGCCGCAGCGGCGTCTCCGTCCCGACGATCAAGTTCTACCTTCGCGAGCAGCTGTTGCCGCCGGGTGCGCTGACCGCTCGCAATCAAGCCGAGTACGACGAGACGCACCTGAGCCGGCTGCGGTTGATCCGGCTGCTCACGGGCATCGGCATGATGAGCCTAGCCTCGGTCCGCGAGGTGCTCGCCGCGATCGACAGCAACTGCCTCTCGCCGCACGGTCTGGCGCAGGTGGTGAACCGGGCGCTCATGCCGGAGCATCCCGTGCTGTCGACCGACGCGAAGGCGCGGCTCGACGCAGCCGAACGGGTCGACCGGTTCCTCGACGAGATCGGCTGGGACGTCCAGCCCGAAACGCCCGAACGCGAGAACCTGGTCGCCGTGCTGAGCGCGTTGGCCGGCCTCGGCGTCGCCGACACCCCCGACGTCCTGCGCCCCTATGTCGAGGCCGCCGAACGGCTGGCGACCCGGGAGATCGACGCTCAGACGACCGCCGCCGGCGCGGCCGCCGTCGTCGCGCAGGTGGTCCTCTTCGAGGTGGCGTTCGCCGTCATGCGGCGCATGGCGTACACGCATTATCTGGGCGCGCGGGCCGAGCGGGACGCCGCCTGAGACCCGTCCATCGGGGTACTCCGAAATTGCCGAGGCCCGCCGACCTCGGGCGCAGCGCACGAATTGAGAAGACTTTTCCGCTCGACGGCCGCCACGATATCGAGAGTCGAGATCGACAGCACCCGATAAGCGAGCCACCGCTTATGGGTCGACGGCCCACCGCATTCCTCGTTCTCCGGCGACCCGCTCCGGTCGTCGGACGATGAGACGTGCCTCGATCGAGGGGAACCTATGACATCGAAACCAGGCGCACTCCGCCGACTCCTGCCAGCCACGGTCGTGCTGGTCGTGGTCGCCACGCTGTTCGGCGTCGCGCAGCTACCGGAGGCCTCGGCCGCGGAACGAGCCTCGCTCGCGTCGCGGTTCCACTTCACGAACATGACCATCGCCCTGCCGCCCGGCCTCCCGATGCGGGAGGTACGCCAGGTGAATCCGGCGTACGAGCACATCCGCTCCTGGATCTCCTCGGTCGGCGCGGCGGTGGCGATCAACGATCTCGACGGCCAGAACGTCGCCAACGACCTGTGCCTCGTGGACACCCGCAGCGATTCGGCGGTCGTCACCCCGGCCCCGGGTACGGGCAGCTACGCGCCGTTCGTGCTCAACCCGGCGCCGTTGCCGATGAGCGACACCATGGCGCCGATGGGCTGCACGCCCGGCGACTTCAACCTCGACGGCTGGACCGACCTGCTCGTCTACTACTGGGGGCGTACGCCGGTGGTGTTCCTCAACAACCACGCGTCCGCCACGCTCGCCCTGTCGAACTTCACCCCGACCGAGCTGATCTGGCAGGCGACCGCCCCCGACGGGCGGTACCACGGCCCGGCCTGGAACACCAACGCCGTGGCGGTCGCCGACTTCGACGGTGACGGCAAGCCCGACATCGGCGTGTTCAACTACTTCCCGGACACGGAGGTCCTCAACCCGCAGGGCCAGCCGACCGTCCAGATGAACGACTCGATGTCGTCGGCGAAGAACGCCGGCGGCGCCCACGTCCTGCACTGGAAGTCGGCCACCGACAAGGCGGTCGTCTACGAGGAGCAGTACGCCATCGCGCCCAAGTACGCCACGGGCTGGACGCTCGGCGCGGGCTCCGGTGACCTCGACGGCGACCTGCTGCCCGAGCTCTACCTCGCCAACGACTTCGGCAACGACCGGTTCTTCCACAACGTGTCCACGCCGGGGCAGATCAAGTTCTCCCTCGACCAGGGCACCCGGGGACCGTTCGATCCCAAGTCGCTGGTGGTCGGGCACGACTCGTTCAAGGGCATGAGCATCGAGTTCGGCGACCTGATGTCGACCGGCCGGTTCGACATGTTCGTCAGCAACATCACGACGAGCTGGGGCCTCGAGGAAAGCAACATGGTCTGGTGCAACACCGCCACCAGCCCGGCCGACGCCAAGGCCATGATGGCCGGCGGCGACGCGCCGTTCGAGAACAAGGCCGCCGCGATGAACATGGCCTGGATCGGCTGGGGCTGGGACGCGAAGATGGCCGACTTCGACAACAGCGGGCAGCTGGCCGTGGTGCAGGCGGCCGGCTTCGTCAAGGGCAAGATCAACCGATTCAACTGGCTGCAGGAACTGGCCGCCGCCAACGACCTCATGCTCCAGCAGCCGCAGATGTGGCCGAAGGCCGAACCCGGTGACGACATCGCGGGCTCGCAGCCGTTCGGCTTCTGGGTCAAGGAGACCGACGACGAGCGCTTCGTCAATCTGAGCGCCGATCTCGGGTTTACCGACAGCACCCCGAGCCGGGGAGTCGCCGTCGGCGACGCGGACGGCGACGGCCGTCAGGACTTCGTCGTCGCACGGCAGTGGGGCGCGCCGTCCTACTACCGGAACGACGGCCCGATCGGGAACAACGACTACGTCGGGCTGCGGCTCTACCGGCCGGCGACGTCGGCCGGCGCCACCGCCACCGGCGGCCCGATCGGCACCCCGGCGTACGGGGCGGTCGTGACGGTCACCACCGCCGACGGCAAGAAGCATCTGGCCCAACTCGACGGCGGCGGCGGCCACTCCGGCAAGCGCAGCTTCGACCTGTTCTTCGGGCTGGGGGGCAACGCCGGCAAGCCGGTCTCGGCGCAGGTCCACTGGCGCGACCTCACCGGCGCGGTCCACGTCCAGGCACTGGACCTGACCGCCGGCTGGCACGACATCCTGCTGACCACCGAGGCCAAGGAGGTGCAGGCGCGATGACCCACGTCGAACGGATCAGCACGCCTCCCGTCATCACCAAGACCCCGACCGTCACGACCGCACCGGCGACCGCCGCCGGCTGGGAGCGGCGTACCACGGCCGAACGCCCGCCCAGGGTGGACAACACCGACCCCCGCTACAAGGCGCTGCGCAACTTCGCCATCTCCATGTCCGTCTTCAACATCCTCGGCTACGCCCTCCTCGGCTTCGAACAGCCGTGGACCTGGCCGCTGCTGGCCCTGCTCACCGGCTACACCGCCGAGTTCGTCTTCGAGGCCATCGCGGCCTGGGCGCAACGCCGCGCGCCGGCGTACTCGGGCAACGGCTTCTGGGGCGTCTACACCTTCCTGCTGCCCACGCACATCACCTCGCTCGCGGCCAACATGCTGTTGTACGCGAACACGAAGTTCTGGCCCATCGCGTTCGCCGTCGTGGTCGCGATCGGGCAGAAGTACGTGCTGCAGGCGCCGATCAAGGGCCGGATGCGGCACTTCATGAACCCGTCGAACTTCGGCATCACGATGACGCTGCTGGCGTTCTCGTGGGTCAACGTCGCTCCGCCGTATCACTTCACCGAGAACGTGCCCGACGTGATCCGGGTGATGATCCCGATCATCATCGTCACGGCCGGCACGGTCCTCAACGCGGCGCTGACGAAGAAGGTCGGCCTGATCATGGGCTGGATGGGCTCGTTCGTCATCCAGGCGGTGCTCCGCTGGGCGATCTGGGACGTCGCCATCTGGGGCGCGCTGAGCATCATGACCGGCGTCGCGTTCGTCCTGTTCACCAACTACATGATCACTGACCCGGGTACGACGCCGGGGCCGTTCCGCAACCAGTTCATGTTCGGGGCGAGCGTCGGCACCGTCTACGGCATCCTCATGGTGTTCAACGTCGTCTACACCTTGTTCTTCGCCGTCACCATCGTCTGCCTGCTGCGGGGGGCGTACTGGTGGATCAAGGCGTTGCGGGACAAGCGATCCGGCCGGATGACCTCGATCACCGGCGCCGCGTCCGCCACGGTCTGACACCGGCGATCCCGCGAGCCTGGGTCTGGTCGTCGCCCACGACCAGACCCAGGCCGTACGACTAGTGAGGTTTGGCGAACCGCCACGACAGCCGTCGCGTCACCTCGAGCATGACCAGTGAGCCGACCATCGCGAAGACGGCGATCCACCCGCAGAGGGCGGTCACGATCAGCGTCCCGACCCAGACCGCGGCCAGCGCGGCCGCCGGAATCGAGACGTGCTTTCGCGATCGCATTCGGGTCACGAATTGCGGATCACTGGCGACCAGCTCGTGCTCGATGTCGGCGAGCTGCTGCGCGTCTTTTTCGCTGAGCACTGTGATCACCTCGGTCGGTTGTCCAGTTCGGATAGGCGACTGCGGACTGAAAGAAGCGACGGCACGGCGCCCCTCGCACGGGCGCGGCGCGGTCGACACGGCTCGGTGACCGCATCGAGGCGGTACCAGGGCAACAAACCGTGTTTCCTTATCTGTGCATCATTCCTTTCCGGGGCGTACGCCGTGGTCCATGGAGACCGCAATTACGAAGAAGACCACACCGATTGCGATGCGTATCGTCAGCCGCACCGTGTGGCCTAGTGGAAGGGGAGGGAACGTCATGTCGAACGTGGCCCTGAGTCAGACGGCGCCGGCGGGTGGATTCCTCGCCACACTCAATAGCCGCTATCACCGGATCGGCCTCAACCTGTTCATGGCGATCGTGCTGGCGCACTGGGCAGAACATCTGGTGCAGGCGTACCAGATCTGGGTGCTCGGCTGGCCCCGGCCGCAGTCGCGCGGCGTCCTCGGGCAGTACTTCCCGTGGCTGGTCACCTCGGAGTGGCTGCACTACGGGTACGCGATCGTGATGCTCGTCTTCCTGTTCCTGCTGCGCCCCGGCTTCACCGGCCGGTCGCGTACCTGGTGGACGATCGCGCTGGCGATCCAGTTCTGGCACCACATCGAGCACTTCCTGCTGCTCATCCAAGCGCAGACGCACACGCCGTTCTTCGGCCAGAAGGTGCCGACCAGCATCCTGCAGCTGGTCCTGCCCCGCGTCGAGCTGCACCTGTTCTACAACTCCGTCGTCTTCATCCCGATGATCATCGCGATGTACTTCCACCTCCGGCCCAACCGTGCCGAGCTGGACCGGATGACGTGTACCTGCGCCGTCGAGAAGCGCCGCCCGCGCCGGCTCGCCGAGGTGGGCGCGGCGTGAGGTTCGCCCACCGCGTACGCCGTTTCGCCGTGGTGCTGTCAGCGGGCCTGCTCGTCCTGGCGGCCGCGGGCGGTCCGGCGTACGCGCAGGGACGCCTGACGACGAGCGATCCGCCGGACGGAGCGGCGCTGGCCAGTGCGCCGCGGCAGGTGACCCTGCGCTTCGATGCGCCACCGTCGGCCCCCGATTCCCACGTCGCCGTACGCACCACCGCCGGAACCGATGTGGGCGGCGGCGACCTCGTCGCCACCGGCGACGAGCTGACCCTGCCGGTCTCGATCACCACCGCCGGGGATTACCTGGTCGCCTTCCACGTCGTGTTCGCCGACGGCGGCGAGACCTTCGACGTGGTCCAGTTCAGCGTCGGCACCGGCGCGCCGCCGTCGCCGGCCGCGGCCGCCGTCGTCGAGCAGGCCCGCTACGACGCGTCGGCGCACCAGCACACGGTGGATCCGGTGGGCGCCACGTTTCTGTTCGTGGATCTGCTCGTTCTGTGCTCGGTGCTCGGTCTGCTGTATCTGAAGCGGCCGGGCGCCGTGGGCCGGATCACCGGCCGTGCCAGTGAATCGCCATCGACGCAAGGAGCACACGAATCGTGACCAGTCCCGGAAGAGGCCCGGCGATCAGCTATCCGGCCATCGAGAAGAAGTACGGCAAGTCGATCGACGAATGGATGAAGATCATCGGCACCTCCCCTTTGACGAAGACCGGCGAACTCGTGAACTGGCTCAAGTCGGACCACCAGGTCGGGCACGGCCATGCGATGGCGCTCGTGCACCGCTATCAGCAGGAGACCGCCGGCGCCTAGTGGACGCGGGCCAGACCCGTGCCGCCGGCGGCAGGCTCAAGCCGCTGGCGGCACGGGCAGGCTCGGCACGACCAGTCGCGCAGTCTGCTCGAAGGCGCGGATTCGGGCGGTCTCGCGTACGCGGAGCCAGACCAGCCCCCACTGGAGCGGCGGCGCGTCGTTGAACGGGACGTAGGTGATGTCGGGGCGGGCGTAGTACCGCATCGCCCGGCCACCCTCCGGGTATACGCCCTTTCCCGCGCCGACGAGTGCGAGCATTCCCAGGAAGGTGTCGGCGCCCGGCACGTGAGGGATGGGCCGCCCGCTCGGGGTGTGCCGAGGCGAATGGAACTCGTCCCAACTGTCCAGCATGGCACTGGGGTTTCGCAGCATCCGCACCTCGGCCAAGTCCTCCAAAGACACCGACTCGCGGCGAGCGAAGGGGTGCGCCGCCGGCACTGCGAGCACCTTCGGCTCGGTGAACAGCACTGGACCACCGACGATCTCGGGATGGACGGCCGGCAGGCGGGTCAGCTCCAGATCCACCTGGCCGGTCTGCATCGCCAGGAGGCCGTTGTTGAGCTGAAGCTCCACGATCTCCACGTCGCAGTCGGGGTATCGCAGGCGGAACGTGTCACTCACGGCATGCAGGACGTGGGCCGCGTCGGAGCCGAAATATCCGGCGCGGAGGACTCCGGTGACACCGCGGCCGGCGGCGACGGCGTTCTGGAAGCTCTGCCGGACCAGGTCGTACGCGGGTCGCAGGTCGTCACGCAATTGCCGGCCGATCGGAGTGAGCGTCACTCGGCGGCTGGTGCGGTCGAACAACGGCGCGCCGACCGCGCGCTCCACCTTCCGGATCGTCTGGCTGATCCGGGTGGTGGAGACCGTCAGCCGCTCGGCGGTCCGGCCGAAATGCAGCTCCTCGGCCAGCGTCAGGAATGCCTCGATCTCGTGCCGCTCCAGCATCGGTCACACCTCCCCGCATCGTGAACCATGGCTTCACGATCGTTACACAGGTTCGAGTTGATCAACGACCAGGCCGCGATGGAGAGTAGTGGGGTATTCGTGCGTCTAGGGAGGTTTCATGCCCATCGGCTATGTATTCACCGTGTTCTGCGTCGCGGTGGGCACACTCTTCGCGCTCGCGCCGGTACGCCGCCCGCGGCCGGTCTCCACGGTGAGCTACTTCCTCGGCCTCGCCGTCAACGAGCTGCCGTTCTTTGCCGGCATCTACTGGCTGGGCGTCTCGACGGCGCTGGCGTTCGCCGAGGGGGACATCACCTCGCCGATCGCCTGGGCTGCGGTCGCGTTGGCCGCCATCGCCGCGCTCGGGCTGACCGTCGTCGCGTACCAGGGATGGCGCGACCGCAGCCGCGTCCGGCGCGCGGTGGCCGACGGGCTGGGCGCCGACTGGCGTACGACGATCGACCCCGACCTGGCCGCCAGGCTGCGGCACCGCCTCCCCTGGGCCCGCATCCTGTTCCTGCCCTTCTTCCGGCGCCGGCCGGACGTGCGCCGCGTGGCCAACCTCTCCTACGGCGACGCGGGCCGCCACAACCTGCTCGACGTCTACCATCACCGTTCGCGCCCCACCGGTGCGCCCATCCTGATCCATATGCACGGCGGCCACTACTCCGGCGGCCACAAGAACAGCCAGTCGCTGCCGCTGCTCTACCGGCTCGCCGGCAACGGTTGGGTGTGCATCAGTGCGAACTACCGGCTCCAGCCCCAGCACAAGCACCCGGATCACCTGATCGACTTCAAGAAGGTCATAGCGTGGGCCCGGGAGCACGGCCAGGAGTACGGAGCGGACCCGTCGACGGTGTTCGTCGCGGGCAGCTCGGCCGGCGGGCACATGGCGGCGCTGGCCGCGCTCACCCAGAACGATCCCGCCTACCAGCCCGGCTTCGAGCAGGCCGACACCTCCGTCAGCGCCGCCGTCCTCCTCAATGCCTGGTACGGCACATATTTCGACGATTCGCCGGAGTCCGGACCGGCGAACCACATCACCGCCGACGCGCCGCCGTTCTTCCTGGCCCACGGCGACAAAGACACCCTCGTGCCGCAGGCGGACGCCCGGGAGTTCGCCGACCGTCTGCGCCAAGTGTCGACCGCCCCCATCGTCTACGCCGAGATGAAGGGCGCGCACCACGCCTTCGACTTGTACCACTCACTCCGCTTCGAGGCGGTCGTCGACGCGATCGAGGCGTTCGCGGCCACGGTGAGATCACGGCAGCGGACGCTCCACCGCTGAAGACGACAACCCTGCGCAATCACAGAGATGAAGGCCCGCCGAACCCCCCGCTAGCGTGACAGAGCGATCTTAGTCAATCACTCTGGGAGGCTGTCGATGGTGGAGCGGCGCATTCACACCGAGGATGAGCACGGAATCGCCCCCGACGGGCTCGGTCTCGACGACGACTACGCCGGCGAGCGTGATCTGCCGGTTCAGCAGGTGCGGTCGGCCGACGGCACGCTCATCGCCTATGAGAGGTCGGGCCGGGGTGAGCCGGTCGTCGTCCTCGGCGGGGGCCTGAACGACCGGGGGATGTTCTACCCGTTCGCGAACCTCATGTCCGAGAACTTCACCGTGTACAACTGCGACCGGCGCGGGCGCGGCGACAGTGGCATGGGCGACCTCGACGGCTATGTGATCGAGCGCGAGGTCGAGGACCTCGCGGCGGTGGTCGAGGCGGTCGAGAAGGACACTGGGCAGACGCCGTACGTGTTCGCCAACTGCACCGGCGGTCAGATCGTCATCCTCGCCGCCGCGGCCGGGGTGCCGATGAAGAAGCTGGGCCTTTACGAGCCCCCGTACTGGTCGCGTCCGGCCACCACCGAGCAGATCGAGGAGATCCGGCGGCTCAACGAGGCCGGGGACCACGACGGCGCGGTGGCCTTGTTCGGCCGCGACGTCGTCGGCTTCGTCACCGACGAGACGATCGACGGCTTCCGTCAGCATCCGGCGTGGCAGGCGTTCCTGGCCAACGCGCCGTCGACCTACTACGACGCGATCATCAGCCGCGACCACACGCAGATACCGCACGAGGCACTGGCGAAGATCAGCGCGCCGACCCTCATCATCCGGGGCGAGCTGACCGTGCGCGGCATCTTCGACGCGATGGAGAAGGTCGTCGACGAGCTGGCCGACGCGAAGCTCGTCACGATGGAGGAGGTCGGGCACCTCTACGACCAGAAGCGGGTCGCGCCGATCATGACCGAGTTCTTCCAGTCCTGAGGCGAAGCGATGACCGACACGACTGCAGAGCCGGCGATCCGCTGCCCGATGGCCCTGTCCCGGACCCGGTCCGGGCTGGACGTCTCCGACGAGCTGTCCCGCGTCCGCGACTCGGGCGAACTCGCGCAGGTCACCACCGCCTTCGGTCAGGAGGCGACGCTGATCAGCCGGTACGCCGAAGTCCGCGCGCAGCTCGCCGACACCGAGGGGTTCTTCGTCGGCACCGTGCCGCCGCCGCCGGCGTTGACCGACGCCGGATTCGACCCGGAGAAGATCCGCCGCCGGCGCAAGGTCGGCAACCTGATCTTCCTCGACCCGCCGGAGCACACCCGGCTGCGCAAGATGGTCCACGCCTGGTTCACCACCCGCCGCGTCGAGCGACTGCGACCGCGGGTCGTCGAGATCATCCACACCGCCCTGGACGCCATGGAGAAGGCCGGTCCGCCGGTCGACCTCGTGACCATGTTCGCCAAGACCGTGCCGGTCATGGTGATCTGCGAGCTGATCGGCGTGCCGGAGGCCGACCGGGAACGCTTCCGCAGCAAGGCCTCCCGGGTCTCCGACGACTCGTCGCCGCTGGCCGAGCTGCGCCGGCTCGGCGACGCCGGCTGGGTGACCCGGGAACTCATCAACCACCATCGGGCCAACCCGAGCGACGACATCCTCGGCATGCTCCTTCGTGAGCACGGTGCGGGCAGCGAGGCCGACGACATCACCGACGACGAACTCGTCGGCCTGGCCAACGCGCTGCTCATCGCCGGGCACGAGACGACGACGCAGATGCTGTCCCTGGGTACGCTCGCCCTCCTGCGCCATCCCGACCAGCTGGCCATGATGCGGGACGACCCCGACGTCGTGCCCGGCGCGGTCGAGGAACTGCTGCGCTACCTGGGCGTGCTCCACGGTGGCTTCGTCCGTCAGGCCACCCGCGACACCGTCATCGGCGAGCACACCTTCCGCGAAGGCGACCTCGTCGTCCCGGCCCTTGCGGCGGCGAACCGGGATCCGGAGTACATCCAGGACGGTGACCGGCTCGACATCACCCGGGTGCCGTCGGGTCACCTCGCCTTCGGCCACGGCGTGCACTTCTGCATCGGTGCGCCGCTGGCCCGGATGGAGCTGCGGGAGGCGTACCCGGCGTTGCTCAACCGGTTCCCGGGGCTGCGCCTGGCGGTGCCCGAGTCCGAACTCCAGTTCAGCGACGACACCACCGTGTACGCCTTGAAAAGCCTGCCCGTCACCTGGTGAAGAAGGGGGAACCATGTCGGAGTACGACAACCAAGTGGGGGAGGGCGTGCAGCCCCCGGCGAAGGTGCTCGTCATCGGCGCCGCCGGGTACGCCGGCACGCATACCGCGCGCGCCTTCCTCCAGGCCGGTTACCAGGTCACGTGCCTGCAGCGGCCAGGCGGCAAGACCATCCCCAGCCGTTATCCGACGGTGCCTGGGGATCTGACCGACCCGGCGTCGCTGACCGAGGCCGCACGCGGCTTCGACCTCGTCGTCAACCTCGGCGCGATCCTCGACGAGGACCAGGATCTCGCCTCGGTCGACGGCCTGCTCGCGTCGGGCGTACCGCTGATCTACACCTCCGGCTCGGACGTCTCCGGTGAGGGCTACACCACCGAGGACACCGTCCCGATCCCGCATCCGTTCGTCGGCTGGCGGGACAAGGTGGAACGGCGCGTCATCGACGGCGGCGGCATCATCGTGCGGCCGGGCCTCATCTACGGCAACGGCGGCGGCGTCGTGGGCGATCGCTGGATCCCGCTGCGTGACCGGGTCGGCGCCGGCGTCTACCTCGGTGAGCCCGGCGTACGCTGGGGCGCCGTCCACGTCGAGGACCTGGCCTGGTTGTACGTGGCGATCGCCAAGCGGGCCGCGCCGCGCACCTACTGGTACGGCGTGTCCGAGAACATCGAGGTCGACGTCATCGCCGACGTCGTCGGCGGAGGCAAGACGATGTCCTGGTCGCTTGACGAGGAACCGCCGCCGGAGATCGCGATCTTCGCCGGGCTGTTCCGGCTCGACCAGGAATGCTCGGCGGTGAAGACGCGGCACGCGCTCGGCTGGAATCCGGTGCACACCTCGCTCGTCGAGGCGCTGCGCCACGAACTGCGCCGCGAGCCGAAGACGGACTGGCGCCGGGAGATGCTCGACGCGTGACCGCCCGGCTCACTGTGTCCGATCGCGATATCCGGGATAACGTTGCCTTCCCGCCCGTCGAGGGGACGTTATCCCGGATATCGCGAGACACGAGCGCCGTCAGGCCGGGTAGCGGTCGTGGTAGCGCACCGCGACGCTGTCCGGGCCGTCCATCTGCCGCCCCAGCGGCGTCAGGTCCAGGTAGTTGAACGTGTTGTGCAGGATGTCGTTCTCCCACCCGTACGACGAATAGGTGTGGAACACGTCCGCGCCGTCGCGCAGGAACACGCTGACCGCGCCCTGCTCGCCCTCGGTGAAGAAGGACTGGCCCTCGGCGAGCAGCGTCGCCTTGTCCTTGTAGTTGTACTCGACCGGGGCGATCGCCTCGTCGAGGGTGACGTGGAAGTCGTAGTTGAAGTCCGAGCCGAACGACGAGTACCACGGCATCGGCCAGCCCATGCGCTCGCGATGCCGCTGCAACTTCTCCAGCGGCGCGCGGGACACGATGGCGAACGTCGTGTTCCGCGCGTGCAGATGCGCGAGGTGTCCGACGTTGTCCATGAGGAATGAGCAGAACCGGCAGCCCTCGTCCCAGGCCGGGTCGAACATCATGTGGTAGACGATCAGCTGCCGCCGGCCGTCGAACAGCTCGGCCAGCGACACGGTGCCCTGGTCGCCCTCGAAGACGTATTTCTTGTCGACCCGCACCATCGGCAGCTGCTGCCGTTCGGCGGTCGCGGCCCGCCGGGCCTCGTTCGCCGCCGTCTCGGCGGCCAGCAGAGCCTTGCGGGCGGTCAGCCACTTCTCGGGGCTGACGACAGTCGGTAGACGCATGAAACCTTCCCTTTGGTTCGGCCCGATGATCCGGTTTTCCGCCTCATTAGTGAGTCGGAGCCGGATGCCGGATTTCGACATCCGGGCGGATCCATCGACCCGCGTGGCACCGTTGCCCACCCCTGGAGGATGCTCTAGCCTCGGTCGGGTGGCCGGACCCGTGGAGGGTCAGCTCGCTGGATGTCGAAATCCGCCTCTTTGTTCCGACTTATTTGATGAGAGGCGCCGACACCGGCGCCGGAGCGTAGGGGTGAAGCATGAAGTATGTCGTCCTGATCCACAGCAACCCGGCCAGCTGGGTCCACCCGATGTTCCTGCACCAGCACGAGCCGCTGGAGCCGGAGGCGCGCGAGACCAAGCTCAAGGAGTTCGCCGCCCTCATGACGGAGATCCACCAGTCCGGCGAACTGGTCGAGTCGGCCGCCCTCGACGCGCCGTCGACCACCAAGACGCTGCGTATCCGCGACGAGCAGCTCACCGTCACCGACGGCCCGTTCGTCGACGTCAAGGAGCACCTGGCCGGATTCTTCCTGATCGACGTGGCCAGCGAGGAGCGGGCGATCGAGATCGCGTCGCGGATGCCCGACGCCCGGTACGGGACCGTCGAACTGCGGCCGCTCGCGGATCTGTCCGACATGGAGAGGTGATGGTCCCGGAGGACCTGCTGCGCGGACTCGTGCCGCAGGTCCTCAGCGTACTCGTCCGTCGGTACGGCAACTTCGACGCGTGCGAGGACGCGGTCCAGGAGGCCCTGCTCGCGGCCGTGGTGCAATGGCCGGAGCAGGGCATACCCGACTCTCCGGCGGCCTGGCTGATCACCGTCGCCGGCCGCCGCCTCACCGACCTCCAGCGCAGTGAGGCCGCGCGCCAGCATCGCGAGGCGACCTCAGCCGCGTTGACGCCCCGCGACGAGTTCGTCACCATCGGCCCGGGTGACGACCAGTCCCGCGGCGACGACACGCTCGTCCTGCTGCTGCTCTGCTGCCATCCGGCGCTGTCCCGGCCGTCGGCGATGGCGCTCACCCTCCGGGCCGTCGGCGGCCTCACCACCACCCAGATCGCCCACGCGTTCATGGTCCCGGACGCCACCATGGGCCAGCGGATCAGCCGGGCCAAGCAGCAGATCAAGGCGGCCGGGGCGAGCTTCCGCCTGCCGACCGGCCCCGATCTGCACGACCGGCTCCGCGTGGTGCGCCACGTCCTGTACCTCATCTTCAACGAGGGCTACACCGCCACCTCCGGCCCCGACCTGCGCCGGCCCGACCTGACCGCCGAAGCCATCCGGCTCACCCGCGAACTGCACCGGCTGCTGCCCGACGACGGCGAAGTCGCCGGGCTCCTCGCGCTCATGCTGCTCACCGACGCGCGCAGCTCCGCGCGTACCGGGCCGGACGGCACCCTGATCGCGCTGGCCGACCAGGACCGGACAAAGTGGAATCAGGACCAGATCGCCGAGGGCACGGCACTGGTCACGCAGACCCTCAGCGCGGCGCCCATCGGCCCCTACCAGCTCCAAGCCGCGATCGCCGCGGTCCACGACGAGGCGGCGCGCGCCGAGGACACCGACTGGCCCCAGATCCTCGTCCTCTACGAACTGCTCGAACAGGTCTGGCCCAACCCCATGGTCCGGCTCAACAAGGCGGTCGCCCTGGCGATGGCCGACGGCCCCGCGGCCGGCCTCGAGCTGCTGGCCACGCTCGACTCCGACGAGCGCATCGCGGGTGGTCACCGTCTTCAAGCGGTACGCGCACATCTGCTGGAACTGGCCGGCGACGTGCCGGCGGCGCTGACGGCGTACGAGGAGGCCGCCCGGCGCGCGACGAGTCTGCCGGAGCGCCGCTATCTGGAGGACCGAGCCGCCCGCCTCCACGAATGAGCCCCGGCCGACGGAGATGGCCGGGGCTGGAGAAGCAGATCAGAAGTGGGTGAGGACGGGGGTCTGCTGCTGCTGTTCGGCCCGCAGCCCCGCCTCGGTGGCCTGCTTGCTGCGCATCATCGCGAGCGTGAAGACGAAGCCGACGACGGCGAACACGACGCAGGCGACGAACGCGGACTGGAAGCCGCCGGTGCCCGAGCCTGTGTAGGACGCCAGCACGGTCAGCACGACGGCGACGCCGAGACCGCCGCCGACTTGCTGCGCGGCCGTGTTGAAGCCGGAGGCGAGGCCGGATTCGGACGCGGCGACTCCGGACAGGGCGGCGGCTGACGCCGCGGTGGTGCCGAGTCCGATGCCGACGCCGAAGGGGATCAGCGCGACGAAGGTGGCGCCGTAGGAGAGCGAACCGGTCGCGGTCAGCGCCATGATGAGGCTGCCCGCGCCGAGCATGACCAGGCAGGCCGCGGCCACCGGGCGGAACCCGAGCCGGGTCACGAACGCCTGCCCCACGTACGCGCCGACGAACGCCATCGCGGGCATGATGGCCTGGCGTACGCCGAACTCGAAGGGCGTGAGCCCGAGCACGATCTGCGAGTACTGCGAGATCGTGACGGAGAAGCCGAAGGCCAGCATGCCCATGGTCACCATGGCGAGGTTGCCGCCGTTGAGGTTGGGCTTACGGAAGATGCGCAGCGGCACCAGGGGGGCGCTCGACCGGCGTTCGATGGCGACGAAGACCACGAACAGCAGGATCGAGCCGGCGAACAGGCCCAGCGTGATCGGGCTGAGCCAGCCCGCCATCGGGGCGATCGCGACGGCGTACACCAGGAGGACCAGGGCGACGGTGCTGCTGAGCGCGCCCGCGACGTCGTATTTGCGGGGCAGGCCGGCGTCCCGGCTCTCGCGCAGGAGACTCGGGCTGATCACCAGCATCAGCAGGGCGACCGGCACGTTCACGAAGAACACCCACTGCCAGCCGAGGTTGGCCAGCGCGCCGCCGATCAGCAGTGCGGTGACCGCGCCGATGCCGGCGATGCCCGCCCAGCCCGCCAGCGCCTTGTTGCGTTCGGAGCCCTCAGGGAACGTCGTGGTGAGAATCGACAGTGCGGTCGGCGCCATCAGCGCGGCGGACACTCCGTGCAGCGCTCGGGCGGCGATCAGGACCTCGGCGTTCGGCGCGAGCCCGGAGGCGATCGACACCAGCAGGAACAGCGCGGTGCCCAGCATGAACATGCGCCGGCGGCCGAGCAGGTCGGCCGCGCGCCCGCCGAGCAGCAGCAGGCCGCCGAAGGTGAGCAGGTTGGCGCTGAGCACCCATTGCGCGGCTTCGGGCGACAGGTGCAGCGCCTCCGACATCTTCGGCAACGCGAGGATGACGATCTGCGAGTCCAGGATGACCATGAAGTTCGCGGTGCACAGGAGGATGAGGGCCAGCCAGCGCCGAGGATCGAGCGCCTGGGCCGACGGAGGGGCCGACAGGGTAGACGGAGAGGCCATGACGGGTCCTTTGACGACGTTGAGGGGTGAGGGGTAAACAGAGGGCTCTCCCGGCTGAGCGGAAGAGCCCGAGGGCGGAGCGCGGCGTCAGGCCGCAGCCGGCACGGGCGCCTTCAGGTACACGGGCAGCGCCGCGTGGCCGTTCATGATGAACGTCCCCTGCGGTTCCAGGTCTTCGCGGCTGACCGCGAGTCGCATGTCGGGGAAGCGCTCGAAGATCGCCGGGAGGGCGATCGCCGCCTCCAGCCGGGCCAGCGGCGCGCCGAGGCAGTAGTGCACGCCGTGGCCGAACGACAGGTGCGTCTTGTCGGCCCGGGTGATGTCGAACTCCGCCCGGGTCTCGCCGTGCACCTCCGGGTCGCGGCCGATCCCGGCGAAGCCGATCATCACCGGATCGCCCTTCTGGATCAGGACGTCGCCGAGCTGGACGTCCTCGGTGGGGAACCGGAACGGCAGCTGGGCCACCGGCGACTGGACCCGCAGCGTCTCCTCGACGACCGCGTCCCAGCTGATCTGGCCGCTGCGGACCAGGGCCAGCTGGTCGGGGTGGGTGAGCAGGTTGAGGATCGCGTGGCTCAGGACGTTCATCAGCGTCTCCGAGCCCGCACCGAGCATCAGGTGCAGCGTGCCGACCATCTCCTCGTCGGTGAGGATCTCGTCGTCGACGCTCTTCTTGGCGATCAGGAGGCTGGTGAGGTCGTCGCCGGGGCGTACGTGCTTCTCGGCGACCAGGTCCTCCATCGCCTTGTGCCACTGCTCGACGTTGGCCTCGGCCTCTTCCGGGCTGATCGTGGTGCTGACGTTGACCTCGCCGCCCTTGAGCGCGTCGGCCCGGGCCTCCTCCGGCACACCGAACAGGTCGCACACGACCGACGCGGGCAGCGGATAGCAGTACGCCTTCTTCAGGTCGATCGCCGTACCCGCCGGAACCTGCTCCAGCCCGTCGAGGAGCCGCTTGGCGATGCCTTCGATGAGCGTACGGGCGGACTCGATGCGCCGAGCCGAGAAGCCCTGCGAGATGACCCGGCGCAGCCGGTCGTGGTCGGGGTTGTCGCGGGTGGTCATGTTGTCCATGACGACCCAGGTGATCATCGGCCAGTCCGGCGGGATCTCGCCGTTGATCAGCGCCGGCCAGTGCTGCCGCGGGTCCTTGGCGAACCGCTCGTCGCCGAGCACCTGCTTGGCCAGTTCGTAGCTGGTGATCGACCAGGCCAGCACCCCGCCGGGCAGCTCGACCTGGGCGACCGGGCCCTGCTTGCGCAGCTCCTCGGTCTCGGCGTGGATGTCTTGACCGGTGCGGTCCATCAGATGCGGACAGCGCCTCTCCATGGGATGCCTCCTTCTTGTCGATCGATGGCGACGGGTCACCGCTTGCCGCGGAACACCCGGGAGATCACGCCCGGCTTCATCAGCGCCGTGAGCGGATCGACGAGCCCGGCGGTACGCAGGAAGGCGGCGGACAGCACGCCGTCGTGGGCGGCCGCCGCCTGGAGCCGGGGGATGTAGGTGTTGCCGATCTTGGTCTTGAGCGACCGTTTGCCCTCGACGCCGGGGAACCCGAGGTCGGCGCCGGCCGCCATGTCCCACGGCCCGTCCACGACCTTGGCCAGATCCCGGAAGTACGCCTGCGGCTGCGGCACGCCCATCGCGAGGTGCTTGCCCAGCACGGTCGCGCCGATCGCGGCGACCGTCATGCCCTGGCCGTAAACGGGGTTGAAGACCGCGGCGGCGTCGCCGACGACCAGCAGCCCGTCCGGGAACCGGCTCATCCGCTCGTAGCGACGGCGGATGCTGGCAGGGAAGTGGAAGGTCTGCGGCTGCCCCATCGGCTTGGCGTCGCGTACCGCCTTGTAGATCTCGGGCACCGGCAGGGTCTTCACGTACTCCATGAACCCGTGCATGTCCGTCGGCGGCTTGTCGCCGAGGATGCCGGTCAGGGAGATGGCGTACCGGTCGGGCAGGCGGGCGAAGATCGCGCCGCGCGGCATGTCCGGTGTGGCCACCGGCAGCAGCGCGATGTCGTCGCCGATCGGGTCGAACGTCAGCGGGCCGTAGAAGTCGCAGGTGGTGTAGGTCAGCTCCATCTTGACCCGCTCCTCCGGCACGCGCGGGTAGCCCAGCTGCTCCAGCCACTTGGGCGTACGCGTGCCGCGGCCGGTCGCGTCGACGACGAGGTCGGCCTGCAGCACTTCGGGTTCGCCGGCGTCGTGCCCCTGGACGCGTACGCCGACGATCCGGCCGTTGTCAGGCGAGGGGACCAGATCGAGGATGTCCGTCCGCTCCCGGTAGGTCACATTGGGCAGCGCGTTGACCCGGCCGCGCAGCCTGGCCTCCAGCAGCGGCCGTCCCGCCGCGACACAGATCAGGCCGGTCTCCGCCTTCTGGATCATTTCGCCGTTGAAATACCAGCTCAGGCTCGTGCCGAAGTCGCCGATCGGCACTCCGATCGAGACGAGCTCGTCGGTGAACCCGGGAAACAGCTCGTCGAGGATCTGCTGACCACGGGCCAGGAGGGCATGGATGTGGTGGCCCTGGGGCACGGCGTGCCGGGGACCATCCGGACCGAAGAGGGTGTCGCGGTCGATCAGCGTCACCTTCCGGTAGTGGTCCGACAGCTGGCGGGCGGCCAGCGAACCGGCGACGCTGCCCCCCAGAATGACCGCGTGGTCACCGAGTTGATTGGCCATCCACGTGTCTCCCATCGGGAAATGAATTGAGGGAATGATCGGGGCCATCGTATCGATTTGCCATTGATGAACTTCTCGTAGATTGCTCGATCTCTGCAGCCAGTGAGCGCTAGCATCGGCGTACGACATGCTTTGCGGCGCGCTGCGGCAAAGCATGTCGCGGCCTATTCGGCAACTCCGAAATTGCGCAGTCATAGAAGAGGTCCAGAGTGGACGAAGCAAAGGAGACCCCCGTGGACGTCAGCCAGAAACCCACCCGTGACGAGCTGCGCCGGCGCGCGGCCGACCTCGTCCCGGTCCTGCGGGCCAACGCCCAGGCGTCGGAGAAGAACCGGCGCCTCGCCGACGAGACCGTGCAGGCGATGACCGACGCCGGGATCTTCCGGCTGCGGACCCCGGAACGCTTCGGCGGCTACGCCTGCGACACCGGGACCCTGGTCGACGTCGGCATCGAACTCGGCCGCGGCGACGGTTCGGCCGCCTTCAACACGGCCGCCTGGTGGATCATGTCCTGGAACATCGGGATGTTCCCCGACGAGGTGCAGGAGGAGGTCTTCACGACTCCGGACGTGCGCATCTGCGGCACCCTCGCGCCGACGGCGATGGCGGTGCCCAAGGACGGCGGCGTCGTGGTCTCCGGGCAGTGGAACTTCAACAGCGGCGCCGCGCACAGCCAGTGGAAGCTGCTGTCGGCGATCCTGCCCGACGGCGAGGGCGGCGCCGAGCCGATCCTGGCGCTGGCGCCGATCAGCGCCTTCGAGGTCGTCGACGACTGGGACGTCTCGGGGTTGCGAGCGACCGGCAGCGTCACGCTCCGGGTGCAGGACCTGTTCATCCCGACCGTCAAGTACCTCAAGATCAGCGCGCTCATGCAGCAGCAGTACGCCTCCGAGACCAACCGGGACCTGCCGATCTACCGTGGTCCCATGGTCGGCGCGGTCTCCGCCTCCACCACGGGCAAGATCGTCGGCCTGGCCCGGGCCGCCCGGGAGGCGTTCTTCGAGCGGCTGCCCGGACGGGCCATCACCAACACCGCGTACGCGAGCCAGATCGAGGCGCCGGTGACGCATCTGCAGGTCGCCGACGCGTCGTTGAAGATCGACGAGATGGAGTACCACGCCCGCCGGCTCGCCGAGATGGTCGACGGCAAGGGAGTGCGGAACGAGGAGTGGAGCCTGCCGGACCGGGCGTACGCGCGCATGGCGGTCGGCCGGATCTGCCAGCTCGGCCTCGACGCGGTCAACACGTTCACCATGGCCAGCGGAGCGTCGTCGATCTACTCGTCGATCCCGATCCAGCGGATTCAGCGGGACATGCAGACGATCGCCCTGCACGCGCTCAACCTGCCGAGCACCAACCTCGAGCTCTACGGCCGGATCCTGTGCGGTCTGGAGCCCAACACCTTCTTCGTCTGACGAGCGCACGAAGCGGCCGCCCGTCCAGCTGCGACGGGCGGCCGATCGTCGTGCCGGTCAGGCCGCGGCCGTGGCGAACTGGCCCGGACGGCGGCCCGGCCCGGCCGGACCCCGGTACGCCTGCGCGACGGTGAGCCACTCGGTGGCCTCCTTGCCGACGGCGGTCAGCTGAAGGTCGTCGGAGTGCCGGCGGCGTGTCACGAGCAGGCAGAAGTCGACGGCCGGACCGGAGATCGTCTGCGCGGCGTCGGCCGGGCCGAAGACCCACTCGCGGCCCGACGGGGCGGTGAGCACGAATCGGAAGGCGACGTCGGGGGTGGCCAGCCCGCGCGCCTGATACCCGAAGTCCCACGTACGCGTCCCGAAGAACGCCACATGCCCGACGCGATCGGTGTACTGCCGCTGGACGCCCAGGCCGTCGTAGACGTCCTGGCCGTGGCCGAACAGCTCCATCATGCCGGCCGCCGCGAGCACGGTTGCGGGCAGCGGACGGACCAGCCACGGCACCGGCTGCCCCTCGGGGACGGCGGCGAGCGCCTTGTCGGCCGCGACCCGCTCCTCGTGGAACCGTGCGAGCAGGGCGGCCGGGGTCAGCGCCAGATAGGGCGCCATCGCCAGGTCGACATTGGTCTGGAAGTCCGGGCTGAGCCGGGACTTGAGCGCCTCGAAGCGCTCGGCGTCCGCGGCGGCCAGACCGGCGAGTTTGAAGGTGGCGGCCAGGTGGGCGATCTGATGCGCCACCGTCCAGCCCTCCGCCGGGGTCGGCGTGTCCCACGCCTGGTCCGGCAGGGTGGCCAGGAGGTTCTCGAGTTCCTCGCCGTCGGCCGTGAGGTCGGTGAAGGCGTCGCTGATGGTCACGGGCTGGTCCTTTCGGTCGTCATCGGAATCGGAATCGGAGTCGAAGTCGAGGTGGCGCTGCGGGCGGAGGCGGCGTGCAGGCGGGCTCCTAAGTGCCGAGCGGCCAGCAGGGCGGCCCACGCGGTGACCTCGATCAGGGCGGCGTCACTGGGCCGGCCGTCGCGGAACTCGGCGATCACCTTGGGCGTCACCCGATACGGGGCGAACATCGTCAGGAGGACGAGCCGGCCGGCCGGCCGATCGACCTCGGGCAACGGCGCGACCGCCGCCGCCAGCCAGTCCGACGTGGCCCAGCCCGGGTCGCCGCCGCCCAACTCGACCGCCTTGGCCCGCGCCATTCGGCGTACCCCTGGGGGCAGAAAGGTCTGGTCCACGGCGCGGACGGCGGCCCCGAAAGCCGCAGCGACGGCGGGACTGCCCGCGGCCCACGACAGGTCGGCGGGCAGCGGCGCGGCGGGCAGGAGCCCGGCCGACAGACCGGGCGTGACGGTACGGCGGGCCAGCGAGCCCAGCAGCCGCGACGCGACGCGCTTGGCGGTCGGCGCGGCCGCCCCGCGCAGAAACGGCGGCAGCGGCGACTCGGGCAGGAAGATCGTGACCATCCGATTGAGATAGTGGAAGGCGACCGCGACCCCGATCAGCTCGGCCGCCGCCCGATCGCCGAACGGGGCGGGCAGCGGATCGGCGGTCGCGCTGGAGCGCGCCCAGGCCGACAACGCGGGCATCTCGTCGCGGGTGAGCCCGGCGAGCGCGGCGCCGTGCACATCGACGCAGTAGGGACAGGCGTTGGCCGCCGAGACCGCCGCGGCGACCGCCTCGCGCTCCGCACGGCCGGTCGTGTCGGCGGCGAGCAGCGTCTCGCGCAGCATGACCCAGGCCGCGGCCAGCGCGCGGGGCGCGGGGGAGTGCAGGCTGACCGGCGGCGCGAGCATGCCGAAATCCCGCTCGACCTGGTGGTAGACCTCGGCGACCAGCCCGCGGGCCGACCGGGGTGCGACGGGGGTGACGTGACGGATCTGGCGGAGCGTGCCGGCACGCGTGCCGCGCGCGATGAGGTCGGCCATGCGCTCATCGTCAAGAGCGGCCCATCGGGTACGCATCTTCCGCGATGCGCTGCCTCAGGTCCTTTATGGACCTAATGTGGACGGAGCTGCTGAGACGATATCGGGGCTCTTTGATATTGCGCTTCCGCCGTCGCCATCGCCGCTCCGGCCGCCGCCGGATCAATACTGAGGAACATGGGAATCAGGCGTATCGCGTCATCGGTCGCACAACGTCAGATCAAATACGTGACCCCGGTGCCGGTCAACGCGGCGCGCGGCGTCCTGGCCGAGGTCTACGACCAGGTGCTCGACGAGATGGGCCTCGTCGTCCCGCCGGTGCAGCTGCACTCGCCCGTCCCCGACCTGGCGGCGGCATACTGGACGCTGCTCCGCGAGCCGCTCCTGCCGACGGCCAACGTGAACCGGACGGTGAAGGAAGCGGTCGCCACCGCCGTGTCGGTGGCCAACGTCTGCCCCTACTGCGTGGACATGCACAGCGTCGGGATGTACGACCTCGCCTCGGAGTCCGCCGCCGAGGCGCTGATCGCCGACCGGCCGTCGGACATCGGCGACCCGGAGCTGGCCGCGGTCGCCACGTGGGCGCGGCACGCTGCCTTCCCTGCGGCCTCGTCGGAGCGGGTCGCGTCGGAGCGGGTCGCGTTGGAGGGGGTCGCGTCGGAGCGGCTCGTGTCGCGGCCGCTCCTGTCGGAGCCGTTCGCTGAGGCGGAGCGGGCCGAGCTGGTGGGCGTCGTCGTCGCGCTGCACTACCTGACCCGCATGGTCAATGTGTTCCTGTCGAGCTTCCTGCTGCCGCCGGGGCTCGGCCCGGCCTCCCGCCGCCGGTTCAAGCACGGCGTCGCCCGGATCCTGCGGCCCACCCTGCGCGATCCGCGTACGCCGGGCCGAGCGCTCCCGTTGCTGCCGGAGGCGGCGCTGCCGGCGGACGCCGCGTGGGCGCAGGGCAACCCGTCGATCGCCGCGGCCATCGGCCGGGCGTACGCCGCCTTCGAAGCCGCCGGTGCGCGGTCGGTTCCCGTCGGCGTCCGGGAGCTGCTGGCCTCTCGTCTGCACAGCTGGCAGGGCGAGGACACCGGGCTCAGCCGAGCCTGGTGCGAACGGCTGGTCGCCCGGCTCCCCGAAGCGCAGCAGCCGATGGCCCGGCTCGTGCTGCTGACCGCGATCGCCTCCTACCAGGTCGACGACGAGGTCATCGGGGCGTTCCAGGCGGTTCACCCGGACGACCGGACGCTGGTCGACGCCGCTTCGTGGGCGAGCTACCAGGCCGCGCGGAAGATCGGGAGCCGGCACCTGCCCGTCGCCGCCGTCGCCGCGCGCTGAACTCGGCGGCTGCTCCCCCCGCGCTTTCGGGTAGTGCTGCGCCTTCGGCCGTGCTGCGCCTTCGGCGGGTGCCGCCGGCTCGGTGGAACACCATGGACCTGATCTTGTGTCGGTGACGTCCGTGACGTTCCACCCGTGCGTCTGGATCCGGCGGGCGCCCGGACTCCGCACGCTCGGAGACGCGCCGCCGCCCATCGACAGATCACGATAGGGGTGCGCCCGGCCCCGGGCGCGGCGAGGAGCGGAGGACTCCATGGCGACCCTGACCGGTGCGGTGCGGAACCTGCTGATGACGCCCAAGCTGGCCGACGTCAGCTTCGCCGGGCGCGGCTTTCCCGTACGCGAGACCGAGGCGACCCGCCGGCTCGAGGCGATCCCGCAAGCGGTGATCTGCGGGTTCGAGTGGGCCATCGACGCCAGGTCGCTGTGGGAGGTCGAACGGCGGCTGGAGCTCGTCGAGGCGGAGCACCGGGGCTTCGCGTACGAGGGGGCGACGATGGCCTACACCGTGCGCGACGCGATGGCCGGCGGCCGGGGCGTACGCGCCAAGGAGTTGCTCAGCGGCTCGGGCCAGCCGCACATCTTCCTGACCTACATCGGCATCGGCTTCGCGATGGCCCGGTTGCCCCGGCCCTTGTGGCGCACCGTGTTGCCAGACCTCCCCGGTACGCCCTACTACCCGACGATGAGCTGGCTCGCCGTCGACGGCCTCGGGTTCGACCGGGCGTACTTCCACACGCGCAAGTGGGTCACTGAGCAGGCCCGTCCCAAGCCGTACCCGTGGCAGGGTTATCCGAAGTACTTCGCCCGAGCGTGGGATCAGGGCGTCGGCCGGGCGCTGTGGTTCATCCACGGTGGACAGGTGTCCGACGTCGCGGCGGCGGTCGACCGGTTCGCCGCCGACCGGCAGTCCGACCTGTGGAGCGGGGTCGGGCTGGCCGCCACCTTCGCCGGGGGCACCGACGGCAACGGGTACGCCCAGCTCCGGGCGTTCGCCGGGCCGTTCGCAGCCGACGTCGCGCAGGGCGCAGTCTTCGCCGCCAAGGCCCGGTCCTTCTCCGGCTGCGAACCGGCGCACACCCAGCTCGCCGTCAAGACGCTGGCCGAACTGGACATCGCCGCGGCCGCCGCCCTCGCCGACGACGTGGCCGCCGACGGGCTCCCGGCCAGTGCCGAACCCGATTACGAGACCTGGCGGCGGCTGGTCCGCGACTCAGTCCCCGTCTCCTGAAACGCACACCCAGTCGGCCCACCCGCTTCCCGGCGCTGGCCCCTGTCCGGCGCTGGCCCCGTTGTGCGGCGCTGGCCCCGTTGTGCGGCGCTGGCCCCGTTGCGCGGCGCTGGCCCCGTTGTGCGGCGCTGGCCCCGCGGCGCTGGCCCCCTGTCCGGCGCTGGCCCCGTTGCGCGGCGCTGGATCACGGATCCGGGTCGAATCTTGACTCAAGATTCGACCGGCATCTCTGATCCAGCGGTGTCGAGCGAGTCGCAATGCATGCGCATATGTAGGCACGCCAGAAGAAGAATCCGGGCCATCGCGCTGAGACGATTCCAGCAGCGCCGCCCGTGGCATCCCGAGACGATTCGGAGCGCTTTCATGAGCCTTTACCGAGCAATGCGACGCCGTATCCTGACGCCGTCGGTCGCCGAGACGCGGATGGACGTCCGCGGCTTCCACGTCAAGTCCGACGCCGGCCGCGAACTGCTGGAGACCGTCGGCGCCAGCTTCCTCGCCGGGTACGCGTACGCCGCCGAAGCGCGTACCGGACGGGACGCCGAACCTCGGCTGGAGCAGGTCCCGACACGGTTTCGCGGCTTCGCGTACGAGGGGGCCGCGATGGCTCTCGCGGTCCGGGAGGGGCTGCCGATCGGGCGGAAGACCTTGGTCGCCGAGTTTCTGAGCGGGCGCGGCGACGACCACGTCTACATGGCGTACGTCGGGGTCGGCTGGGCGATGGCGCGGCTGCCCCGGTTCCGCTGGGGCACCCTGCACGCGCCCGATCCGTTGCTTCGCTGGCTCGTTCTGGACGGCTACGGCTTCCACCAGGCGTACTTCCGCACCGAGAAGTACGTGGGCCGGCACTTCCAGGAGCTCGACTTCCCGTGGCCGGCGGGTCCGGCGGGCGGCCAGTTCCAGTGGTACGCCAACCACGCCATCGACCAGGGCATCGGCCGGGCGATGTGGTTCGTCGGCGGCACGGATCCCGAGGAGGTCGTCCGGTTGATCAACCGGTTCCCGGCCGAGCGTCACGCCGACCTGTACGCCGGAGCCGGGCTGGCCGCCACCTACGCCGGTGGCGTGGACGAGTCCGAACTGCGCCGCTTCTGGGAGCTGGGAGCGCACTTCCGGCCGCAGATCGCGCAGGGCGCGGCCTTCGCCGCCGGCGCCCGCGCCCGGGCCGGGCTGACCGTGCCGCACAACGAACTGGCCACCCAGATCTTCTGCGGCACCTCCGTCGACGCCGCCCGGAAGGTCACCGACGAGGCGCTCGTGGGGCTGACCGACTCCGGACGCCTGCCGGCCTGGGAGGTCTGGCGCCGCCGCATCTCGGCCGCCTTCGCGGCCCACATCACCGCTTGACCAGCCGATCCCGCCCACCTCATGGAGGCCGCTGAGCATGACCAGAATCGCCATAGTCGGGATGGCCTGCCGCTACCCGGACGCCACCTCGCCGAGAGAGCTGTGGGAGAACGCGGTCTCGGGTAGGAGGGCCTTCCGCCGCCTGCCCGACGTCCGGATGCGGCTGGCCGACTACTACGACCCCGATCCCTCCACCCCTGACCGGTTCTACGCCCGCAACGCCGCGGTCATCGAGGGTTACGAGTTCAACCGGGTCGCGTACAAGGTCGCGGGCAGCACCTACCGGTCCACCGACCTGACGCACTGGCTCGCGCTGGACGTGGCCGCGATGGCGCTGGCCGACGCCGGTTTCCCGATGGCCGAAGGGCTGCCGCGGGAGCGTACCGGTGTCGTCGTCGGCAACAGCCTCACCGGCGAGTTCTCGCGGGCCAACCAGCTGCGCCTGCGCTGGCCGTTCGTCCGCCGCATGGTCGCCGCGGCGTTGAAGGAGCAGGACTGGAACGACGACCAGCTGGGCACCTTCCTGGACGAGTTCGAGGCGACCTTCAAGAGTCCGTTCCCCGAGATCGACGAGGACACCCTCGCGGGCGGTCTGTCGAACACCATCGCCGGGCGTATCTGCAACCACTTCGACCTCAAGGGCGGCGGCTACACCGTGGACGGCGCGTGCTCGTCGTCGCTGCTGTCGGTCGCCACCGCCTGCAAGGGCCTGGTCGACGGCGAACTGGACGTCGTCGTCGCGGGCGGCGTCGACCTGTCCATCGACCCGTTCGAGATCATCGGCTTCGCCAAGACCGGCGCGCTCGCCACCGGCGAGATGAAGGTCTACGACAAGGGCTCCAACGGCTTCTGGCCGGGCGAGGGCTGCGGCATGGTCGTGCTGATGCGGGAGGACGACGCCCGCAAGGCCGGCCACCGGATCTACGCCACCGTCGCCGGGTGGGGCATCTCCTCCGACGGTAAGGGCGGCATCACCCGGCCCGAGGTGAGCGGCTACCAGCTGGCGCTGCGCCGGGCGTACGCGCGGGCCGGGTTCGGCATCGAGACCGTTCCGCTGTTCGAGGGGCACGGTACCGGCACCGCCGTCGGCGACTCCACCGAGCTGCGGGCGCTCACCCTGGCCCGGGACACCGCCGGTGCGACCGGTCAGCCGGCCGCCATCAGCTCCATCAAGGCGATGATCGGGCACACGAAGGCGGCCGCCGGAGTCGCCGGGCTCATCAAGGCGGCCATGGCGGTCCACCACCACGTGCTGCCGCCCGCGATCGGCTGCCCCGACCCGCACGAGCTGCTCGTCGAGGACGGTGCCCAGTTGCGCGTACTGCGCAAGGCGGAGCCGTTCCCCGAGGGCTCGGCCATCCGAGCCGGCATCACGGCGATGGGCTTCGGCGGGATCAACACCCACATCGTCCTGGAGAACGACGGCCACCGTCGCCGCCGGGTCGGGCTCGACACGCGTACCAAGGCTTTGGCGTCGTCGTTGCAGGACGCGGAGCTGCTCACCGTGGACGCCGCGTCCGCCGCCGAGCTGCGCGACCGGCTCGTCCAGCTCGCCGAGTTCGTGCCCACCGTCGCGTACGCCCAGCTGGCCGACGTCGCCGTGACCCTCCACAAGGAACTCCGCGAGTTGCCCTACCGCGCGGCGGTCGTGACCTCGTCGCCGGAGGACGCGGAGCGGCGGTTGCGGGGCCTGATCGAGAAGCTGGACGCGGGGGAGACCACGGTGTTCGCCGCGGACGGCCGGTCTTTCCTGGGCCACGCCGCCGGGCCGGGCCGGATCGGCTACCTGTTCCCTGGCCAGGGTTCGGGCCGCACGATGGGCGGCGGCGCGTTGCGGCGCCGGTTCGCCGAGGCCGACGAGGTGTACGCGCGATCAGGGCTCCCGGAGGCGGCCGACCTCGTCGCCACCGAGGTGGCCCAGCCGCGCATCGCCACCGGCACGCTGGCGGGTCTGCGGGTCCTCGCCACGCTGGGGCTGGACGCGACCGTCGCGGTCGGGCACAGCCTCGGTGAGCTGAGCGCCCTGCACTGGGCGGGGGCGTTCGACGAGCAGACGCTGCTCGACGTCGCCAAGGTACGCGGCGCGGCGATGTCCCAGCACAGTCAGCGCGGCACGATGGCGAGCGTCGAGGCCGGGGCCGAGACGGTGGAGCGGCTGATGGCCGACCTGCCTGTCGTCGTCGCCGGATTCAACGGGCCGAAGCAGACCGTGATCGCCGGTACGCATGACGCCGTCGACGAGGTGTGCTCGCGCGCCCGCGACGCCGGCTTCGCCGCCGCGCGCCTGCGCGTCTCGCACGCGTTCCACTCCCCGCTCGTGGCGCCGTCGGCCGAGGCGTTCGCCACGGCGATCGCCGAGGAGACCTTCGCTCCGCTCGGCCGCCGAGTCGTCTCCACCGTCACGGGGGAGCCGCTGGCCGCCGACGCCGACCTGCGGGCGCTGCTCGGCCGGCAGATCACCGAGCCGGTGCAGTTCAGCCAGGCGGTGGCGATCGCGGCCAAGGAGGTCGACCTGTTCGTCGAGGTCGGGCCGGGCCGGGTGCTCAGCGGGTTGGCTTCGTCCGCTGTGGACGTACCGGCCGTCGCGCTCGACACCGACGACGAGTCGCTGGCGGGCGTACTGCGGGTGGTGGCCGCCGCCTTCGTGGTCAACGCCGCTCCGGTGGACGCCGCTCTCTTCCACGGCCGGCTGAGCCGTCCGCTGAAGATCGGGGCGGAGTTCTCGTTCTTCGCCAGCCCGTGCGAGTCGGCGCCCCAGGTCTCGATCACCGCCACCAAGCGTGCGGCCGTGGTGGAGCGGGCCCCGGTGGAGCAGGTCGAGGGCGAGTCCATTATGGACATGCTGCGGCGGATGGCCTCCGAACGCGCCGAACTGCCGCTGGACCTGGTCCGTGAGGACAGCCGGCTGCTGGACGACCTGCACCTCAGCTCGATCACCGTCGGGCAGGTCGTCAACCAGGTCGCCGGGCAGCTCGGCATCGCCGCCGCGCAGACCCCGACCAACTTCGCCACCGCCACCGTCAAGGAACTGGCCGAGGCACTGGCCGAGCTGGAGCAGACCGCGTTGTCCGGAGACGCCGCCGCTCCCGTCGTCGCCGGAGCCGCGCCCTGGTCCCGGCCGTGGGCGGTGGACCTCGACGAACTGGTCCGGCCTGCGCGTACGGCGGTGGAGGAGAACGGTTCGTGGCGGGTCTACTCCGACGCGGACCACCGGCTCGCCGAACCTCTCCGGTACCGGCTCGAACGGGCCGGCGTCGGCGGCGGCGTCCTGGTCTGCCTGCCGGAGAACTGCACGGAACAGCAGCTCGAACTGGCTCTGCTCGGGGCCAAGGCGGTGTTGTCCGGCAAGCTCGGCAACCGCTTCGTCCTCGTCCAGCACGACCGCGGCGCGGCCGGGCTGGCCAAGACGCTGCGGCTGGAGGCGCCCGACCTCCGCGTGACGATCGTCCACGTGCCGGCCGCCGCGGAGCTGTCGGAGCAGACCGTCGACTGGATCGTGGCCGAGGTCGCCTCGACCGCCCGGTTCGCGGAGGCGTTCTACGACGAGCAAGGGGTACGCCGGGTGCCGACGCTGCGCGTCCTCCCGTACGCCCCCGAGCGTACGCACCAGCTCCTGGGCGAGCCGGACGTGCTGCTCGTGACGGGTGGTGGCAAGGGCATCACCGCCGAGTGCGCCCTGGCCCTCGCCGGGGACAGCGGGGCGAAGCTGGCTCTGCTCGGCCGCTCCGATCCGGCGCAGGACGCCGAACTCGCCGCCAACCTCGACCGGATGCGGAGCCAGGGCGTCACCGTCGAGTACGCCCGGGCCGACGTCACCGACGCCGGTCAGGTCGCAGCGGCGGTGGCGGAGCTGACGGAGAAGCTGGGACAGGTCACCGCGGTGCTGCACGGCGCCGGCCGGAATGAACCGGCGTCGCTGACCACTGTGGAGATGAGCCACTTCGAGTCCACGTTCGCGCCGAAACTCGGCGGTCTGCGCGCGGTGCTGGCCGCCGTCGACCCGGCGAAGCTGAAGCTGCTGGTCACGCTCGGCAGCATCATCGGCCGGGCCGGGCTGCGGGGCGAGGCGCACTACGCGACCGCGAACGACTGGCTGGCCGAGCTGACCCGCCAAGTCGGCCGCGACAACCCGGGGTGCCGTGCGCTCTGTCTGGAGTGGTCGGTCTGGTCCGGCGTCGGCATGGGTGAACGGCTGTCCGTCGTCGAGTCGCTGGCCCGCGACGGAGTCACCCCGATCACGCCGGAGCAGGGGATCGCCATCCTGCGGCGGCTCGTCGCCGACCCGGACGCGCCGACGGTGACCGTCATCTCCGGGCGTACCCAGGGCATCGACACCGTGCGCTACGACCTGCCGGACCTGCCCCTGCTGCGGTTCCTCGACCGGCCGCTGGTCCGGTACCACGGCGCCGAGCTGGTCAGCGAGGCCGAGCTGAGCGCCGGGTCGGACCTCTACCTGGCCGATCACCTGCTGGACGGCAACCTGCTGTTCCCGGCGGTGTTCGGGATGGAGGCGATGGCCCAGGTCGCCGCGGCTGTGACCGGACGGACCGGTACGCCGGCCTTCGAGCAGGCCGAGTTCCTGCGGCCGATCGTGGTGCCCCCGTCGGGCCGTACGCGGATCCGCGTCGCGGCCGTCGTGACCGGACCGGACATCGTGGAAGTCGCCATCCACAGCGAGGAGACTGGGTTCGCCGCCGACCACTTCCGGGCCCGATTGCGCTATGACGCGCCGCCCATCCCGGACGGGCCGCCCGAGCAGGTCACCGGACTGCCGGTGGTGCCGCTCGACCCGGCGTCGGAGTTGTACGGGCCGGTGCTGTTCCAGGGCGACCGGTTCCAGCGGCTGCGGGCGTACCACCGGGCCGCCGCCCGGCACGTCGACGCGGATGTCGCCGCCGACCGCGGTACGCCGTGGTTCGCCGGGTTCCTCCCGGCCGACCTCCTGCTCGGCGATCCCGGCGTACGCGACGCGCTGATGCACGGCAACCAGGTGTGCGTACCGGATGCGACTCTGTTGCCGCAGGGCATCGAGCGGATCTGGTCGGCCGGGCCGGTGATGTTCGACGCCGAGGCGTTGCGGTTCGCCGCGACCGAGCGGTCGCGCGACGGCGACACCTACGTCTACGACATCGCCCTGCGGACGCCCGACGGCACGGTGATCGAGCGGTGGGAGGGCTTGCGCCTGCGCGCCGTACGCAAGAACGACGGCTCCGGGCCGTGGGTCGCGCCCCTGCTCGGCCCGTACTTGGAGCGGTCGCTCGGTGACCTGCTGGGGGCCGAGATCGCGGTGACCGTCGAACCTGACGAGGCCGACGCCTACCCCGGCGATCTGATCGCCCAGCGGCGAGCCCGGACGGCGTTGGCGGCGAGCCGGTCGCTGGGCCGCCCCGTCAAGATCGCTTATCGCACGGACGGTCGTCCGGAACTGGCCGGCGGCGACCGGGTCTCCAGCGCGCACAAGGCCGGTCTGACCCTGTGCGTCAGCGGCAGCGGCCCGCTCGGTTGCGACGTCGACCTCGCCTCGGCCCGGTCCGACGAGGACTGGCAGCGGCTGCTCGGCTCGCTGAAGATGCTGGCCGACCTCGTCGCCCAGGAGCCGGGGGAGACCGCCGACACCGCGGGCGTCCGCGTCTGGGCGGCGATCGAGTGCCTGCAGAAGGCGGGGCAGCCGCCACGCGGCCCGCTGACCCTGCTGCACGCGCAGCGGTCCGGGTGGGTCGTCTTCTCCTACGGCGAGCTGCGGATCGCGACGTTTGTCACCAAGGTGCGCGGCGTCACCGAGCCGGTGGTGTTCGCCGTGCTGACGGAAGGGCGGAACTGAGGTGGAGCGCTACTACGAGTACAGGCACGTCGTCGGGTTCGAGGAGACCAACCTCGTCGGCAACGTGTACTACGTGAACTACTTGCGCTGGCAGGGCCGCTGCCGGGAGATGTTCCTCAAGGAGCGCGCCCCCGCGGTGCTGGCCGACGTGCGCGACGACCTGAAGCTGTTCACGTTGAAGGTCGACTGCGAGTTCTTCGCGGAGATCACCGCGTTCGACGAGCTGTCGATCCGGATGCACCTGCTCGAACTCGCCCAGACGCAGGTCCACTTCGGATTCGACTACGTCCGGCTGGGACCGGACGGCGCCGAGACCCTCGTGGCCCGCGGATCGCAGCGGGTGGCCTGCATGCGGGGGCCGAACACGCGCACTGTGCCGTCGCGCGTCCCCGAGGCGCTCGTGCAGGCGCTGGAACCGTACCTGCTCGCCTCGGCGCGGAGCTGACGGTGAGCGTACACGCGGGATCGGCCGAGCTGGCCGACACGAAATCGCTGCGGCGGGCCTTCGGGACGTTCGCCACCGGCGTCACGGTCGTGACCGTCGGTGGCGACATCCCCCACGGGATGACCGCCAACTCCTTCACCAGCGTCTCGCTCGACCCGCCGCTCGTGCTGGTCTGCGTCGACCGGGGCGCGGTGATGCACAGTGTCCTGTGCGACGCGGGGCAGTTCGCGGTGTCCGTCCTGGCCGAACGCCAGGCCGGGCTGGCCCGCTACTTCGCCGACAACCACCGGCCGCTCGGCGCCGACCAGTTCGACGCGGTCGACTGGGTCCCCGGCCCGGTCACCGGCGCGCCCCTCATCACGGACGCGTTGTGCCACTTCGAGTGCGAGGTGCAGCGGGCGTACGCCGGCGGGGATCACACGATCTTCCTCGGCCGCCTGGTCTGGCTCAGCCGGACCGACGAGGAGGAGGCCCTGCTCTTCCTGCGGGGCCGCTTCCGGCAGCTGGAACCGGCCCGGAACGAGGTGACCTCATGACCGGCCTTCGGCCGGGCATCGGCCAACTCAGTCTTAGTCGTGCGAGCGCCGGCCGCAGGTCGGTGATCGCATGACCACCGCCGCCGTGCATCCGCCGACCTCGCCGTGGCATCTCGCGATGCGGATGCTGGTCGTGATGACCCAGGACCGGATCGGCATGATGTCGTCGGCCGCCGAACAGTACGGCGACGCGTCCCGGCTGCGGGTCGGGCACAAGACGCTCTACTTCTTCAACCATCCCGACTATGCCAAGCATGTGCTGGCCGACAACGCCGCCAACTATCACAAGGGCATCGGCCTCGTGCACGCCCGGCGGGCGCTCGGCGACGGGCTGCTCACCAGCGAGGGAGACCTCTGGCGCAAGCAGCGCAAGGTCATCCAGCCCGCGTTCCAGAGCCGCCGCATCGCCGCCCAGGCGGGGGTCATCGCCGTCCAGGCTCAGCAGCTCGTCGACCGGCTCAAGGCGTACCAGGGGCGGGGGCCGGTCGACGTCGTCCGCGAGATGACCGGCCTCACCCTCGGCGTCCTCGGTCAGACGCTGCTCGACGCGGATCTGGGGGCGTACGGGGACATCGGGTCGCACTTCAGCGCGGTCCAGGACCAGGCCATGTTCGAGCTGGAGACGCTCAGCATGGTCCCGACCTGGATTCCGCTGCCACGCCAGCGGCGGTTCCGCCGGGCGCGCGGTGCGCTGGAGGAGATCGTCCGCCGGCTGGTCGCGGCCCGCGGCGACACCGTCGACCGCGACGACGTGCTGTCCCGGCTCATCATCTCCACCCGCGCCGAGCCCGACCCCAAGGTCGGTCGCGAGCGCCTGCGCGACGAGCTGGTCACCCTGCTGCTCGCCGGTCATGAGACCACCGCGAGCACGCTCAGCTGGGCGCTCCATCTGATCGACAAGAACCCAGGGGTACGCGAAAAGCTGCACGCGGAGGCGGTGGAGGTCCTCGGCGACCGGCTGCCCGACTTCGACGACCTGGGCCGGCTGCGCTACACAGCAACGGTGGTGGACGAGGTCATGCGCCTGTTCCCGCCGGTGTGGCTGTTGCCGCGCAAGGCGTTGGCCGACGACGTCGTCGGCGGTTATCACGTGCCGGCCGGGGCGGACGTGGTGATCAGCCCGTTCACGATGCACCGCCATCCGGCGTTCTGGCGCGATCCGGAGCGGTTCGATCCCGAACGGTTCGATCCGTCGACGCCGACCGACCGCCCCCGGTACGCGTACATCCCGTTCGGCGCCGGACCCCGGTTCTGCGTCGGCAACCACCTCGGGCTGATGGAGGCCACGATCGTGCTCGCCATGCTGGCCCGGGACCTGCGGCTGGAGCAGGCCCCCGGCTACGAGGTCGTGCCCGAGCCGATGCTGTCGCTGCGGATCCGGGGTGGCCTGCCGATGACCGTCCACAAGCCGGGGAGCCGCTAGGGCGAGCCGCCGGGAGTGCGGTCGGCTCGATGAGCCGGCGGCCTGGGTTCGCCGACCCGGGCCGCCTTCGTCTCAGACCTGTTCCAGCGCGACTTCCAAGGCCGCCGTACGCACGTCCAGCAACGCCAGCAGCACCGGCGGATCGAGGTGCCGGGCCGGTTGCAGCAACGCGTCGCAGCCCTCGACGGCGGCGCCGGGGCGCACGGCGATCGGGCCGCAGGTGGCGACCTCGGTCAGGTCGTCGTTGCGGGCCGTCTCGGCGCCTTTGGGCACCGAGTGCATCAGCAGGTACCACATCCCGGCCGGGACCTGTTCGATGAGGAACGGCCCCGGTTCCCGCAGCACCGCGCAGGCGACCGGACGCCCTTCCGGGAGGCGATCCCGGAAGAGCCCGGCGAAGATGAGCCGCCGGCGCGGGCTCGGCTTGGCGTGCCGGATGATGCCGCTGACCGTGGCCGGCGGGGCGCCCGTGGCGTACCCGGGGGTGCCGGTGCGGATCTCGGCGGTGACCCCGCGCTGCCGCCGATACGTCGTCGGCGACAGCCCGACGCTGCGGGTGAACCGGGAACTGAAGGTGCCGACGCTGGTGTAGCCGACCCGCAGGCTGATGTCCGAGACGTTGTACGACGTCGAGATCAGCAGCCGTTTGGCCTGCTCCAGGCGCAGTGCCGAGAGGAACCGGCCGGGGGAGACCCCGGTGACCCGCTGGAACATGCGGGAGAAGTGGAACTTGCTGAACATCGCCGTCCGGGCCATGTCGTCGACCGTGAGCTGTTCGTCGAGGTTTTCGCGCATCAGCGTGATGACCCGCTCGACTGCTCGCTCCGCGGTGTGGTCCGCCATCGGTGCCTCCCCCTTGGCCGTCGCATCACTGTCCCCGCTGGTCGGTGATGCTAGGGAGGGGGTATCGGCCGATCAATCACGACGCCGACGGCTGGCGTCCACACCGGACGATTGCGGATCAGGGCTGAGCTGCTGTGATGGCGTGCTCACGGACCGGAGTGGGACTGCGGAAAGAGCAACAATATGGAAAGGGGCGGGTGGTGATTTCCACTATCCATGTGCGGGGAGATTATCCCGGAATTCCCGCGATCGTCGTCCTGTTCCTGACACTACACTTGCGATCGTCGAGCGGTCGAGCTATGGCCGGACAATAGAATTCTCCGGGCCGGGATCTGCTTGCCGGAAAAAGATCAAGCATGCAACTATGAGGCATGGCTCAGCGGACACCGATGGCACCGTAAGTATGAAGATCTCGCACCTCAGCCGGCGCAGCGGAGTCCCGGTCCCGACGATCAAGTTCTATCTGCGGGAGCAGCTGCTGCCACCGGGCATCCCGACCGCCCGCAACCAGGCCGAGTACGACGAGACCCACCTCAACCGCCTGCGCCTGATCCGGCTGCTGGCCGGGGCCGGCATGATGAGCCTGGCCTCGGTGCGCGAAGTGCTCGCCGCCATCGACAGCCGCTGCCTGTCGCCGCATCACCTGGCCCAGATCGTCAGCCGGGCGCTGCTGCCCGAGCAGTCGGTGCCGCCGAGCTGCATCGAGGCCGAGGACTTCGCCGCCCGCCAGGTCGACCGGATCATCACCGACGCCGGCTGGTGCATCCGCGGCGAGGCGCCGGAGCGCGAGAGCCTCGTGCGCGTCGTCGCGGCGCTGGAGGCGCTGGGTGTGCCGATCCGCTCCGGCTGGTTCCAGCCCTACATGGAGGCCGCCGGGCGGCTGGCGATCCGGGAGATCGACCAGCAGCTTTCCGGGGACAACGGGCCGACGGTGGTCGCCCGCGTCGTCCTCTTCGAAGTCGCGTTCGCCATCATTCGCCGGATGGCTTACACGCATCATCTCGGAATGCGTACGGCAATGGAGGGTCCGGACACTTAGCGAATTGTGGTGGAGCACTTTTCGAGAAGACACGAGAATGGCGTACGCGGGACCATTGCGCTGGCCGGAACGGCGTGTCTTTCGAGAGGACGATCCCCGTGACATCCACCCTCATCCGTCTGTCCGAAGCACCCCAGCCCAGTTCCCTCTTCGTCAACGGCGCGTTCCCGCGCCGCCGCTGGCTGATCGCCGCGATCGGCCTCGTCGTGGGCTTCCTGCTCACCTGGCTCTGGAACGCCGAACTCGTGGACCGGACGATCGGATTCTCGGTCGCCGACTCCGTGCTCGGCCACGACGCCCACAACACTCCGATCGCGAGCATCGGCAGCGGCATCCTGTTCGCTCTCGTGACCGGTGTCGCCGGCTCGTTCACCGCGTGCAACGTCGCCGCGTTCGGTGCGGTCGGACCCATGCTCGGGGCGTCGCACACCCGCCGGGAGCGAATCGTCGCGGTGCTGAAGCCGCTCGGCTGGCTGACCGTCGGCATGGTGACCGTCTCGGCGGTCTACGGGGTCGTCGTCGGCCTCGTCGGCACGAAGATGCCCCAGTTCTCGACCGCCTCCTCAGTGCCGGGTCACCTGTCCGCCCGATCCATCCAGTCGATGATCGCGTTCGGGACGATCGGACTGGTGATGATCGTGCTCGGCCTGGCCGCGCTCGGCATCGTCCCCGACCCGCTGCGGGCGATCTCCCGCCGGCTCCCCAACGCGCCGATGGTCCTGATGGGCGCCCTCATCGGCGGTTTCCTGATCGGCCGGCCCTACCCGCTGTTCCGCGACATGTTCCGGCACGCGGCGTCCACTCACAACCCGTTCTACGGGGCGGCGGCGTTCGTCCTGCAGTCGGTCGGCAACATCCTCATCATGGCCGTGCTCTTCCTCCTGATCGCGCTGCTCTCCGGCGGCCGGCTCCAGCGCTGGCTCGCCGCCAAGCCGTCCCGGGCGGCGACGCTGACCGCGTTGGCCTTCCTGATCGCCGGCGTCTTCACCGTCCTCTACTGGGACGTGCGCCTGCTCAGCCGGATCGGCCTGATCTGGTTCCCGGCCTCTCCCTGGACCTGATCCGCGTAGGGAGTCATAGCGGATCGTCGGGATCCGGCGTACGTGGCGCCGGATCCCGACGAAGCCCGGACCCGGCTCAGTCGTGTGTGGACGTCGCTGACGGGGATCTTGCCGCAGGGGTAGATCGGCACGCCGCGCCAGGCGAGGACCTTGTGCCCGTTCACGATGGGGACGTCGGGATGGATCCGGCGGCGGGTGCATTCGCGGAAGAACGCGGAGATCGCCTTCGCGGAGCGCCTCGACGGTGAGCCGCAGCTGCTGCTCGGTCTGGCTCATCGGATCGTTGTAGAGGTCCGCCATGTGGACGCGTAGCACCGTCTGGGCGACGCTCAGCTCGTACTCCCGAGGGCTCAGCTCGTAGTCGACGAAGGTCGCGGGCGGCATGGGCTCCCCGACATGCCCGCGGCCAGGGCAATCTCGGCCTCACCGTAATGATTCTGGGGCCGTTCGGCGGCGCTTCGTCTCGCCGCCAAGTGGGTGCGCAACGGTTCGGTCTGGTCACGGAATCGGGCGAACTCCTGGGCGGTGAGGACCAGCACGGTCACGGGCGTGACGGCCCGGGCGGTGTAGTCCCAGATGTCGTCGGCTCCGGTGAGGGTCGTCGCCGACCGGATCTGAGCCGCCGCCCGGTAGTCCGTAGCGCCCTCCCCGCTGGGTCCCGGCCGGGGGAGGGCGCTACTCGCCGCGCAGCTCCAGGACGATCTCAGCCGACGCCGCGAGGTCGTGGTCGATCCAGGACAGATAGGCCAGCGCCGCCTGGTCCACTCGCGACTTGTCCGGGCACAGAAGCGTGAACAGCCAGATGTGGGCCGACCGATGCCGTTCCGACAGCGTCGCCCAGTCGGCGGCGCACGCCGCGGCCAAGGCTTTCACGCTGTACGCCAAGGCGAGCGCCTCGTCGCCGGCGAAGTCGAGCCGGACCCACTGTTCGAAGTTCGCCTGCACCCGGCTGAGGTCCTCGGCCGTCGCCTGACCCTTCAGGGCACGATCGACGATGGCGAATTGGGACTCCGGCATCCGGACATTGTCATGGTCGACTACCGGGCCGGGCAATGTCGTAGATGCGACTGACGGTCGCGTTCGGTGCGACTGATCTCCCGGAGCCCAGCCCCAGCCCTAGCCCGTAGGCTGTCCGGCCATGGGAGACCTCGTCAGCACGGTCGCGGTGGCCGCCGGGCTCTTCGCCGGCACCAACGTCGACGACCTCGTCGTGCTGACGGTGTTGAACCTGTCGGCCAACGCCCTGGGCCGCCCTCGTCCGTGGCAGATCTGGACCGGTCAGTACCTCGGCGTAGGGGCGCTGGTGGCGATCTCGGCGGTGGCGGCGCTGGGGCTCGCCGTCGTCCCCGACCGCTGGGTCGGGCTGGCCGGGCTCGTGCCGTTCGCGATGGGCGTACGCGGGCTGGTGAAGGCGGTTCGCGGTGGCGACCGGGAGGGGCCGGTGATCGCCGCCGGGCTGGCCGCCATCGTGGGAGTGACAGTCGCCAACGGCGCGGACAACATCTCCGTTTACACGCCGCTGTTTCGCACCATCGGCGTCGGCGACAGCCTCGTCACGGTGACCGTGTTCGCCGTCGGCATCGCGGTGTGGTGTGTGGCCGCCCGCTGGCTCGGCTCACACAAGAAGATCATCGCCGTCGTCGAACGGTGGGGTCATTGGATCGTGCCCGTGGTATTCATGACGATCGGGGCGGTGATCCTCGTCGAGTCCGGCCTGTTCGGGTGACCGGCTCAGTGGGACGCCGACTTCAGCAGCGCCGCCGCCTCCCCCGTACGCTGCATGCGCTGCCACCGCAGCCGGTTGCCGAGCAACGCGGTCACCGTGGACTGCACCACCACGAGATACATGAGCTGCCGGTACACGATCTGCTGGAACGCGATGCTCCACAGCGGCCCGTACTTCTCCCGGTCCAGGCGTAAGGCGTACCAGGCGGTGAAGATCTGGATGGCGAGCAAGCCGCACCAGGCCACCAGCATCTGGATCCACGGCAGGAAGATGAACCCGTAGACCGCGAAGATGTCGACGGCCGGTGCCGCGAGCGGCAGCGCGATCTGGAAGATCAGCAGATAGGGCAGCCCCCGGCGGCCGAGTCGCCCGCCGCCGCCGCGCTCGGCGACCGCGTGGCGGTGCTTCCACATCGCCTGCATCGTGCCGTAGCACCAGCGGTAGCGCTGGCGCCAGAGCTGGCGGAGCGACGACGGCGCCTCGGTCCAGGCGATGGCGTGCTCGGCGTAGACGACCTGCCAGCCCGCCCGCAGGACCGCCATGGTCAGGTCGGTGTCCTCGGCGAGCGTGTCGGGGGAGACGATCCCGGCGGCGGAGGCGACGTCCTGGAGCACTTCGCGGCGGAAGGCGCCGATCGCGCCGGGGATGGTCGGCATGCAGCCGGCGAGGTCGAACAGGCGGCGGTCGAGGTTGAAGCCGATCACGTATTCGAGGTGCTGCCAGCGGCCGAGCAGGCCCTTGCGGTTGGCCACCTTGGTGTTGCCGGCGATCGCCCCGACGCGCGGGTCGGTGAAGCCCTGCACGAGGTTGTAGACGGTGTCGCGCTGGAAGACGGTGTCGCCGTCGACGAGGACCAGCAGGTTCGCGCGAGCGGCCCGGATGCCGGTGGTCAGCGCGGCCGGCTTGCCCGCGTTGGCCTGCCGGATGACCCGTACGCCACGCAGCCGCAGCCCTTCGACGATGTCGGCGGTGCGGTCGGTGGAGCCGTCGTCGACGACGATGACCTCGAGGTACGGATAGTCGCTGGTGACCAGGGAGCGAACAGTCGCGGCGATGTTGGCCTCTTCGTTGTACGCCGGGACGATGATCGACACCGGATCGAGCACTTCGAAGGGTCGTTCCCGCCACCGTCGCCGGGCGACGCGGACGTGCCGTTGCGCGGCGACGATCTGGACGAGCAGCCGGACGATCGCCAGCACCAGCGCGACGGCCATGAGGAAGCCCATCGCCTCGGTCGCGAAGCCGCTCGCCGTCTGCACCGTACGCAGCACGTCGCCCCGGAGTTGTACCGAGCGCGGAGCGGGCGCCGCGGCGGGCAGTCCGAGCCCCTCGGAGATCGTGGTGAACTTGTAGCCCTTCGCCTGCAACGCCGGGATGAGCTTGTCCAGCGCCTGCACCGTCTGGCTGCGATCGCCGCCGCTGTCGTGCATCAGCACGATCGCCCCGGCGGCGCCCTTCGGCTGGACGGCCCGGACGATCGCGTCCACGCCCGGCCGCCGCCAGTCCTCGGTGTCCAGGTCGTTGAGGACGATCAAGGCGTCCGAGGGCAGGACGGCCACCTCGTACTCGTGCAGCGCGTCGGCCGTCGACGAGAAAGGCGGCCGGAACAGGGTCGTCTCGCGCCCGGTCGCGCCGGCGATCGCGTTCCGCGTCATGCCCAGTTCCAGGTCGCGCCGCCAGCCGGGGACGCGGGCGATCTCCACGTGGGTGAAGGTGTGCGAGCCGACCTCGTGACCCTCCGCCGTCATGCGGCGTACCAGGTCGGGGTATTCGTTCACCCGGGAGCCGATTGGGAAGAACGTCGCGTGCGCCCGGTACTTCGCCAAGATGTCCAGGACCTTCGGCGTCCACTCCGGGTCCGGCCCGTCGTCGAAGGTCAACGCGATCGTCTTGGCCGGCATCCGCCGCGACTCGACCTTGCCGTCGTCCGCCCGGAGCACGGGTCCGCCGTTCAGCACCTGCTCCGGGGCGGCGGCCGCGCCGGCGATGGGCCGTGGCAGTTCCGCGCCGCCCGCGATGCCGTGCGCGTACCCGTTGAACGCCAGCGCCGCCAGCAGGAACACGAGCGACAGCAGCAGGAGGATCCAGTGCGCCCGCGGCTCGCGAGCCGGTGCGCGACGGGTGCCGCTCATTTGCGGGACCGGCTCGGCTTCGCGGTCGGTCGATGCGTGTTGGTCTGCCCCGGCGGCGCCGAGGTCGCCGCGGTCCGCGGGGTCGCGCTGGGCGAGACGCTCCCGGTCGGGACACTCGTCCGGGTGGTCGCGGTGCTCGAACTCGGCTCACCGCTCGGCTCGGCCACCACCGACGGCTTGGGCTCCGCGGCCCCGCCATGCCCGGGCCACCCGGGTAGTTGCGCGGGTCCGCCGCCCAGCAGGCTCGCGCCCAGTCCGATCAGCCCCAGCAGCAGGGATACGCCGAGAGCAGCGCCGAGCACGGTGATCAGCCGACGGCGGCGCCCCGACCGGTCGACGAAGACGGGCCGGGTGCTCGGGTCGGTGTGCTCCCGGCCGGGCTCGCCGGGCGGGCGCAGACTGTGCGAGGGCATCGGCAGCGAGGTTACCCACCGCCATCTGTGCTGGTCGAGTCGAGTCGCCCCCGTCACAATCCATGACAAGGCATCGGCCGAACGGTCAGTCGTGGCCCGGGAGACCGGGGGGCCCGGCCCGGCGGTTCAGCCGGATCGGGCCCCCCGGTGCGATCGGGGTCGGCTCGAACGGGGTCGATCAGAGGATAGTCACGCCGTACTTGTTCGCCGCTTCGCGGACCGGCTGGAAGAAAGTGGTGCCGCCGGTGGAGCAGTTGCCGCTGCCGCCCGAGGTCAGGCCCAGCGCCTTGTTCCCGTCGTACAGCGGGCCGCCGGAGTCGCCGCCCTCGGCGCAGACGGTGGTCTGGATCAGGCCGCTGACCTTGCCGCCCGGGTGGCCGGAGTAGCGGACCGACACGTTGAGCGCGGTGACCTTGCCGGAGTGCACGCCGGTGGTCGAGCCGTCGCGGGTCACCGACTCCCCGACGAACGCGTCGGCGAGGGTGTAGCCGCCCGAGTGCGACAACGAGGTGTTGTCGTAGCGGACCAGCGCGTAGTCGTCGCCCGGGAAGCTGTAGCCGACGTTGCCGCCGATCAGCGTCGTGTGCGACGAATTGGTGTACCACGTGCTCGCCAGGGACGCGCAGTGCCCGGCGGTCAGGAAGTAGTAGGTGCTGCCGCTGACGACGTTGAACCCGAGCGAACAGCGGTAGCTGCCGCCGTAGATCGCGTCACCGGCCGCCAGCAGCGGGCTGAAGACGCCCGAAGTACGTTCGATCTTCAGGGCCGACGCGTTGACGCCGGCCGCCCGCTTGAGCGTCGCCAGTTCGGCGGCGTCGACGGACTTGTCGGCGGTGACGACGACGCGGCCGGAGGTCTCGTCGACATACCAGGAGATGCCGTCGACTCCCGAGGCGTCGACCGCGGCGTACGCCGAAGCCAGCTGAGCTGCGCTGAAGTGTGGCGCGGCCGAGGCGGCCGCCGGGATCGCGACCACGCCGAGCGCGAGCGCGCCGATCATCGCGGCCAGCCGCCGGGCGGCCTGGTCGAGCTGGATTCTCATGTTTCCTCCCCACGAGGCGATCGGATCTGTAGACCCGCTGGGGCCAGTATTTAGATCAATCGATCACTGTTCAAGGGGTGGGGGTTCGTCCGAAAGGCCGCATCTGTTCACCGCCGGAGACAGCCGCAGCGTGACATCGATGCCGTTGTATCGTCAGCCGACCGGGCTCGGGCGGCAGAAGCTGACGAGGACGCCTTGCCAGACGCTGCGGGTCAGGCGGCGAAGGCGCCGACGACCCAGGTGACGGCGATGATGAGCGCGGCGGCGAGTTCGATCAGCATCGAGAGGCCGACGGCTTTGACGGCGTGCCAGGTCGCGGTCCACGCGGGCTTGAAGTCGCGTTGACGTGCCCACTCGGCGAGCAGGATGCCGACGACGAAGCCGAGCGGCAGGCCCACGATGGGGACGACGAAGAAGCCGACGATCCCGAGCAGGCCACCCACCACCAGCGACCAGTTCGGCACACCGCTCTGCTTGAGGCGGCGGCCGGGCCAGGCGTACTTGGCGGCGGTGCCGGCCAGGGCGACGAAGGTGGCGATGAACAGCACCAGCCAGCGTCCCCAGCCCGCGTCGGAGAACAGCGCCCAGACGAGGACGGCGCCCCAGCTCAGGATCAGGCCGGGCACGACGGGGACACCCGTTGCGGGATTGTGACACATACCGACTTCGTGCTCTTCGAATCGGCCCTAGATCCCGGCTGCTAGCCGTTAGGAGCTGCTTGCAATTCCGGAATGTCACGCCGACCCCGAGCTATTCCGCGAGCGGGTCTGTCCGAGTAGCTGCGCTCGATGACCCCAATGCGTAGGTGGGCTCGCTAGATACTGTTATCTATTTGAGACCGTTACGTGCTGTGCGCCAGGTTCACGATACGCGCTCGCGCCCTAATCCAAGTGGGCTGCCTGAGCAGCCACGAAGCTTGGCCGTTAGTGACACACAGTATGAAGGAGGTACGCGTGAAACGCAGGACAGTCTGGCTCGGCGGCGGTGTCGTCTTGGTGCTCGTCGCTGCCGCGACAGGAGCAGCCATCGCGCGGGGCTGGTTTGGCTGCCGGCCACCGGCCGATCAGCGTTCGGCGCTGCACGCGTACCTCGACGATCCCATGATGGCGTCCGCGCCGAGCGATGCCCGGCTGCTTCAGGAGATCACCAGAACCGCGGCGTGCGACTCGCACGAACCGCAGACCAGGGAGGACAGCGGCGGACCGGACTTCGTGGACGTCAGCCGGATCTACGCAGTCGGCCAGGCGTACTCCGAGAGCGAGCTGACTTCGATGTTTCGGTCGAAGGCAGAGGCGGCGGGCTGGCGCTTCGAGCAGGCAGGCTCCGGTGAACAGCCGGGCAGCTTGTGGTTCTGCCGCCGGTATGGTGACACCGTCGCCGTGCTGTCGATCCAGAGTACGGTGCAGCCGCAGAACCAGGGCGATCCCAGATTGGCCCTGACGATCCGGGGCGTGCCGAGCCGGTCGAGCTGCTGATCAGGCGGCGATCACGCCGACCACCCAAACGACGGCGACGCCCAGGGCGGCACTCAGCTCGATGAGCATGGACAAGCCGACGGCCTTCACAGCGTGCCAGGTCGCGGCCCACGCCGCTCGCATCTGCTTGAGCCGGGCCAATTCGGCGAGCAAGATGCCGAGGACGAACCCGAGCGGCAGCCCCACGACGGGTACGACGAAGAAGCCGACGATGCCGAGCAGGCCACCCGCGATCAACGACCAGTTCGGCACGCCGCTCTGCTTGAGGCGGCGGCCGGGCCAGGCGTACTTGGCGGCGGTGCCGGCCAGGGCGACGAAGGTGGCGATGAACAGCACCAGCCAGCGTCCCCAGCCCGCGTCGGAGAACAGCGCCCAGACGAGGACGGCGCCCCAGCTCAGGATCAGGCCGGGCACGACGGGGACGACGACGCCGACCGTCCCGACCAGGATCGCCAGCGCGCAGACGAAGACGAGGGTGCTCTGCGTGTCGGTCAGGTCCACGCCGTCCAGGTTCGCACGTTCCCGCCACCCCCGCTCGCGGCGACCGTGATCACGTTGCCCACGGCGGCGGGAACTGGCTCACGTACGCGCTGGCCCGGGGACGCGGGTCCTGCCAGTACTGATGCGGCATCCGATGGATGTGCGCCCGGCAGAACTCCGCCAGCTCCACCGAGACTTCGACGCGACGCACCGGGCGGCCCTCGAAGTCCGCGTTGACCTTCAGGAGGTCCGCCTCCGGATGCCAGCCCGAGGAGTCGAACGCCCAGCCGTCCCAGCAGGCGTAGACGTGCAGCGGATGCTCCTCGCCCGCCAGGAACATCGCCGCCAGGTCGATCGATCGCTCCGGGTACGCCTCGCGGCACGCCCAGGCGAGGATGTGGCAAGCGCCCGAGGCGAAGAAGGCCCGATCCGTGCGCTCCCATGAGACACGCTGGTCTGATCGTTCGATCGGCGTCCGGCGGAACACTCCGGAGGCCGTCAGCGGCAACTGCATGCCCGACAGGGTCTCACGCGGATGCCGGGGCGGCATCCGCGTGAGAGACCGTCAACGGTTCGGCCGCTCCGGGATCGCCATGCACGACGGCAGGGTCCGCACGACCGCCGGTACGACGATGGTGGTCGGCCCGTCGGGGTCGGAACGCATGGCGTATCCGAAGGAGAGGGTGTCGGCGGCCGGGATCTTCTCCGGCCGGATCGTGATGATCACGGTGCCGTCGGCGACTCTGAAGGTGACCGGGTAGCGTTCCAGGTCCTCGGGCGTGGCCGTGGTGAGGAACGGGAACGCCGGATCCATGTCGAGCTGCTCCGCGCAGCGGGCGGCCGAGACCATCCGCATGACGACGGTACGCGCTCCAGCCCGGTTGAGCTCGGCGTTGAGCTTGGCCGTGTCCTTCAGCCGTTCGGCGCGGAACGAGACCGCCACCGACCCGTCGGCACGTTTGTCCACAGTGAACGCCGCCGCTGGGGTGGCGACGAAGAAGGCGGCCCCGGTGGCGGCCACGGCCACGGCGGCCAGTCCGGCGACGAGGCGACGCCGGCTGCGCTTGCGTGCGGGATGAGCCGGTGCCGGATCAGCCGGTGTGTCGAGGATCCGCTCCAAGAGCGCGAGCGCCTGTGGGCTACGCGGATCGGGGTCGGTGTGCGTACGGGCGGGATCGGCGGCGCGCAGCCGGTCCAGGGGATCGGTCATGAGGTGGTGCTCCCTCCGGGAACGATGGTCGACCGGGGGCGCCGGGTCGGCGTGGCGTCTCGTTCCTCCGTCGCCAGCAGCCGCTGGGCGAACCGCTTCCGGGCACGGTGCAGCCGCACCTTGAGCGCGGTACGCGTACAACGCAGGACGAGCGCCGCCTCGGCCACGTCCAGCCCCTCCCACTCGACGAGCCGCAGGACTTCCTGGTCGGCCGGGGACAGTTCGGCGAGCACCGCGCGTACGCGAAGTCGCTCGTCGACGAGTCCCGACGGGTCCGCCCCCTCGGCGTCGTGGCCGGTAGCCGCCTTGGCGGCCAGCTTCTCCCGGCGCGTACGCCCCCGCAGTTCATTGGCGATGACGTGCCTCGCCGTCGAGTAGAGCCAGGCTCGGGCGTGATCGGGCGGTAGTTCGGCGAACCGGCGCCAGGCGATCAGGAACGTGTGGGCGACGATGTCGCCTGCCGCGTCGGCGCCTACCCGACGGGTCGCGAAACGCGTCAACTCCGCGTAGTGGGCGTCGAAGAGAGCTTCGAAGCGCCTTCGAGCGGTCGCGTCGTGAAGTTCCATACCTAGGAGATGTCCGCCTGACGGCTGCCGGTTACCGCCGTCGGCGAGCATAACGGCCGGGGGAGACCCCGACGTGCCGGACGAAGTGCCGGTGCAGGTGCGCCTGGTCGAAGAAGCCGGCCTCGATCGCCGCCTCCGCCGGCCGGCGGCCGTCCAGCAGCAGCGTCCGGGCCAGCGCGATCCGCCGCCCCATCAGGTACGCGTGCGGCGGCAGGCCGAACGCGCCGGTGAAACTGCGTACCAGATGGGTCGGATGCGCGAACAGCGCCGCCGACGCCTCCTGGAGCGTCACCCCGGCCGTGACCCGGCTGTCGAGCAGTTCCCGCAGGTCGGCCGCGAGCCTCGGGGGCGCGGGCCCCGCCGGCGCGGGCGCGCCCAGATGGCTGAGCAGCCGCTCGGCGACGAACGCCAGCCGGCTCTCCGCCTCCAGCGTCTCCGGCCCGGACAGGCTGCGGTGCAATTGATCCAGCCGCGCCCGCAGCAGCGGATCGCCGAACTCCGGCCGGCCGACGGCCGCCCCGATCAGCTCGTCGCCCAGGACCGCCCGATCGAGGTAGAGGACCCGTTTGCGGAAACCGCCCTCGGTCGCGGACTGGCCGTCGTGCGGCACGTCCGGCGGCAGCAGCGTCACCGTCGCGCCGACCGCACCGTGCTCGCTGCGGTCCAGGTCGTAACGGATCGCGCCGTCGTCCACGATCAGCAGCGTCCAGGTCTCGTGCGTGTGCATCGGGTACGCGTGCCGCTCGAACCGGGCGTGGAAGACCTCCGCGATCCCCGGCACCGGTGGGCGCCACGCCGACACCGCCTGCATGCCAAGAACGTACAAGACCGACGTCGTGCGGTCCGACAGCCTGTAGGCATGAAGTTCGACACGAAGATCGCCGTTCTGCTGCGGGACGAACTCGCCACCTGGCAACGGCTGAACGTCACGGCGTTCCTGGTGAGCGGTGTCGCGGCGCACGAGCCGTCGCTGATCGGCGAGGCGTACGCCGACGCAGACGGAACGCCGTATCTGCCGATGTTCCGGCAGCCGGTGCTGGTCTACGCCGGTTCGGCCGCGCTGATGAGTCAAGCCCACCGCCGGGCGCTGGAACGCGGTGTGGCGATCACGGTCTTCACCGAGGACCTCTTCAAGACCGGCAACGACGTGGACAACCGGGCCGCCGTCGCCGCGGTGCCGCGCGAGGAGCTGCGTTTGGTCGGCATCGGCATGCACGGGCCGCGGTCGGTTGTGGACAAGATCCTCAAGGGGGCGGCCCTCCACCCGTGAGCTGCGGTCGGGTAGGTTTCGCCCATGGCCGAGGTGAATGCGCGAATCGTCGAGATCTACACCGACGGCGCTTGCAGCGGCAACCCCGGCCCCGGGGGCTGGGGAGCGATCCTGCGCTGGGGCGACCACGAGAAGGAGATCTGGGGCGGCGACGGCGGCCAGACCACCAACAACCGGATGGAGCTGATGGCGGCTATCCAAGCGCTGGAACTGCTGTCCCGGCCGGTGACCGTACGCCTCCACACCGACAGCTCCTACCTGCGCAACGGCATCCTGTCCTGGCTGCCGAACTGGAAACGCAACGGGTGGCAGACCTCGGACAAGAAACCCGTGAAGAACGCCGACCTGTGGCAGCGCCTCGACTCGGCGGTCAAGGCGCACCAGATCGAATGGGTCTGGGTGAAGGGCCACGCCGGCGACCCGGGCAACGAGCGGGCGGACGCGCTCGCCAACCGAGGCATGGCGGAGTCCCGCGCCAGCTGACCCGCCTCACCTCGCCGCCGCTGATCAGCCGGGCGTTGGCACCGCGGGACATCCGCTGATCATGGTCAATTTCGTGGTGCCATGGCAACGCAGAATTGACCCTGATCATGGAGCGCTCCTGAAGCGCCCCGTTAGGTCCAGTGGGCGGGGTGGTGGAGGGCGGCGGGGAGTCGCGTACGGGCGTCGCCGCGGGCGGCGTCGAGCTGGGCCTGGGTGAGGTAGAGCGCCCCGGTCAGGTCGGCTCCGCGCAGGTCGGCTCCGCGGAAGTCCGCCCCGATGACGTCTGCTTCCCGGAGGTCGGCTTGCCGGAGGTCGGCCCCGACCAGCGTCGCCCCGCGCAGCGACGCCCGCCGGAGGGAAGCACCTCGAAGTGAGGCGCCGAACAGCGCGGCGCCCCGGTGGTCCGGCCCGGCCGGGCGGCGTACGAGTGAGCTGGCTTCGAGCAGCAAGGGATTCGCCTCGGCCCGCAGCGCGCCCGGGTCCACGCCGGCGACGTCACCCGACGCGATCGCGTCGATCTTGTCGGACATCGCGGTGAGCTGGGCGTACAGCGGCGCGGCGGCGGGCATGCTCCGGGCTTCGGCGAGGAAGTAGAGCAATTCGTGCAGGTCTCGCATGATCGGGAAGGCGGCGAGCATCCCGGGTTCCTCCCGCCAGCTCCGGCCGCCGAAGGCCGCGGTGATGCGCTGACCGGCGCCGAAGCAGTCGAACACCGTACAGCCGGGGAAGCCCGATTCCCGCAGCCGCGAATGGATGCCACAGCGGGAGTCGGCGCGCAGGTTCGGGCAGGGTTTGCCGGCCGGCTTGGTGATCGCGAAGTCCGCCGACTTGGCGAAGGCGGGTGCGACGCAGCAGAGGCCGACGCACGAGGCGCAGTCGGCGTGCAGACGCTCCCGGAAACTCATTCCGACCAGCGTAGCGGGCCGGAGATCATGGGCGGGCTAGGGTGGGTGCGTGACTGCGCTCGACGGCCCCTGGACCATGCATGGAGACGCGCTCGATGGGCCGGTTCCGGCGACCGTGCCGGGGTGCGTACACACGGATCTGCTCGCGGCGGGCCGCATCGACGATCCGTTCGTCGGGGAGAACGAGGCGAAGACCGCCTGGATCGGGCGCAGCGAGTGGGCGTACCAGCTGGATTTCGCCTGGAGCGAGGCCGGTGACCAGCGCGCGGACCTGGTGTGCGCGGGACTGGACACGGTCGCGACGGTGATCCTGAACGGCGTCACGCTGGGTGACACCCGGAACATGCACCGGTCCTACCGGTTCGACGCTCGTGCGGCGCTGCGCGACGGGCCCAACCGCCTGGAGGTGCGCTTCGGCGACGTCTACCGGTACACCGACGAACTGCGTGAACAGCTCGGCGATCGGCCCAACTCGTATCCGGAGCCGTTCAACTTCGTCCGCAAGATGGCCTGCAACTTCGGTTGGGACTGGGGTCCGACGCTGGTCACCGCCGGGATCTGGCGGCCGATCGAGCTGCAGACCTGGTCGGTCGCGCGGTTGGCCGAGGTCCGCCCGCTGGTTACGCTGCGTGACGGCGTCGGCGTCGTCGAGGTCCATGTTCGCGCCGACCGGGCGGCCGACGCGCCGCTCACGGTGACCGCCGCCGTGGGCGGCCACCGCGCCGAGGTCCAGCTGATCGACTCCGATCAAGGACTTGTACGCCTGGAGGTGCCGGACCCGGCCCGGTGGTGGCCCCGCGGCTACGGCGAGCCGACGCTGCACGACCTCACGGTCACGCTCGCCGCCGACGGCCGGGAGCTGGACGTGTGGCAGCGGCGGATCGGTTTCCGGGACATCCGCCTCGACACCACGCCGGACGCCTCGGGCAGCGCGTTCACCCTGGTCGTGAACGACGTGCCGGTCTTCGTGCGGGGCGTCAACTGGATCCCGGAGGACGCGTTCGTCACCCGCCTCGACCGTTCCCGGTACGCCGATCGCCTGGCCGACGCGTGCGCGGCGAACGTCAACCTCATCCGGGTGTGGGGTGGCGGGATCTACGAGTCCGAGGGCTTCTACGACGTGTGCGACGAGCTCGGGTTGCTCGTCGAGCAGGATTTCCTGTTCGCGTGCGCGGCGTACCCGGAGGAGGAGCCGCTGCGGAGCGAGGTCGAGGCCGAAGCCCGGGAGCAGGTCGCCCGGCTGACGCCGCACCCCAGTCTGGTGATGTGGGTCGGCAACAACGAGAACGTCTGGGGCTGGCGGGACTGGGGCTGGCAGGCCGACCTCGGTGATCGGACCTGGGGGAGCGGCTACTACTTCGAGCTGCTGCCGTCGATCGTCGCCGACCTCGACCCGACTCGCCCGTACTGGCCGGCCAGCCCGTACTCGGGTGGCCCGTTCACCGGCGCCACCGATCGGCATCCGAACGATCCGGCGTACGGGTCGACGCACATCTGGGACGTGTGGAACACCCACGACTACACGCACTACCGCTCCTACAAACCCCGGTTCGTGGCCGAGTTCGGCTTCCAGGCGCCGGCGGCATACTCCACTTTGGAGCGTGCGGCGGCGCTGAGCGGGTCGGCGCTGGCGGCGCACCAGAAGGCCGGCGGCGGGGACGGCAAACTCCAGCGTGCGTTGGACGAGCACTTCGGCGAGGTGCACGGCTTCGACGACTGGCACTACCTGACACAGGTGAACCAGGCGCGGGCGATCCAGCTCGGGGTGGAGTGGTTCCGCTCGCTGCGGCCTTACTGCATGGGCACGATCGTCTGGCAGCTCAACGACTGCTGGCCGGTCGTCTCCTGGTCGGCCGTCGACGGCGACGGGCGCCGCAAACCGCTCTGGTACGCGCTCCGGCGCTCCTACGCCGATCGGCTGCTGACCTTCCAGCCCGGCGTCCTGGCCGCCGTCAACGAGTCGCCGGCCGAGTGGGCGCTCCGGCTGCCCGTACGCCGCATGTCGTTCGCGGGGGAGCAGCTGGCCTCCTTCGACGTGGACGTCGTGGTGCCCGCAGGTGGTTCGGTGACGATCCCGCTCCCCGGCTCGCTGGGCGAACCGGGGCCGGATGAGTGCCTCGTCGCGGGGAACGCGTGGTGGTTCTCCCGGCGCGACAAGGAGCTGGCCTACCCGCCGGCCGCGTACGAGGCGACCGCGTCGCGGGTGGAGGACGACGTGCTCGTCACGGTCATCGCCGAGACCTTCCTGCGCGACCTGTGCCTGTTCGCCGACCGGGTCGACCCGGCCGCCACCGTGGACGAACAGCTCGTCACGCTGCTGCCCGGCGACAGCTTCACCTTCCGGGTCAGCGGACTGCCGCTGGACGCCCCGCTGGCGGCGCTGACCGCCGCGCCGGTGCTGCGCTGCGTCAACGACCGGCTCGGCTGACGTCAGGCGGCCGCCTCCCACCACCCGTCCACCGGCGGCGGCAGGTCGACGTCGACCCGTTCGCCCGGCCGGGGGACGGCGAGGCGTACGCCCCGGGCCTTGGCCTCCCGCCAGACCCGGTCGACCGGTTCGGACCAGTCGTGGAAGGCGAGGTTGAAGGTCGCCCAGTGCACCGGGATCATCAGGTCGCCCCGGACGTCGAGATGGGCGGCCACGCCCTCCTCCGGGAACATGTGGATGTGCGGCCAGGCGTCGCCGTACGCCCCGATCTGGATCAGCGTCGCGTCGAACGGGCCGTGCCGCTCGCCGATCTCGGCGTACCCGTCGAAGTAGCCGGAGTCGCCGGTGTAGAACACCTTGCGAGCACCCGCCTCGACGACCCACGAGGCCCACAGGGTGCGGTCCCGCTGGAGCCCGCGGCCGGAGAAGTGCCGCGCGGCGGTGCACACCAGACGCACCCGGTCGAGCGTCACCTCCTCGTTCCAGTCCAGCTCGATGATCCGGTCGGCCGGGACGCGCCAGGCCTCCAGGTGCGTGCCCACGCCGAGCGGGACCACGAACGGCGCGTCCTGCGACCGGGTCAGCTCCTGCACGGTGGCCATGTCGAGATGGTCGTAGTGGTCGTGGGAGATGAGGATCGCGTCCAGCTCCGGCAGCATGTCGACCGCGATCGGCGTCCGGTGCAGGCGCTTGGGGCCGATCTCCTGCGAGGGCGAGCAGCGGTCGCTCCAGATGGGATCGATCAGCACCCGGGCGCCCTCGATCTCCACCAGCGTCGAGGCGTGCCCGTACCAGGTGATGTGCAGCCCGCCGGCGTCCGTCGACGGAGCGGCGTCCACGATGGGGATGTCCCGCTTCGGGCGGCGTACCTGGCCGCCGAAGAAGGCGTCGTGCGCCATCTTCGCCGTGCTCGACGGCATCGTCAGGGTCGGGATCGTGTTCTGGAACCGGCCGTCCCGCCACTGCGGCGACCGGCGTACGCGGTCCTGCCGCTCGCCGGAGATCCGGCCGCCCATCGCCCGTGGGACCTCCCGGCCGAACCAGGCCACCGCCGCTCCACCGGCCAGGGCGGCCAGACCGACCAGGCCCCAGCCCTTGCGCGCACCACTCATGGCTCGACCCTACCCAGGCTGGGCCAAGCGCATTCGTGGAAGTCCGGGACTCGGCGCTCGCCGAACGCCGTGACGCCTTCGGCGTACTCAGGACTGTGGTAGGAGGCGGTGTAGAGGTCCCGGGTCCACGAGTCGTCCGTCTCCTGCCCGGCCAGCACCCGGTCGATCAGCGCCTTGGCCCCGGCGACCGAGATCGGCGCCCGGCCCGCCAGCATCCGGGCCAGCGCGTATGCCCGCCGCTCCACCGCGTGCGGGGCGCACACCTCGTCGGCCAGTCCCATCCGGAGCGCCCGCTGGGCGTCCACGACCTCGCCGGTCATCAGCAGGAAGCGCGCGGCCGCGTGGCCGACAGTGTGGACCAGCCGGGCGGTCGAGGTCAGGGGATAGACGATGCCCAGCTTCGCCGGGGTGATCCCGAACGACGCCCCGTCGGCGGCGATCCGGAGGTCGCAGGCGAGCGCGAGCTGGCAGCCGCCCCCGACGCACCAGCCCTCGATCAGCGCCACGACCGGTTTGGACAGCCCCGACACCGCCGCCTCGGCCCGCTGCACGACCTCGGTGTACGCCGCCGCGTCGGCCGGGTCCCGGCGTACGGTGGCGAACTCGTCGATGTCCGCGCCGGTGGAGAACGGGCCGCCCGAGGGACCTCGGATCACCAGTACGCGTACCCCCGGGTCTGCTTCGACGGCGGCGACCGCCTCGGGCAACGCGGCCCACATCTGGAGGGTGAAGGCGTTGAGCCGGTCCGGCCGGTCGACGACCAGGGTCGCTACCGGCCCTTCGGCGCTCAGGCGCAGCTGCGGCGGGAGCGCGGGAATCCTCATGGGATCACGCTAGCGGACCAGGGTTGACCCGGCGCCGATCTTGGTGGCATGCTGAGTCCCGATCGGCGTACGGGCCGGTCCCGATTTCTCCAAGGGAATGAAGTCCATGATCTCGGCGAGCCACAGCGGCCGCCGCGCGCACCTCGCCTGATCGTTCAGGCGCGCGCCTTCATCTGCGGCGGTCCAACGCTCTTCTTCGCGCTTGTGTGCGCGACTTTTCCGCAGAGTCTTTCTCATCAGATGAGGTCTTGAAGTTGATCATGGACATGAACGTTCAGCGTTCCGTCGTCGCCCAACTCTCCGCCCGTCCGCAGGTCGTCGAGGCGGGACCGTTCGTCCTCGGCTGGGATCCCACCAGTCCGAGCAAGTACATCAGCTACGCCACGCCCCGGCCGGGAGCGGCGATCACCTCGGCCGACGTCGCCGCCCTGGTGGCGGCGTTCCGGGAGATCGACCGCATCCCGCGCCTGGAGTATGTGGTCAGCGCCGCCCCGGACCTGGAGCGGCAGCTCCTCGCGGCCGAGTTCACCGTGGAGGCCCGGCACGAGTACCTGGTCTGCACGCCGGACACGTTCGCCGACGTGCCCGCCCCGGACGGCGTCGAGGTCGCCGAACCGGTCAGCGACGCCGACTTCTGGGGCATGATCTCGGCGCAGGGCGCCGCCTTCGGGGACGCCTTCGAGGTCGGGCCGGCCGACGTGGACCGCTCTCGGCGTACCGTCGCCCGCGGCGGCGTGGTGCGGATGGCCCGCAGCCGCCCCGACGACCTGGTGGTCGGCGGCGGCCAGGCGTCACCGCCGAGCGAGGGCGTCGCCGAGGTGGCGGGCATCGCGGTCACCGAGCCGTTCCGGCGGCGCGGCATCGCCGGTGCGATCACCGCGGCGATCACGCGTGAGGTCTTCGCGCGCGGCGTCGAGGGCGCGTGGCTGGAGGCGTCGGGCGACGAGTCCTGGCGCGTCTACGAGCGCGTGGGCTACGTGCCGACCGGCAAGCGCCTCTATATCGCCCTGGACTGACCAGCATGATCATTGCGTCACCCACGCTGTTTCGCGCGGCGAAATGCCCGTTCAAACAGCATGGGTGACGCAATGATCACGTACGGAGCAGTTGGAAGGCGGTCGCCCGCCGTCCGCCGAAGGACGGCGCGACCTGGTCGGCGAGGAACTCCAGGAAGCCGCGGGCCGAGGCCATCGGGTGCTCGCCCAGCCCTTCCAGGTACGCCCGATGCGCCTCCAGCGAGGCGACGGCCCGATCGAGCGTGCCCGTGATGTCGACCGCGTGGGTCGGCTGAGGCGACCCGCCGACGGCGACATAGCGGACGCCGTTCCACGGCTGGAGGCCCGCCTCGGTCAGCTCGGGGAAGATCCAGCGGTTCCCGGCGTCGGCGACCGCGTCCAGCACGGCCCGGCCGACGTGGCGGTGGTCCGGGGTGTTCCAGCCGCCGCCCGGCCAGCTGTCGTGGTAGTTGCCGGTGATCACCAGCTCCGGCTGGTGGCGGCGGATCGCCGCGGCGAGGTCCCGGCGCAGCGGTACGCCGTACTCGATGACGCCGTCGCGATGGTCGAGGAATTCGACGATCTCCACGCCGACCAGGTCGGCGCCGGCCCGTTCCTCGGCCTCCCGCAGGGGAGCGCACTCGGCGGGCGTGATCCCGTCGATCCCCGCCTCGCCCCGCGTCACCATCAGATAGCGGACGTCCTTTCCCACGGCGGTCCACCGGGCGACAGCTCCGGCCGCGCCGTACTCCAGATCGTCGGGGTGCGCCGCGATGGCGAGCGCGCGCGTCCAGTCCTCGGGCATCGGGTCCAGTTGCTCCACAGCGTGAGCCTAACGTGACGTCCACCACCGCCGAGCGAGGCGAGCTGGACCGGCCAGGCATCCTGGAAGGCGTGACCTTGGCCGCGGTGCTCTTCGACATGGACGGAACGCTCATCGAGTCGGAGCAGCTCTGGGCGATCTCCCTGCGACAGCTCGCCGGGGAGTACGGCGGGGTGCTGTCCGACGCCGCCCGGCTGAGCATGGTCGGCACCGACATGCCCACGTCGATGGGGATCTTCCACGCCGACCTGGGTCAGGAGCACCGGGATTACGCGCTCAGCGCCGAACGCCTCGTGCAGCTGACCGGCGAGTTGTTCGCCCAGGGACTGCCCTGGCGGCCCGGCGCGCAGGAACTGCTCGCCGAGGTACGCGCGGCGGGCGTACCGGTGGCCCTGGTGACCTCGACCGAGCGGCGGCTGGTCAAGATCGCGCTGGACACGCTCGGCCCGTTCGACGTGGTCGTCTGCGGCGACGAGGTCGGCCGGGCCAAGCCGCATCCCGAGCCCTATCTGACGGCGGCCCGGCTGCTCGGCGTACCGATCGAGCGGTGCGTCGCGATCGAGGACTCCGCGACCGGCGTACGCAGTGCGATCGCGGCCGGCGCCCGGGTGATCGGCGTACCGTGCGAGGTGGAGCTGCCCGGCGATCTCGGGGCGCACCTGCTGCCGACGCTGTCGGGGGTCGACCTGGCGTACCTGCGGGGCTTCTAGACGGGCTGCCGTTCGCTCAGTTCCGCGCGCAGCTCCCGCAGTTCGGCCCGCAGTGCGCGTACCTCGGCCAGCACCGCCCGGTCCTGGGCCGGGATCGGCGTCGGCCCCTCAACCGATTCCGCGGCCGACTGCTCGGCTCGGTGCTCGGCCTCCATGGCGCTGACCGCGACCGCGATGAACAGGTTGAGCACGGTGAACGCGGAGACCACCAGGAAGCCGACGAAGAAGATCCAGGCGAGCGGCTGCTTGGCCATGACCTCGCGGGCCACTTCGGACCAGCTGTCGCCGGTCATGATCTGGAACAGCGTGAAGATCGACTGCCCGAGCGAGCCGAACCACTCCGGCGCGGTGTGCGCGAACAGCTTCGTGGCCATCACGCCGGCGACGTAGAGCACGAGGACCAGCAACCCGGCGATGGAGACCATGCCCGGCATCGCGGTCAGCAGTGCGGACACGACCCGCCGCATGCTCGGCACCACCGAGACCAGGCGGAGCACCCGCAGGATTCGCATCGCCCGCAGCACCGTGAACGCCGACGACGCCGGGGCCAAGGCGACCGAGACGATCGCGAGGTCGAACACGTTCCATGGATCGCGGAAGAATCGCAGCCCGTGAACGAACAGGCGCAGCAGCAGCTCGACGACGAAGATCGTCAACGCGGTGACGTCGATGACGTGGAGCGCCGAGCCGTACCGCTCGTGCAGAACAGGCGAGGTCTCCAGGCCGAGGGTCGCCGCGTTCCCGAGGATGACGGCGGTGATGAAGTACTGGAAGGCCCGGGACTCGACCAGCTGACGTGATCTCTCCCGCAAACTCACCCGCGGAAAATACCAAACCGGTCCCCGGTGATCCGTGATCAACACGTCACCGGGGACCGGACCCTCCCGTGCAGAGGGGTCTACTGGGGACTCACTCGTAGGCGATCGCCTTGAGCACGTCCGTGCGGGCCGCCTTGATCGAGGGCAGGACCGCGGCGAACACGCCGACCAGCGCCCCGGCCACGAGGTACGCGGTCAGCTGCGACCACGGCACCGCGAAGTCGGTGATGCCCTCGCCCTTGAGCGACCGCACGACCGCCGCGCCCATCCCGACGCCGGTGGCGAGGCCGAGCAGCGTCCCGAAGAGCGTGATGACGACGGCCTCCACTGTGATCATCCGCATGGTGGCCGCCCGGCCGAGCCCGATCGCCCGGAGCAGGCCCAGTTCCCGCGTACGCTCCAGGACCGACAGCCACAGGGTGATGATGACGCCGAGGACCGCGATCAGGATGGCCAGCGCCAGCAGGATCGTGACCATCGTCAGCAGCGTCCCGATCTGGCCCGACGCCTGGTCCAGGTACTCGCCCTTGGTCATCACGCTGACCTCCGGGTTGTCGGCGATTAGCTTGGCGACCTGGTCGCGTACCGCCGACTCGGCAGCGCCGTCGGCCAGCGTGATGGTGGCGATGGCCGGATCGGGGCTCACGAGGTGCTCCAACGCGGCCACACCGAGCAGGTAACCGCCGTAGAAGTCGTTCTCGGCGTAGATCGCGGCGATGCGGAACTCGACCGGATCGCCCTTGGGCAGCACCACGCGGACGGTGTCGCCGACGCGTACGCCTTCCTCGACCGCCGTGTCGGCGTCCACGATGGCGTCGGCCGGGCCGAGGGCGGTGAGCGTGCCCGCGTTCGGGCCGGACGGCTTCAGGCTGAACTGTGCGGCCATCGCCGGCAGGTCGTCCACGATCGACACGCCGTGGCCGTGCTTGCCCACCATCGCCCGCGCGTAGACCTCGCTCGTGGCGCTCGCCACGCCCGGGATCTTGCGGATGTCGTCCATCGTGGACCTCGCGAAGGTCGGCATGACGTCGGTGCTGTTCTGGCCGGTGACCAGCAGATCGGCGTGGACCTCCCGGTTGGCCGCGCCGCGCAGGCTCTCGTCGCCCGAGGTGAGCACCGTGCTCGCCGCGGTGATCAGCGCGATGCCGATCATGAGCGCCGCCGCGGTGATCGCCGTACGCCGTGGGTTGCGGCCGGAGTTGAGCCGGCCCAGCTTGCCCGCGACCGACCAGGAGAAGAGTCGGCCGAGCGCGGCCACCACGGGCTTGCCCACCAGCGGGCTGAGCAGCGCCACCCCGATGAAGGCGAACATCACGCCGCCGAGCATCGGCCACAGGTGACCGTCGCCGGTCAGGCCGTACCCCATGAGGGCCACGCCGGCTGCGGTCACCAGCCCGCCGCTCACCGACAGCTTCGTCAGCGGCCGGTCCGGCGTCGCGACCTCCTGCAGCGCCGCGATCGGCGGCACCCGGCTGGCCCGCAGCGCCGGCAGCAGCGCCGCCAGGACGGTGATCACGAGGCCGACCGAGAACGCCGCGATCACGGCCGAGGCCGGGAGCGCGATGGGGGCGAGGATCAGCCCGGAGACGTTGGCCGCGACCATCGCCAGCACCCAGCCCACGCCGAGGCCGGCGGCCAGGCCCAGCAGCGAGCCGGTCAGGCCGACGACGATCGCCTCGGCCAGCACCGAGCCGATCATCTGGCGGCGGCTGGCGCCGAGCGCCCGGGTCAGCGCCAGCTCCTTGGTCCGCTGGGCGACCGTGATCGAGAAGATGTTGAGGATCAGGAAGGTCCCGACGAACAGGGCGACCGCGCCGAACCCGAGCAGCACCTTGTTCAGCCCGTCCAGCACCGACTTGAACTGGTCGGCGATGGTCTTGGCCAGCTCGGCCCCCGTCTTGACCTCGTACGCCCCGCCGGTCCGGGCGGCGATCGCGTCGCGTACCGCCTCGGGGCTCTGACCGGGCGCGGCGTCCACGTCGAACGAGGTGTACGCCCCGGCCTGGCCCAGCATCAGCTCCTGGGCTACCTTGTCGGTGAACCGGACCTCCAGTACGCCACCGCGCCCGTCGAGGCCGCCGGCGTACCCGAAGGTGCCGGCCAGCTCGAAGGTGCGCTTGCCGCCCGGCGTCAGCACCGTCACCTGGTCGCCGACCTTCAGACCGGCCTTCTTGGCCTGCTCGACGTTGAGCACGACCTGGTTGTCGTTCTGTGGGGCGTGCCCGTCGCGGATCTCCGCGCCGCCGACGCCGTCGAGCCAGTTGCCGCCGAGGCGGGGCGGGCCGACCGTCGTGACGACCTTGCCGTCGCTGCCGACCACGCGAGCACCCTCGCCGTCGGCGATGGCGTGCACGGCGGCGACCCCGGGGATCGCCTCGATCGCCTTCTTGTCGTCGGCCGTCAGCACACCGGGGACGGGCGAGTCGCCACCGGCGATCTGGCCGTCCACCTTCGGCTTCGGCTGGACGACCACGTCGGTGTGCGCGTACGCCGAGTCGAACATGTTCTCGAAGGAGCGCCCGAGCGTGTCGGTGAGCACGAAGGACCCGGCGACGAACATGACGCCGAGGATGACCGCCATGGCGGACAGAGCGAGCCGCAGCTTGCGGGCCAGCAGGCTCTTCAGGGTGGCGCGCAGCATCAGGACTCCGCCCCGGCGGTCTCGGCCACGAGCCGGTCCAGCGACTGCATCGCGTCCAGCACCTTCTGCGGCGTCGGCTCGGTCAGCTCGCTGACGATGCGCCCGTCGGCGAGGAACACGACCCGGTCCGCATAGGACGCGGCGGTCGGGTCGTGCGTGACCATCACGATCGTCTGCCCGTGGTCGCGTACCGACGCCCGGAGGAAGGACAGCACCTCGGCGCCGGAGCGCGAGTCGAGATTGCCCGTCGGCTCGTCCGCGAAGACCACCTCGGGCCGTGACACGAGCGCGCGGGCGCAGGCGACGCGTTGCTGCTGGCCGCCGGAGAGCTGGCTCGGCCGATGGCCGAGCCGGTCACGCAGCCCGACCGTGTCGATCACCGTGTCGAACCATTCGCGGTCGGGCTTGCGCCCGGCGATCGCCAGCGGCAGCAGGATGTTCTCCTCGGCGGTCAGCGTGGGCAGCAGGTTGAACTGCTGGAAGATGAAGCCGACCTGCTCGCGGCGCAGCTTGGTGAGCCCGGCGTCGCCGAGGCCGGTCAGCTTCGTGTCGCCGACGTGGACCTCGCCCCGGGTGACCGCGTCCAGCCCGGCGAGGCAGTGCATCAGCGTCGACTTGCCGGAGCCGGACGGCCCCATGATCGCGGTGAAGCGGCCGGCGGCCACCTCCATGCTGACCCCCCGCAGCGCCACGACCTGAGCCTCGCCGGAGCCGTAGACCTTCCAGACGTCCACCGCCCGCGCGGCGACGGCCACGCGGACGGGCGGGTGTGCGGTGATTGTCATTGGAGTTCCCCCTGCACGGATTCGATGTGGTCCGGCCGGGCAAGGCGGTGCCCGGCCGGCGACTCTCATCGTTCCGGCCGGGCACGTGGGAAACGTCAGACCACGGGTGGAAAGGGACCCCAGATCCGCGCCAGGGGCCGTCCCCGAGACGATCTCGGGGAAGCCCCTGAGTCACGCCTGGCCGGACGCCCCGTTCGTGGGCACCGCACTGGATCAGGGATCTAGGTCGAATCTCGGCCCGAGATTCGACCTAGATCCCTGATCCAGAGCCGAGAACTCACTCGTACGCGATGGCCTGCAGCACGTTGAGGCGGCCGGCCCGGATCGCCGGCAGGACGGCGGCCAGGATGCCGGCCACGATCGCGAGGATCAGCGTCGCGATCAGGTAGCCCCACGGGATCGTGAGCTTCAGGTAGTCGCCGCCGAAGATCTGCACCGCGGCGACGCCGAGGCCCACCCCGACGACCATGCCGAGCAGCGCGCCGAACACGGAGATCAGGATCGACTCGACGGTGATCATCCGCGCGGTGGAGCCGCGGCTGAGCCCGATCGCGCGGATCATGCCGATCTCCCGGGTCCGCTCGTAGATCGACAGCAGCAGGGTGTTCACCACGCCGAGCAGGGCCACGACGATCGCGAGGCCGAGCATGATGTTGAGGATGACCAGGACGATGTCGAGGACGCTGGTGACCGTGTCGAGCAGCTGGCTCTGGTCGACGACCGTGACTTCCTTGTTGTCGGCGAACAGCGACTCCAGCTGCGTACGCACCGGTTCGACCTGATCGTCCGAGGCGACCTGCACATAGGCCGCCTGGGCGTTCGGCGAGGTGAACCCGGCCGCGTCGGCCTCGTTGAGCAGCGGGCCGGACCAGGCGCTGGAGGGTTCCAGGGTGGCGACGACCTTTTCCTGTTTCGGCCCGCCCCGGGCGGTGATGATGTCGACCGTCGACCCGGCCGTCGCGGCGAGCCGCTTCGCGGTCGCGTCGTCGAGGATGATCTCCCCGGCCGCCAGGGGCCGGATGTCGCCCGAGGCCGCCTTCAGCGTGAAGATCTCCGCCGCCGCCACCGGATCGCCGGAGAGCACCTGGGCGGTCTGCCCGCCGACGCGCGCGCCGTCGGCCCGGAACGCGACCGCCTGAGAAACCCCCGGGATCTCCCTGATCTGCTTCTGCATCGCCGGGTCGAATCCGGCGGTGGCCCCGGCCGCGAAGTCGACCTGCACGATCAGCTGCGCCTTGACGTCGTTGGTGAAGACGTCGGTGAGCCCGGCCTTTGCCGACGAGGCGAAGACGCCGCCCGCGGTCGCCAGGGTCACGCCGATCATCAGCGCCGCCGCGGTCAACGCCGTACGCCGAGGGTTGCGCCCGGTGTTGCGGGTGCCGAGCCGGGCCGGGACCGAGGTGCCGAACACCGCGCCGAGCGCCCGGGTCACCGGCCGGCTGAGCACGGGAGCCAGCATGATGACGCCGATGAACACCAGCAGCGCCCCACCGCCGAGGATCAGCCAGAGCGGGTCCTCCCACACCTTGGTCAGCCGCAGCACGAGGAAGGCGGTGCCGGCGAGCAGCACGATCAGTCCGGCGATGGTGAGCTTGCGCAGCGGCTTGTCCGGCACTGCGGCGTCCCGCATCGCCGCGATCGGCGGTACGCGCGACGCCCGCAACGCCGGAACCAAGGCCGAGACCACTGTGACGAGGACGCCCACGAGCAGCGTCACGATGACGACGTAGGGCTTCACCACGATGCCGCTCACGGGAAGGTTGGTGTTGGACGCCGCCTCCAGGCCCTTCTTGCCCAGCCAGCCGACGCCGCAGCCGACGATCAGCCCGACGAGCGCCGCGACCAGGCCCAGCAGCGCCGACTCGGTCAGCACCGAGCGGAGGACCTGCTGCTTCGAGGCGCCGAACGAGCGATAGAGCGCCAGTTCACGCGTACGCTGCGCGACCAGGATCGAGAAGGTGTTGAAGATCAGGAAGATGGCGACGATCAAGGCGATCAGCGCGAAGACGGTGAGCCCGGTCTTGAGGACCGTGATGAAGGGCTGGATGCCGTCGTCGGCCGCGTCCGTCGCCTCCTTGTTGGTGCGTACGTCGTAGCCCGGGCCGACCACCGCAGCGATCCGGTCGCGCAGCTCGGCGTCGCCGACCCCGCTCGCAGCCTTGACGTCGACGCTGGTGTACTCGCCGGGCTTGCCCAGCATGAGCTCCTGGGCGACCGGCATCGTGAAGGCGACCGTCATCTCCCCGGCCAGCGAGTCGCGGCCGCCCTCGTAGCCGAAGATCCCGGCGACGGTGAAGGTCTTCTCCGGCTGCAACGTGATGACCTGGACCTGGTCGCCGACCTTCTTGCCGGCCTGCTCGGCGAGGTTCGCCGACAGTGCGACCTGGTCCGGCCCGGTCGGCCCGGTCCCGTCGCGCAGTTTCAGGAGACCGTCCTCGCCGGTCCAGCCCACGCCCAGGCGCGGCGGCCCGGAGGTCGGGATCACCTTGCCGTTGCTGCCGATCACCCGGGCGCCGTCCGAGGCGACCTGCGGCGTCGCCTTCTCTACCCCGTCGACCTGGCCGACGGCGTCCGCGACGCGCTGCGGCACCGTCGCGGTGACCACTCCGGACTGCTGATCGCCGACCTCCGACTTGCCGGTGACCTGGACGTCGAGGTCGGAGTTGATGGTCGAGAACAGCCCGGTGAAGCCTTGGGCGATGGTGTCCCCGGCGATGAACGCGCCGGACATGAACATCGTGCCGAGGATGATGGCCAGCGCCGACAGCAGCAGCCGCAGTTTGTGCGCGAGCAGGCCGCGCAGCATCGCCTTAAACATCGGCGCCACCGGTCGCGGCGTCCAGATCGGCCCGCCCCGGCGAGTCGGTCTCCGGCCGGGTCGCCAGGAGTTCGGCCGGGTCGAGGCTCTTCATCTTGTCCAGCACGCTGCCCTCGGTCGGCTTGGCCAGCTCATCCACGATGGAGCCGTCGGCGAGGAAGATCACGCGGTCGGCGTACGAGGCGGCCCGCGGATCGTGGGTGACCATCACGATGGTCTGCCCGAAGTCGTGCACCGAGCTGCGCAGGAAGTGCAGGACCTCGCCGCTGGACCGGGAGTCGAGGTTGCCGGTCGGCTCGTCGGCGAAGATCACCTCGGGCCGGGCGACGAGCGCGCGGGCGCACGCCACCCGCTGCTGCTGGCCGCCGGACAACTCGGTGGGCCGGTGACTCAGCCGGTCACCCAGGCCGACCGTCTTGATCACCAGGTCGTACCACTGCGGGTCGGGTTTGCGCCCGGAGATCGCCATGGGCAGCAGGATGTTCTCCTCGGCGGTCAGCGTCGGGAGCAGGTTGAACTGCTGGAAGATGAACCCGACCTTCTCTCGCCGCAGCTTGGTCAGCCCGGCGTCGCCCAGTCCGGTCACCTGGGTGTCGCCGATGAACACCTGCCCGGCGTCGACCGTGTCCAGGCCGGCCAGGCAGTGCATCAAGGTCGACTTGCCCGAGCCGGACGGCCCCATGATCGCGGTGAACCGTCCCCGGTCGAACGCTGTGGTCACGCCGCGGAGCGCGTGCACCTGCGCCTCGCCGTGCCCGTACACCTTCCAGATGCCCTCGGCGCGTGCGGCGGCCGGCTGAGTGGGTTCGCTGCTCATAGGCCAGATATTGCCGCAGAAGCCCGGCGAAACGGGCAAACTCCGCTAAATTGCCCGTGCTTCTCGCGGCTCGCGGGCCGGTCGAGCTACTCGCCCGGTTTCACCAAGCCCGACTCGTACGCGTAGACGACCGCCTGGACGCGGTCACGCAACTTGAGCTTGGTGAGCACATGCCCCACATGCGTCTTCACGGTCGTCTCGCTGACGGTGAGAACCCGGGCGATCTCGGCGTTCGACAAGCCCCGGGCGACCTGGGTCAGCACCTCCCGCTCCCGATCGGTCAGCCCCGGCAGTCCCTCCGGTACGCCGTCCGCCGCGGCGACCGGCAGCGCGGCGAACTGGGCCAGCAGTTGCCCCAGCAGCACCGGGGAGATCGCGGCGTGCCCTGCGGCCACCGCGCGTACCGCCCCGACCAGATCCTCGGCCGGAGCGTCCTGTGCCACCAATCCCCGGGCGCCCGCCCGCAAGGCTCCGACCGCGTGATCGCCGACGGGTTCGCCGGTCAGCACGAGCACGCCGACCGGCAGGCGTGCCACGGCGACCTCCCGGGCCACGGCGACTCCGTCGCGCCGGGGCAGCCGCGCCTCGACCAGCAACACGTCCGGCAGAAGTCGCCGGGCCAGCTCGACCGCCTCGACGCCGTCCCCCGCCTCGCCGACGACATGGATGTCGGCGTACGCGCCGAGCACGCTGCGCAGGCCGCTGCGGAGCATCGGCTGATCGTCGGCGAGCAGCACCCGCACCGGCCCGGACGTCACGAGGGCAGACTACCGGGCTCGCGCCAGCGCATTCCCCGTACTCGGGGCGTTACAGGACGTCGGCGAGGCGTTCGCCGTCGACGCCACGCTGGGCCGCCAACCTGGCGGTACGCGCGTCGATGGCGGCGGTGATCGCGGCTTCCTCCGGGAACGGCGGCGGGGTGCCGCCGAACGACGGGCACAGCGCCTGGTGCGAGCACCAGTTGCACAGCCGGCTCGGCTTCGGCCGGAAGTCGCGGGCCTGCGCCGCCTGCTCGATCGCCCGCCACAGGGCGACCAGCGTCTTCTCGAACCGCTCCAGCTCCTCGGAGTCGGGCGTGTAGTCGCAGACCTCCCGGTCCTTCAGGTAGACCAGACGCAGCACGCGCGGCACGATGCCCCGCGTCCGCCACAGCACCAGCGCGTAGAACTTGAGCTGGAACAACGCCCGCGCCTCGAACGCCTCCCGCGGCGCGCCGCCGGTCTTGTAGTCGACCACCCGCAGGTCACCGGCGGGGGAGACGTCGAGCCGGTCCACATAGCCCCGGATGAGCAGCTGGTCGTCCAGGGTGGCCTCGATCAGGGTCTCCCGCTCGGCCGGTTCGAGCCGGGTCGGATCCTCCACTGTGAAGTAGCCCTGCAGCAGCTGGGTGGCCTCGTCGAGGAAGCCGTCGTCGACGGCGAGCGTGCCCAGCTCGGGCGCCTCCGCCAGCAGCGCCTCCCAGGCCGGCCGGACCAGCAGCGCCGCCTCCGCCAGCGTCCGGCTGGTGGCCGGCAGGTCGAACAACCGCTCCAGCACCGCGTGCACCAACGTCCCCCGGGCCTGGTCCACTGTCGGTTGCTCGGGCAGCCGGTCGATGCTGCGGAGCCGGTAGAGCAGGGGACAGGTCTTGAAATCGGCGGCCCGAGAGGGGGAGAGGGTGGGCAGCGGCGTTGTCATGGCCCTCACCGTAAGGCAGGGGTACGACGTTCGGTCGCAGCGGATCTTCGGGCGTGCCGCCCGGCGGTGCGTACGCGGTGCGTAGCATTGCGGCGATGGAGAAGCGCCATGGCCGCGCTGGCGCGGGCATCACGATGCTCAGGACACATGCGGGCGCTGACCGAAGCGAGGTGACCGCATGAGTCAGGAGACAGAGCAGCGCGCGTCCGAGCCGCCGCCGGTGCCGGTACGCCCCGGGGTGAGCCTCGGGCGGTTCTTCGGCTTCCCGGTCCGGCTGAGCCCGTCCTGGTTCCTCATGGCGCTGCTCATCATGGTCAGCTGGGGTTCGCAGCTGGCCGGGACGCACGGGTCGATCGGCTACGCCCTCGCCGCCGCGATGGCGTTCTCGCTGCTGGTCTCGGTGCTCCTGCACGAGCTGGGGCACGCCCTGGTGGCCCGGTGGCGCGGGGTCGGCGTCCGCGGCATCACACTGGACCTGCTCGGCGGCTACACCGAGATGGAGTCCGATCCCCGCAAGCCCTCCACCGAGCTGCTGTTCTCGCTGGCCGGGCCGTTCGTCTCGTTCCTGATCGGCGCCGTCGCCACGGTGGCCGGTCTGCTCATGCCCCCGTCGCTGCTGCGCATCCTGGTCTGGCAGGTGGCCTTCAGCAACCTCGTCGTCGCCGTCTACAACGCGCTGCCCGGGCTCCCGCTCGACGGCGGCCGGGCGCTGCGCGCCGCGGTCTGGGCGATCAACGGCGACAAGACCGCCGGAACGGTCGTCGCCGGCTGGTCCGGCCGGGTCGTGGCGGTGCTGACCGTCGTGGTCGCCTTCGTCCTCTACGCGACCGGTCTCTACAGCGCGGTGGGGCTGATCATCGCGGCGCTGATCGCGTTCACCCTGTGGCAGGGCGCCACCGCCTCCATCAACCAGGCGAAGGTGATGGCCCGATTCCCCCTGATCGACCCGGTACGCCTCGCCCGCCCCTTGTTCGTCGTGCCGACCGGCACCTCCCTGGCCGAGGCGCTGCGCCGGGCGACCGAGCAGGGACGCCCGGCGGCCGCGCTGGGCGTCGCCGACGCCTCCGGCCGGCTCGTCGCCCTCGTCAAGCGGGAGGCCGCCGCGGCCGTCCCCGAGCAGCGCCGGCCCTGGGTGCCGGTGGAGTCGGTCGCCCGCGACATCGACAGCGTCGGCGTCATCCCGGCCGGGCTACGCGGCGAGGATGTGATCCGGGCGGTCCAGCAGCACCCGGCCGACGAGTTCCTCGTGACCACAGGGGAGGATGTCGTGGGGGTCCTGCACCTGGCGGACCTCGTTCAACTGCTCGACCCGCGTGCCCGAAGGAGTGCTCCGTGAGCCAGATGCCCGATTTGAACGTCCCCGCGATGCCCGCCCGCCGCGGGCCGTTCGCCGTGGGCGACCGGGTGCAGCTCACCGACCCCAAGAACCGGATGCACACGATCGTCCTGGAGCCCGGCAAGGCCTTCCACACCCACCGGGGCATCCTGGAGCACGACGCGCTCATCGGGCAGCCCGACGGATCCGTCGTGACCTCGTCCGGGGGGACGGCGTACCTGGCGCTGCGGCCGCTGCTGGCCGACTATGTGCTGTCCATGCCCCGGGGCGCCCAGGTCATCTACCCGAAGGACGCCGCCCAGATCGTCTCCATGGGCGACGTCTTCCCGGGCGCGAAGGTGCTCGAGGCCGGAGTCGGCTCCGGTGCGCTCACCTGTTCGTTGCTGCGCGCTGTCGGCGAGCACGGCGAAGTCCACTCCTACGAACTGCGCGAGGAGTTCGCGGCGGTGGCCAAGAAGAACGTGACCGCGTTCTTCGGCGCGGAGCAGCCCAACTGGCGGCTGACCGTCGGTGACGTCGCCTCCTGCGACCAGACGGGGTTCGACCGGATCATCCTGGACATGCTGACCCCGTGGGAGGCCCTCGACATGGTCGAGAAGGCGCTGCTGCCGGGCGGGGTGTTCATCGGCTACGTCGCGACCACCCCGCAGTTGTCGGAGCTGGTGGAGGCACTGCGGGAGAAGGGCTCCTTCACCGAGCCGTACGCCTGGGAGTCGCTGGTCCGCGACTGGCACGCCGACGGTCTCGCCGTACGCCCGGATCACCGGATGATCGCGCACACCGCCTTCCTCGTGCGATCCCGGAAACTCGCCCCCGGGGTGACACCGCCGCCACGACGTCGCAAGCCCAGTAAGGGCGCTGAGGCGTACCAGTTGAAGAAGGCGGGACGGATCGCGGCCCGGGAGGCGGCGGCGGACGGTGACCCGACGGACGGTGACCTGGCGTGACCGAGGCCGTCTTCCCCGACTGGGCGCCGTTCAAAGAGCTGGACGCGGCCGCGCGAGCCTATCTGCGCGACCCGGAGGTGGCGCTGGACTGTCTGAACAGCGCGCTGGCCGGCGCGCAGATTCTCGGCTTCACCCTGGAACGGTTCGTCAACGAGTACAACGGCGTGTGGCAGGAGGTCGTGGTCTGCGACGGCTCGCGGCTGCTGCTGTGGCACGGCGAGGACACCGCGCCCGGTGAGGGCCCGGCCGGATCCATGATCTCGTCGCTCCGGGTGGTGCCGTTGTCGGCGGTGACGGAGATCGGCTGCCGGCGCCGGCTGATCCGCACCGCCACGAGCCACCGGGTCGACGCGGTGGACGTCTACCTGCTGCTCAGCTCGGTGGAGGAGGCCACGGACGGCCCGGGAATCCGGCACGACGCGTTGCGCTTCGGCAAGACGCTGACCGATGGCGGCGTGGCTCAGATCGGCCGGCTGGAGGAGTTCGCCGAACTCCTCGCCGGATTGATCGGCCGGCCGCTGCTGTGATTTTTCAGACCGCTCCGGCGGCGAGCTGAGACCGGATCTCGTCGCGCTCGTCCTCGGTCAGCGGCTCGGCCGACGCGTCGGCGGCCCGGCGCACGTGGATGCACTCGCCGGGGCATTCCTTGGCCGCGTCGAGGATCTCCAGCCGCAGGTTCGCGGGCACCGCGACGCGGGCGTCCTTGGCCAGCTGCAACTCACCGGCCTCGTCCTTGACGTAGGCCAGCCCGTCGACGTCGAACTCGAAGACCTCCGGGGCGTATTGCACGCACAAGCCGTCACCGGTGCACAGATCCTGATCCACCCAGACCTGAAGTTCGCTGTCTGCCACGCCTCGACGGTACTCCACGGTCGCGGAGGCCGTCGCAGCCGGTGAGATCACGATTGCGTATGGCCGTGTCGGGAGGGTTTCATCGGGGCATACAGCGGCTAGTGTTAAGGCACAACCTGGCTCAACCCCCGGGGAGGTGGGACGTGGCACGCAGCGACGACGCGGATGCGCGCGCCGCACGGTGGGAGAAGGAGGCCAACGATCTCTCCACGCAGGTCGCGTTCCTTCAAGAGGAACTCGCCCTGCTGCGGCGCAAGGTGTCTGAGAGCCCTCGTCATGTTCGCCAGCTGGAGGAGCGGCTCGCCGCGACTCAGGCTCAGCTGGCCAGGCTCACGGAGAACAACGAGCGACTGGTCGCCACGCTCAAGGAGGCGCGGGCCCAGATCGTGACCCTCAAGGAGGAGATCGACCGGCTGGCGCAACCGCCCAGCGGCTATGGGATCTTCCTGACCCGGCATGAGGACGGCACGGTCGACGTCTTCACCGGGGGACGCAAGCTGCGTGTCGCCGTCTCGCCCTCGCTGGACGTGTCGGCCCTGCAGCGTGGTCAAGAGGTGCTGCTCAACGACGCCTTGAACATCGTCGACGCGCTCGGCTTCGAGCGCAGCGGTGAGGTCGTCATGCTCAAGGAGCTGCTCGAGGGCGGCGACCGGGCACTGGTCATCTCGCACGCCGACGAGGAGCGCATCGTCTTCCTGGCGGAGGGTCTCATCGACGCCCCGCTGCGAGCCGGCGACTCGCTCATGATCGAGCCCCGTTCGGCCTACGCGTACGAGCGGATCCCGAAGAGCGAGGTCGAGGAGCTCGTCCTGGAGGAGGTGCCCGACGTCGACTACACCGACATCGGCGGCCTCTCCAACCAGATCGAGCAGATCCGCGACGCCGTCGAGCTGCCCTTCCTGCACGCCGAGCTGTTCCGTGAGCACCACCTGCGCCCGCCGAAGGGCGTGCTGCTCTACGGCCCGCCCGGGTGTGGCAAGACGATGATCGCCAAGGCGGTCGCCAACTCCCTGGCGAAGAAGATCGCGGAGAAGCGGGGCGAGGAGCGGCAGACCAGCTACTTCCTCAACATCAAGGGCCCCGAGCTGCTCAACAAGTATGTCGGCGAGACCGAGCGGCACATCCGGCTGATCTTCCAGCGGGCCCGGGAGAAGGCCTCCGAGGGCACGCCGGTCATCGTGTTCTTCGACGAGATGGACTCCGTGTTCCGCACCCGTGGTTCCGGTGTCTCCTCCGATGTGGAGAACACGATCGTCCCGCAGCTGCTGTCCGAGATCGACGGTGTGGAAGGTCTGGAGAACGTCATCGTCATCGGCGCCTCCAACCGCGAGGACATGATCGACCCGGCGATCCTGCGCCCCGGGCGCCTGGACGTCAAGATCAAGATCGAGCGGCCGGACGCCGAGGCGGCCCGGGACATCTTCACGAAGTACATCGTCGAAGGCCTGCCGTTGCACCCGGACGACCTGGCCGAGCACGGCGGTTCGGCCGAGGCGTGCGTGCACGCGATGATCAGCGCGGTCGTCCTGCGCATGTACTCCGAGACCGAGGAGAACCGCTTCCTCGAGGTCACCTACGCCAACGGTGACAAGGAAGTCCTGTACTTCAAGGACTTCAACTCCGGGGCGATGATCCAGAACATCGTGGACCGGGGCAAGAAGATGGCCATCAAGGAGTTCCTCTCCTCCGGGCGCAAGGGCATGCGGCTCCAGCACCTGCTGGACGCCTGCGTCGACGAGTTCCGGGAGAACGAGGACCTGCCCAATACCACCAACCCCGACGACTGGGCCCGGATCTCCGGCAAGAAGGGCGAGCGGATCGTGTACATCCGCACGCTCGTCTCCGGCGGCAAGGGCACCGAGGCCGGCCGGTCGATCGAGACCGCCACCAACACCGGCCAGTACCTGTAAGGCGCACCTGTCCGGCCCGGCCGCCCGCGTGGCGGCCGGGCCGGATTTTTTGCGTGCGCAGTGCCACGGACCGGTAGCGGGGAGTGCGATCGCCTGGACACCGTCTAGGCTCAGTCATATGACAGTGCGCCGGATCATGGGGACTGAGGTCGAGTACGGCATCAGCGTGCCCGGACAGCCTCAAGCCAACCCGATGGTGACCTCCTCTCAGGTAGTCAACGCCTACGGCGCACGACCCGAGCTGACCAAGGGCGGCCGCGCCCGCTGGGACTACGAGGAGGAGTCGCCGCTGCGCGACGCCCGCGGCTTCACCTACACCGGCGCCGTCTTCGACCCTGCCGAGGCGCTCGCCGACGAGGACCTGGGCCTGGCGAACGTCATCCTCACCAATGGCGCCCGCCTCTACGTCGACCACGCCCACCCGGAGTACTCCACGCCCGAGGTGACCAACCCGCTCGACGTCGTCCTCTGGGACAAGGCCGGTGAGCGCGTGATGGCCGAGGGCGCCCGCCGGGCCGGCACGATCCCCGGCGCGCCGCCGATCCATCTCTACAAGCACAACACCGACAACAAGGGCGCGAGCTTCGGCGCGCACGAGAACTACCTCATGAAGCGGCAGACGCCGTTCGCCGAGATCGTCACCTACCTGACGCCGTTCTTCGTCACCCGGCAGGTGGTCTGCGGCGCCGGTCGGGTGGGCATCGGCGCCGATGGCTCGCAGGCCGGCTACCAGGTCTCCCAGCGCGCCGACTTCTTCGAGGTCGAGGTCGGTCTGGAGACCACCCTCAAGCGGCCGATCATCAACACCCGCGACGAGCCGCACGCCGACGCCGACAAGTACCGGCGGCTGCACGTGATCATCGGTGACGCCAACCTCTCGGAGATCTCCACCTACCTGAAGGTCGGCACGACCGCCCTCATCCTCACGATGATCGAGGAGAAGGCGCTCACCCCGGACCTCAGCATCGCCGACCCGGTGGCCGAGCTGCGCGCGGTCAGTCACGACCCGTCGCTGACCCATCGCGTACGCCTGCGCGACGGCCGTCGTCTCACCGCCCTGGACGTCCAGTGGGCGTACTACGAGCGGGCACGGGCCTTCATGGACAGCCGCGGCCTGGACGACCAGACGGCGGACGTCCTGGACCGGTGGGAAGCCGTGCTGGACAAGCTCGGCCGCGATCCGATGCTGTGCGCCGACGAACTCGACTGGGTCGCCAAGCTCCGGCTCCTGGAGGGCTACCGCGAGCGGGAGAACCTCGGCTGGGCCTCGCCGAAGCTGCACCTCGTCGACCTCCAGTACGCCGACGTCCGCCAGGAGAAGGGTCTCTACCACCGGCTGGTCGCCCGGGGCGCGATGAAGACGTTGCTCCGCGAGGAGGACGTCCGCCGCGCCATGACGGAGCCGCCGGAGGACACCCGGGCCTACTTCCGGGGCCGCTGCCTCGCCCAGTACGCGTCCGAAGTGGTCGCCGCCAGCTGGGACTCCGTCATCTTCGACGTCGGCCGCGAGTCGTTGGTCCGCGTGCCGATGCTCGAGCCCGAGCGGGGCACCAAGCGTGTCGTCGGCCCGCTCTTCGACCGCTGCGCCAGTGCGAAGGATCTGCTCGAGGCGCTGACGGCCGCGTCCTGACACCGAATCGCGTTGAGCTTCCAGCTGATCGCAATTGTCGGTCGGGCGGGGTAGGTTTTACCTAAGACGGACGGCCGGGACCCTACAAGTCCCGGCCTTGCCATCAGGGAGGGGCGCAATGGCCAGCCAGGACACAGGTGGGCAGGGTCAGGCCGGTCGCCGGCGCGAGAACGAGGTCGACGAGGCGGTAGCGCCCGAGGTCGACCCCGAGATCGCCGAGCGGGTCGAACAGATCGGCGAGGACGTGGACGACCTGCTGGACGAGATCGACTCGGTGCTCGAGGAGAACGCCGAGGAGTTCGTCCGGGGATACATTCAAAAGGGCGGCGAATAGTCGCCGATGTCCGTTTCACGCCGCGTCACGGACGCAGGTGTTTCTTTCAGATGCCGTCGAGAGGTGAAGGGGACGACGTGACGTCCGGAGCAGAGTGGAACCGGGGCTTTCCGGCGGCGTACCACGCCGTGGGCATCAGTTCGTTCACGGAGTTCTTGAGCATGGCCGCGCCTGACCTGCTGCCGGGACGTCGCCCGCTGCCGGCCGGGGCGCACGCGGAGATCGCTCCGCACGCCACCACCATCGTCACGCTGAGTTGCAGCGACGGGGTCGTGATGGCCGGTGACCGGCGCGCGACCATGGGCAACCTGATCGCCAGCCGCGACATCGAGAAGGTGCACGAGGCCGATCCCTACTCGCTGATCGGCATCGCGGGCACCGCCGGCATCGGCATCGAGCTGATCCGGCTGTTCCAGGTGGAGCTGGAGCACTACGAGAAGATCGAGGGCGCGATGCTCTCGCTCGACGGCAAGGCCAACCGGCTCGCCGCGATGATCCGGGGCAACCTCGGCGCGGCGCTGCAGGGCCTGGTCGCGATCCCGATCTTCGCGGGCTACGACCTCGACGCGAAGGACCCGGCCAAGGTCGGCCGGATCTTCAGCTTCGACGTGGCCGGCGGGGTCTACGAGGAGACGGGCTACGACGCGATCGGCTCTGGTTCGCTGTTCGCCAAGTCGGCGTTGAAGAAGCGGTTCCGGCCGGGCCTGACCACCACCGAGGCGGTCCGGTTCGCCATCGAGGCGCTCTACGACGCGGCCGACGACGACACCGCGACCGGCGGTCCCGACGTCATCCGGCGCATCTTCCCGGTCGTCATGACGGCGACCGCCGAGGGCACGCATCGGCTGCCCGACGCGGAGACCGGCACGATCGCCGAGGAGATCATCGCGGCGCGCCACGAGAACCCGGGCGGCTGACCGCCGCGGCCAGAGTGCTGTCAGTCCACTGAGGATTCACCTGGAAGGGAGCAGGCCGCGTGGCCATGCAGTTCTACGCCTCGCCCGAGCAGATCATGCGGGATCGCTCGGAATACGCGCGCAAGGGGATCGCGCGCGGCCGCAGCGTGGTCGTGCTCACCTACGAGCAGGGCGTCCTGTTCGTGGCGGAGAACGTCTCGACCACGCTGCACAAGGTGAGCGAGATCTACGACCGGATCGGGTTCGCCGCCGTCGGGCGGTACAACGAGTTCGAGAACCTGCGCTCGGCCGGCGTCCGGATGGCCGACATGCGCGGCTACTCCTACGACCGCCGCGACGTCACCGGGCGGGCCCTGGCCAGCGCATACGCGCAGACCCTGGGCAACCTGTTCGGCGAAAGCGGCAAGCCGCTGGAGGTGGAGATCTGCATCGCCGAGGTGGGCGCCAGCCCGGCCGACGACCAGCTCTACCGGCTCACCTACGACGGCTCCGTCCAGGACGAGCCGGGCTTCCTCGTGATGGGCGGCCAGGCCGACGCGGTGGCGACGGTGCTGAAGGACCGGCACAGTGAGGCGCACTCGCTCGGCCAGGCGTTGACCCTCGCGGTCGAGGCGCTCGGCAGTGTCGGCGGCGAGGGCGGGGCGACCCGGCAGATCTCGGCCGACCAGCTGGAGGTCGCCGTCCTGGAGCGGGCTCGCCGGGGCCGGGCGTTCCGCCGGATCACCGGGAACGCGTTGAAGGCCCTGCTGGCCCCGGCTCCTGCTGCCGCCGCTGCGGCGGCCGAGCCCGAGCCGGCGGCCGAACCGGCCGGCGAGGGTACGCCCGAGGAATCCGGCGACACCGAGAGCTGAGCACTACACGAAAAGCGCCCCGAGCCGGTCGGTTCGGGGCGCTTTCCATTCGCGTCGCCTCCGACGCCGGTTGTTCCCAGCGCTGGATCAGGGATCCGGGTCGAATCATGCACCAAGATTCGACAGAGAACCCTGATCCGGCGGTGAGGAAGGCGAGCGTCAGCGGACGAAGCGGCGTACCAGGCTCCACCAGGCACGCACGAACGCGTTGTAGAGCCCGATCCCGGGCGGAGCCTCGACATTGGACGGGGTGAAGTCCGGCGTGAGCGGCAGCGCCGCGTCGCCGACCACGCGCTCCGCCTGCAACTGCCGCCGCCGCGTACGCAGAAAGCCGCGGTTGCGCCAGATCCAGCCCCAGCCGCGTACCTTGGGCCGCAGCCACCCTCCGGCGACCGCCGTCGCGAGCATGGCGAGTTCGGTCAGGGCCAGGACGGGCAGCAGGAGCAGGATCGTGCGCATCCGGTAGACCGTGAGAACGGTCAGCAGCCGGTTGCGTTCGAGCAGGTAGAACTTGAGGTCGTTGCGGGAGAACTCGTAGTGGTGACCCACGACCGCGTCCGGCACATACGCCGGGGTCAGCCCACGCTGCCACAGCCGGACGCTCAGCTCGGTGTCCTCGTGGTACGCGAAGTACTCGGTGGGGAAGCCGCCGAGTTCCCGCCACAGGTCGGCCCGGATGACGAAGGTGCAGCCGCTGAGGGTCGGCACCGCAGTCCGGGCGGCATGACGGTCGGCGGGCTCCTCGTTGCCGCCCGCCCAGGACAGTCCGGCCAGGTGCAACGGGTTGCCCGAGGTGTTGACGACGTCGAGGCGGTCGGCGTACCGGATCGAGGCCATCGCCGCGCCCACCCCGGGCTCCAGGGCGACCGCCCGCACCTTCGCCAGCGCATCCGGCGTGACGACGGCGTCGGAGTTCACGAAGGCGATCGCGTCGGACTGGGCGTCGGCCGCGCCGAGGTTGCAGCCCCCGGCGAATCCAGTGTTCTCCGTCGGCTTCAGAACGCGCAGCCCCGGCCGAGGTGTGATCGCCGCGACCGACTCGCTGCCGTTGTCGACCAAGGTCAGCGTCACGTCGACGCCGGCGGAGGCGAAGACGGCGTCGACGGCTTCGGCCAGCCACGGCTCCTTGCCGTACGCCAGCATGACGACGTCCAGGCGAGCGCCGCCGGTGGAATCGGTCATGTCAGCGCCGGACCAGGGCGAGCAGGAGCACCGCGAAGGACCGCCCGAGGTAGACCGTCGCCTTGACGGGAGAGTGGCTCGCCTTGCCCGCGACCCGGGCGCGCATGGCGACCGGGACCTGGCGTACGGTCAGCCCACCCCGGACCGCCTGCACGATCGTCTCGACCGTGTCGCCGAGGTACTCGACGGGGAACCACTGGGCGTACAGGTCGATGCCCCTGCGGTTGGCTGCCCGGAACCCCGACGTCGTATCGGTCAACCGGGACTTCGCGACCCGGGAAAGTACCGCCGACAGCAACGACATCGCCCAGGCCCGCGGCCCGCGTACGCGATAGTCGCCTTCTCCGGCGAAGCGGGCGCCGATCACCACGTCGGCGGAGTCGAGGGCGTCGACGAGCTGCGGAATGTAGCGGGGATCGTGCTGGCCGTCGGCGTCGAACTGGATGACCACGTCGTAGTCGTGGTCCAGCCCGTAGCGGAAACCGAGCCGCCGGGCACCCCCGACGCCGAGGTTGTAGGGGAGCCGGGCGACGAGCGCGCCGGCTTTGCGCGCCTCGACGACGGTGGTGTCGGCCGAGCCGTCGTCGACCACGAGGACGTCGATTCCGGGCAGTTCGCCCCGGACTTCGTCGATGACTCCGGCGATGGCCCCCGCCTCGTTGAACGCCGGGATGACGACCAGGACACGCTTACCGCTGATCATCGTGGGCGCCCACCTTCTCGGTGCCGTCGATCTTGATCTTGATCAGGGCGATCTCCTCGGCGAGCGTCCGCGTCTCCTCCTCCAGCCGGCTGACCTCCCAGCTCAGATGCAGGCAGACCAGCAACAGGAAGAGGATCGCGGCGAACAGCACCAGACTGACGCCGCTGGCTACGCCGACGAAACCGGCGACCCGGTCCATCAGGCTCGGGAAGATCGACAACGGCACGATGACCAGCGCCACGCCGATCCACAAGATGCCGTACTTCTCGCGGAGCTGCCGCCGCCGCAGCAACTCGAGGATGCCTACGAGCAGCACCAGCCCGCAGATCATCGTGGTGACATTAAGGCTCATGCGTTCACCGTCCTGCGGCCGGCGACCGCATGAGGGGGACTGTATTTGATGATGATCGACCTGCGGTCGCTCATGCGTTCACCGTCCTCCGGTCAGGACGTCGCGCAGTTCGTCGCGCCAGTCGGGCTGGGAGGTCAGCCCCGCCGATGCCCAGCGGCGGTGACCGAGCACACTGTACGCCGGTCGCGGGGCCGGGCGGGGAAAGCGGTCGGTGGTCGTGGGGCGTACGCGGTCGGGGTCGAGCCCGGCCTCCGCGAAGATCGCCCGCGCGAACCCGAACCAGGTCGTCTCGCCGCCGGCGGTGCCGTGGTAGATCCCGGCCGGGGCCTGTCCCGCGACCGCCGCCCGGGCCAGCTCGACCAGCTGCGCGGCGAGGAAGGGCGCCCCGGTCGGCTGCCCCCGCTGGTCGTCGACCACCTCGAGGGTCTCCCGATCGGCGGCCAGTCGCAGCATCGTGGTCAGGAAGTTCCGGCCGTCTCGGTCGTAGAGCCACGCCGTGCGGACGACATAGCCGCGATCGGGCAGCGCCCCCAGGACGGCCTGCTCACCGGCCAGTTTGCTGCGCCCGTACGCGTTGACGGGTGCGGTGGGGGCGTCTTCCGGATACGGCGAGGTCCCGGTCCCGGCGAAGACGTAGTCGGTGGAGACCTGCAGCAGCGCGGCGCCGCTGGCGGCGCAGGCCGCCGCGAGGTTCGCCGGGCCGGCGCCGTTGAGCGCCGTCGCCTCGGCCTCCCGAGTCTCGGCCCCGTCGACGTCCGTCCACGCCGCCGCGTTGATCACGGCGTCGTAGCCGGTCACGGCGTAGGCGACGGCGGAACGGTCGGTGATGTCCAGGGCAGCCCGGTCCAGCCCGACACAGCCGGGAAGAGCGGACAGGCGCCGGCCGAGCATGCCACCGGCGCCGGTGATCAGGATCTTCACTTGAGCAGCGCGGCCTTCGCCTGCAGCGGCTCCCACCAGGACCGGTTGTCCCGGTACCAGGCCACCGTGGCGGCGAGCCCGTCGGCCAGCGTGACCTGCGGTTCGTAGCCCAGCTCGTCGCGGATCTTCTCGATGGACAGCGAGTAACGCCGGTCGTGGCCCTTGCGGTCGGCGACCGGCTCGACCGACGACCAGTCGCGCCCGGTGGCGGCGAGCAGCATCTCGGTCAGCTCCCGGTTGGTCAGCTCGGTGCCGCCGCCGATGTGGTAGACCTCGCCCGCTCGGCCCTTCTGCAGCGCCAGGTGAATGCCGAGGCAGTGGTCGGAGACGTGCAGCCAGTCGCGGACGTTCAGGCCGTCGCCGTACAGCGGGACCTTCTTGCCGTCGAGCAGGTTCGTCACGAACAGCGGGACGACCTTCTCCGGGAACTGGTAGTGCCCGTAGTTGTTGGAGCACCGGGTGACCACGACGTCCAGCTCGTGCGTCTTGAAGTAGGACAGCGCCAGCAGGTCCGAGCCCGCCTTGGCGGCCGAATACGGCGACCGGGGGGCCAGCGGCCAGTCCTCGGTCCAGGAGCCCTCGTCGATGGAACCGTAGACCTCGTCGGTCGACACGTGCACGAAACGCCCCACCCCGTGCCGGTACGCCGCGTCCAGCAGCACCTGCGTGCCCAGGACGTTCGTCCGGACGAACGCGGCGGACCCGGTGATCGACCGGTCGACGTGCGTCTCGGCGGCGAAGTGCACCACCGCGTCGTGTCCACGCATCAGCTCGTCGACCAGCTCGGCGTCGCAGATGTCGCCGTGCACGAAGGTCAGTGCGGGGTCGCCCGCGACCGGGTCCAGGTTCGCCCGGTTGCCGGAGTAGGTCAGCGCGTCGAGGACCGTGACGGCCGTCTCAGCGGGGCCGTACACGCCTCGGAGGAGGTTCCGGACATATTCCGAGCCGATGAAGCCGGCACCGCCGGTGACGAGGAGTCTCACGGTCCGGGAGTCTAGCCGACACGCTGGCTAGTACCCTGTCCCCTCATGCGCGGAATCCTGCTCGCCGGAGGCACCGGCTCGCGGCTGTGGCCGATCACCCGGGCGGTGTCGAAGCAGCTCATGCCGGTGTACGACAAGCCGATGATCTACTACCCGCTCACCACCCTGGTGATGGCGGGCGTACGCGAGGTCCTCGTCATCACCACTCCGGAGGACTCGACGCAGTTCCAGCGACTGCTCGGCGACGGCGGCCAATGGGGTCTGAGCATCGGATATGCGACACAGCCGAAGCCGGAGGGCATCGCCCAGGCGTTCGTGATCGGGGCCGACTTCATCGGCGACGAGCCGGTGGCGCTCATCCTCGGCGACAACATCTTCCACGGCGTCGGTCTCGGCCGGCAGCTCGCCGAGCACGGGAAGCTGGAAGGCGGCCGGATCTTCGCGTACCAGGTCGCCAATCCGAGCGACTACGGCGTGGTCGAGTTCGCACCGGACGGGCGCGTCCTGTCGATCGAGGAGAAGCCGGTCGAGCCGAAGTCCCGGTACGCCGTCCCCGGCCTGTACTTCTACGACAACCAGGTCGTGGAGATCGCGGCCGGGCTCAAGCCCAGCGACCGCGGCGAACTGGAGATCACCGCGGTCAACGACGCGTACCTGCGAGCCGGTCAGCTGTCGGTCACCGCGCTCGACCGAGGCACCGCCTGGCTCGACACCGGCACCTTCTCGTCGATGATGCAGGCGGCCGAGTTCGTCCGGGTCATCGAGGAACGGCAGGGTCTCAAGATCGGCTGCGTCGAGGAGGCGGCCTGGCGGGCCGGCTTCATCGACGACAACCGTCTCGCCTCGCTCGCCCAGCCGCTGCGCAAGAGCGGCTACGGCGACTACCTGCTGCGGCTGTTGTCCGACCGCTGACCCAGACCCGTCGGACGGCTTATCCCAGACGCCGGCCACCCGCGCGATTCCGGGAAATTGCGGCTTGGACGACGAACGAAGCCGCGCTATCCCGCATGACGCGATGAGCTATCCCGGATAACGCGATGATCAAGGCCGCTCCGGGGAAGAGGTTCAGTCCGCCGCCGCGCGGCGGAGCACGGCGTACATGAATGCGACGGTCGCCACCGCCGACACGAGCTGGGCCGTCAGCCCGGCCGCGACCGGTTCCATCGGGAGCAGGAAGCAGGCCAGGAAACTGACCATGCCCACGGCGTACGCCGCGGTCACCGCCCGGTGTCGGGCCAGCGCCAGCAGGGCCGACTGCAGGACGGCCATCCCCATGCCGAAGACCGCGCTGAGGGCGAGCAGCGCCAGGTCCAGGGCGCCGATCCCATGGGCGTCGCCGAAGATCATCCGCAGCACGAAACCGCCCAGCGCCGCCGTCCCCAGGACGCCCAGCACGCCGAGTCCCGAAACCAGGTAAGCCGCTTGGCGTACCCCTTGGCGCAGGAGACGGTGATCACCGGTGGCCGCGGCCCGCGAGAGGACCGGGAGCAGCACGGTCTGCGCGCTGGTGAAGAGGAATTGCGGGATGCGGGCCAGCACGAAGGCGAACGCGAAGACCCCGGCCCGGCCGGGGTCGTCGCTGAGCAGGGCCTTGACCATGACCGGGCCGAGGTTCGCGAGGCCGAGCGAGAGCAGGTTGGAGGCGGCGAGCCAGCCGACGGCCAGGAGCAGGCCGCGCCACGGCACGTGCTCGCCGACCGGGCCGAGGCGCACCCAGGGCAGGCAGGCGACCGCCGCGAGCAGCAGACCGACGCCGATGCCGATGCCGTAGGCGGAGGCCAGGTGGACTCCGGCGACGACCAGGACGACGCACGGCAGCAACCGCCCCAGCCCTTCCCCGCCGATGGTGGCCGCGTAGCGACGCAGTTGACCACGCCCCGCGAAGGTGCCGCGCGGCAGACTGATCACCGCGTAGCCCACGCAGGCGGCGGCCAGCCCGAGCACCAGCCAGTGGTTGCCGTCGAAGACCCGGTCGGACAGCGGGTTCGCGATGGCGGCCAGCAGGAGCAGCAAGCCGGCGAGCATCCCGGCCGCGATGAGCCGCAGCTGCCGCACGGCGGTGCCGGTCGGTCGCCCCTGAGCGATGCCGCGGCTGACCAGCCGGCTGATCTCCAGCTCGACGCTGTTGAACACGCCCGCGCCGAACACCACGATCAGCAGGTACAGCGAGGCCAGCGTGGCGTATTCCGCCGGGGTGACCATTTTCGCGGTGATGGTGAGGAACGCGTAGCCGGCCGCGCCGAGCACCGCCAGCCCGGCGATGATCGAACTCGCGCCCCGGGCCACGCTCTGCGCGGAGACCGCGGACTCGTCGGCGAGCTGCGTCTGGCTCACCGTTTCACCGCCTGGGGAAGGTAGGGCATAGTAGGCGCCAGCGTAGACGACGCCCGGGGGCCCGGCCGCTGGTCGCCCGCACACCAGGCTCGGCCGCGCGCGAATCGGACATCTCGCGTTCGCTCAGCGGAGACATCATGGCTGACCAGGAGGGGACGACCGGCGATGAAGGTCAACGAGCTGAAGATCGAGGGCGCGTGGGAGTTCGTCCCGGTGCAGCACGGTGATCCGCGCGGGGTCTTCCTGGAGTGGTACCGGTTCGAGGAGGTCGAGGCCGCGGTCGGGCATCCGCTGCGCCTCGCGCAGGCCAACCTCTCGACGTCCGTCGGGGGCACGGTCCGCGGGATCCACTTCGCCCAGGTGCCGCCCGGCCAGGCGAAATACGTCACTTGTGTACGCGGGGCGCTGCTGGACGTCATCGTCGACCTGCGGGTGGGGTCCCCGACGTTCGGCGAGTGGACCTCCGTCCGGCTGGACGAGACCGAACGGAACGCGGTCTATGTCGCCGAAGGCCTGGGACACGGCTTCTGCGCGCTGACCGAGGACGTCACGATCACCTACCTGTGCTCGGAGGTCTACAACCCGGCGCGGGAGTTCGCGGTGAACGCCCTGGACCCGGAGCTGGGCATCGTCTGGCCGGCCGAAACGCCGTTGCTGTCGGCGCGCGATTCCGCCGCGCCGTCGCTCGCCGAAGCCGCCGCTCAGGGCCTGCTTCCGTCCTATGCGGACTACCGAGCGTACGTCGATGCGCTACGTGCGTGACCTTCGCAGGTGATCTCGCGTACTGTTTGGGGATGGACCGGCGCATCTACGGCATCGAGACGGAGTACGGCGTCACCTGCACGTATCGGGGGCAGCGTCGGCTGTCCCCGGACGAGGTGGCCCGTTACCTGTTCCGGCGGGTGGTCTCCTGGGGCCGTTCTAGCAACGTCTTCCTGCGCAACGGCGCCCGCCTCTACCTGGACGTGGGCTCGCACCCCGAGTACGCCACCCCCGAGTGCGACTCGCTGCTCGACCTGGTCGCCCACGACCGGGCCGGCGAGCGCATCCTCGAGGGCCTGCTGGTCGACGCCGAGAAGCGACTGCACGACGAGGGCATCGCGGGCGAGATCTACCTCTTCAAGAACAACACCGACTCCGCCGGCAACTCGTACGGCTGCCACGAGAACTATCTCGTCAGCCGGCACGGCGAATTCGGCCGCCTGGCCGACGTCCTGATTCCGTTCCTGGTCACCCGCCAGCTCATCTGCGGAGCCGGGAAGGTCCTGCAGACGCCGCGCGGAGCGGTCTACTGCCTGTCGCAGCGCGCCGAGCACATCTGGGAGGGCGTGTCCAGCGCGACCACCCGCAGCCGGCCCATCATCAACACCCGGGACGAGCCGCACGCGGACGCCGAGCGCTACCGGCGCCTCCACGTGATCGTCGGCGACTCCAACATGAACGAGATGACGACCCTGCTCAAGGTGGGCTCGGCCGACATCGTCCTGCGGATGATCGAGGCCGGGGTCGCGATGGCCGACCTGTCGCTGGAGAACCCCATCCGGGCTATCCGGGAGGTCTCCCACGACATCACCGGCCGTCGGCGGATCCGGCTGGCCAGTGGCCGGGAAGCCAGCGCGCTGGAGATCCAGCAGGAGTACTTCGCCAAGGCCGCCGAGTTCGTCGCGAAGCGTACGCACGACGACGTCTCCAAGAAGGTGATCGACCTCTGGGGCCGGGTGCTCACAGCGGTCGAGAGCGGCGACCTGGAACCCGTCTCCCGGGAGATCGACTGGGTCACCAAGCTACGCCTGATCGAGCGTTACCAGGCCAAGCACGACCTGCCGCTGGCGCATCCCCGAGTCGCCCAGCTCGACCTCGCATACCACGACCTGCGCCGAGGGCGGGGGCTCTACCCGCTCCTGGAGAAGCGCGGCCAGGTCGAGCGGGCCGTGCACGACCTGCGGATCTACGAGGCCAAGGAGACGCCGCCGCAGACGACCCGCGCCCGGCTGCGGGGCGAGTTCATCCGGCACGCCCAGGAGAAGCGCCGCGACTTCACGGTGGACTGGGTGCACCTCAAGCTGAACGACCAGGCCCAGCGGACCGTCCTCTGCAAGGACCCGTTCCGGGCGCACGACGAGCGGGTGGACCGCCTGATCGCCAGCATGTGATCGGAACACCCGCCCCCCGCATCCCGTTCGGGGTGCGGGCGGCGAGGTGTAGGCTTCGGCGCACCATGAGCGAGAACGAAACCCCGCCCACCGACTCCGAGCGGCGAATCCAGCGTGACCTGTTCGGCCGCCGGATGGACGAAGTCCAGCCCCGGTGGGAGCGCCGCAAGGCCAGGATCCGCGCCGAGATCGAGCGGAACCGGCGCGGCGAATACACGGTGCCGACCTGGGTCCTGGTCGCCCTCCTCGTGGCGATCGTGGTCGGCTTCACCCTTTTCGTCATCCTCGCCTGACCTCCCCACCCTCTCCGCGCGCACCCCGCCCTCTTCCGCGTGATCATGAACTTTATGGTCGTGATCGACCGGCGTGTCGAGGCCGGAAACGCCATGATCAACAGGAGCGGCGTCGGCAGCGTCGGGTAGCGGATCCGGGCGCGACCGGGCGTGATCAAGTGCCCGTGGTCAGCGGGTGGCGGCCCATTTCGAAGATCAAGTGCCGAGGGCATGCGCAAAAGGGCCGCTCCAGCGCATACGACGGGAACTTGATCTCCGAATCGAGCCGTGAATCGCTCACGTAGGGCACTGGATCAAGCCGGATCGGGCGAGCGCGTCAGAGCAGTCCAGCCGCGTGGCGTCCGGCCGCCGCGGCGGCGAGGAAGTACCCATGGTCGGCGTCGAGTCCGCGCCCCATGGTGGACAGCTTGACCGGCGAAGCGCGCAGCGCCTCGTCCAGTCCGGCGCAGTCCACCTCGACGATCCGATGCCGGTCCCGCAATGCCGCCAGCTCGGCGGACAACGATGGCAGCAGGGGAGCGGGGACCGGCAGGTCGGCTGGGACCAGCGCCACCCGCCCGTACGCGGTGAGGCTGTGGTGCGACACACCCCGGTGGCGTTCCCGAGCGTCGGCCTCCGAGATCCGCAGCGACCCGACCGGCCGCCCGCCCAGGGTGGCGACGGCGTTGACCGCCTCGCCGACGGCGACTCCGGAGTACCCCCAGATCGTGCCGGTGCCGAGGTTCCCCGGACCCTGCGCCACGATCGTGAGCTCGGCGTCGAGGGCGTACCGGGCGGCCAGGAGCGCGCTGTGGACGTTGACCGCCTCCAGGTCACCCCCGTACGCCTGCCCGGCGGTCACCGTCCCGAGCAGTCGCCCGCTCAACTCCGACAGCGATCGGGAGAACCAGGCCGGCAGGGCGCCCCCGTCGGTCATGACGTACGCCACGCGAGTCCCCGGCCGGGTGGCGTCGACGCCGGCCAGGATCGCCGGGAGGGCGGAGTGCAGATCCGCCAGGACGACCGGCATACCGCCGAGGTCGTCGGCGCGCTCCAGCGAAGGACGGAAGGGAGAGTCCTCTTCGTCCGCAGCGAGCGTCACCGTCTGTAGCGGGGTGTAGCGGGATTTGACGATGTGCCCGGGGCCGGACGGGTCCGGCGGCAGCCGGTCCGGCAGGGCCACGACCAGGGCGTACCCGCCGGTTCCCAGGCCAAGGGCCAAGGCGTTGGCGTTCAGCAACACTCGGTCACCGGGCTCCGGTTCCCCGACGAGCGCGGGGTACGCCAGCGCCCGCACCGACGAAGGATCGTCCGGCGTGCGCTGGGAGAGGCGTACCGCCAGCTCGACTGCGCCGTGCCACCGCCGGCCCACCGATTCCACCGACCCCTGCCGCCACCTGATCACCACGACACCCTAGCGGCCCAGGAGTCGCTGCGATCGCAGCGCTCGCACACGGATTGTCACTCTTCCGAACGTTAGTTCGATCTTTTCGGGAGCCGGGGGCGACGCCGGACGCGGACGCTGCTAGCGTTGCTCTGTGTCGCGCAGCCGGACCGAACGCCTCGTCAACTTGGTGATCTGCCTGCTCTCTACGCGCAGGTTCCTCACGGCTGCCCAGATCGCCGCGACCGTTCCCGGTTACGAGCACGATTCCGACGATCCCCGCGAGCACGAGGCCTTCCAGCGAAAGTTCGAACGCGACAAGGCTGAGCTGCGGGAGCTGGGCGTACCCCTGGAAATCGGCACGGCGAGCGTGTTCGACGCGGAGCCGGGCTATCGCATCGCCCGCCGGGATTACGGCCTGCCCGAGATCCCGCTGGCGCCGGATGAAGCGGCCGCCGTGGGCGTGGCCGCGCGCCTGTGGCGGCACGCGGGCATGGCCGCCGCGGCCAGCTCGGGCCTCGCCAAGCTGAGAGCCGGCGGCGTCGAGGTCGACGGCGAGGCCACTCTCGGCGTCGAGCCGGTCGTCGCGGTCGACCCGGCGTTCACCCCGCTGGCCAACGCGGCCCGCGAGCGCCGCGCGGTCACCTTCAACTACCGCGTCCCCGAGCAGGACGCGTCCGCGACCCGCCACGTTCAGCCGTGGGGCGTGGTCTGCTGGCGCGGCCGCTGGTACGTGGTCGGTCACGACACCGACCGTGGCGCCACGCGCTGCTTCCGGCTGTCCCGGATCTCCGGCACCGTGCGGCTGGTCGGTCCCGCCGGCGCGTACACGCCGCCGGCCGATCTCAACCTGATCAGCCATGTCGCGCGCTGGTCCGGCCCGCACGAGCGCACCCGGTCCGCGCGGGTCCTGGCCCGTCCAGGACGAGCAGCAGGGGTACGCCGCTGGGCCGAGCAGGTCGAGGAGACGCCGGACGGCGACATCCTGACCCTGCGATACGCGGAGCCGCACGGGCTCGCCGCGTGGCTGGTCCGCTACGGGCCGGACGTCCTCGTGCTCGAGCCCGAGGAGGTCCGCGAGGCGATCGTGTGCCGTCTGCGGGACATGGCCGGACTGGCCGAGAAGCTCGGCGCGACCGAACTGCCCGAGCAGACTCGTTCCGAACAGGGTGTGGCCGCGTGACGCGCCCGGGGACCACTTCGTCGGAGCGGCTGGCGCGGCTGCTCAACCTCGTGCCTTACCTGCTGGCGCGGCCCGGTGTGGAGGTCGCGCAGGCCGCCGCCGACCTGGGCGCCACCGAGGCCCAGGTCCGCGACGACTTGGAACTGCTGTGGGTCTGCGGGCTGCCCGGCTACGGTCCCGGCGACCTGATCGACATGGCGTTCGACGGCGACCGGGTGACCATCACCTATGACGCCGGCATCGACCGCCCGCTGCGGCTGCGGCCCGACGAGGCGACCGCGCTGGTGGTGGCGTTGCGGATGCTGGCCGAGACGCCCGGCATCGCCCAGCGCGACGCCATCTTGCGGGCGCTGGCCAAGATCGAGAGCGCCGCCGGCGATGTCGCCGACGCCCCGATCGCGGTGCAGTCGCCCGACGGCGGTTCGGCCGACGACCGGCTCGCCACCGTACGCGCGGCGGTCGAGCGTGGGCGCGCGCTGCGGATCACGTACTACACGGCGACCCGCGACGAGTCGACCGAGCGGGTCATCGACCCGATGCGCGTCATCGTGGTGGCCGACCGCTCCTATGTAGAGGCATGGTGTCGCCGGGCCGGGGCGGTCCGGCTTTTCAAGATCGATCGCATCGACGCCCTGACCGAATTGGACGAGCCGGCCGCGCCGCCGCCGCAGGCCCAGTCGACCGTCGTCGACGAGCAGGTCTTCCGGCCCTCGCAGGAGCTGCCGAGCATCACCATCCGGATCGGCCGTGGCGACCGGTGGATCACCGAGTACTACCCGGTCGAGTCGGTCGACGAGATCACCCCGGAGGAATGGCTCGTCACCTTGCGGGTGAGCGATCTCGACTGGGCCCGGCGGTTCGTCCTCGGGCTCGGCCCGGGTGTGGACGTCATCGCCCCGAAAGAACTCGCCGAATCGGTACGCGGTGCCGTCCTGGAGGCTCTCGCGGCGTACGCCTGAGTCGCCTAACGTCTGCGCCGTGGAGATCCCCCTCGGCGTTCAGGCGGCCGTTGCCGTCGTTGGGCTTTCGGCGTACCTGGTGCTCTCGATCGTCTACCGGCGACGATGGGACAAGGCTTTGCGCGTGGCCTTGGGCCGCCGGCTCGGGCTGGACGTGCAGTGGCGCCGGGTCGCCGACTCCGGTGACATCCCGATCGACGCCTGGTACGCCGAGACCGACGGCCCGCTCGGCAAGCAGCTCGGCCAGCATCTGGCGATCCGGTTCGCCGACATCGCGGCGCTGGTGGTGATCGGCGTACTGCCCCCGCTCGCGCTGCTGGGCCTGGAGTTCCTCGGCCACTTCCATGGCGCGGTCATCGGCTTGACCGCCTTCGCGGTGATCCCCGTCTTCGGGGTGTACTGGAGCCGGCGGCGCGCCGCCTAGTGAGAGCGCCCCGATCCGGGGGTAAGGTGCGGACGTGGTCGGCTGGATCGTGCTAGCGCTCGTAGTGGTCAGTGTCGCCGTGCTCGCCTTCGCGGCCCGCTCGGTCGTAGGCCGGCTACCCGCTCTTCAGCAGGCCCAGGCCGATCTGCAGGGCCGGGTGGCGGACGCCCAGCGTCTTCAGGAACGTCTCAGCGGGCTCCAAGCGCAATCGGCCGCCTTGCAGCAGAAGATTTCGCTGGTCCAGGCGGGCGTCGCGGAAATAAAGGCCAAACGCGCCCAAAAGGAGCAGGGAGTCGGTTGACGTTGCTGCCGTGATGGTCAACACTTCACCAGCCGGAGCGGACGTGGCCACCGAGGGACGTGGCGATCCGGGGAAACGCACGTAGGATGGGGCCGAAACACCAGCCCCTCAACTTGATCACACTTGGAGCACGACATGGGCGCCCTCAAGCCGTGGCACATCATCCTTCTGGTTGTTGTGATCGTGGTCATCTTCGGCTCGAAGCGGCTGCCGGACGCGGCCCGTTCGCTCGGCCGGTCGATGCGGATCATGAAGGCCGAGACCAAGGGTCTGATGGACGACGACAAGGACAAGGCCAAGGACGACTTGGTCGAGAAGGCCGACGCGCAGTCGGGCCGTGCGCCGCTGACCGGTGAGGTTCAGCAGAACGCCGACCCGGTGCAGCGCGAGCGCGTCGCCGACCGCTGAGGTCGGCACCGGCGTGACTACCCCGGCACGTCGGCAGAAGAAGCCGACCCAATTCGAACGGGCCTCCGACGGCTCGATGACCCTCATCGAGCACATCCGGGAGCTCCGTAGCCGCTTGACCAAAGCGGTTCTGGCGATCGTGGTCGGCTTTTTCGTCGCCTTCTACTTCTCGGACACCATCTTCAGCTTCATCGAGAAGCCCTACTGCGACCTGGACCTGGCCGGTAACGGCACGTGCAACTTCACGGTCCTGAAGGCGACCGACCCGCTCCTGATGAGCATGAAAATCGCCCTGTGGGGTGGTTTGATCGTCGCCGCACCGTTCTGGCTCTACCAGCTCTGGGCGTTCATCGCGCCCGGTCTGCACAAGCATGAACGCAAGTGGGCGTACATGTTCGGCGCGATCGCGGTGCCGCTGTTCTTCGCGGGTGCGGTGCTCGCCTCGCTGGTGGTCAGCAAGGGCCTCGAGTTCCTGCTCACCCACGGCGCGGTCAAGGCGACCTCGCTCGAAGCCAGCAGTTATCTGTCGTTCGTCACGAACCTCGTCTTACTCTTCGGGCTCTCGTTCGAGTTCCCGGTGTTGTTGTTGCTCCTCAACTTCACTGGCCTGGTGTCCGGCAAGCGGATGATCGGTTGGTGGCGGGTAGCCATCATCGTGTTCTTCGCGTTCGCCGCGATCACCACGCCGGACCCAGGCCCGTTCGGCATGACGCTGCTCGCCTGCGCGCTGATGGTGCTCTACTTCATCGCCTGCGGGATCGCGATCCTCAACGACAAGCGGCGTGACCGCAAGCATCGCCGCGAGTTCCCGGATCTCGGTGACGACCAGGCCTCGCAGCTCGAATACGACCCCGAGCCGATCGAAGGCGCGGAGCCGGTCGCGGCCCCGTCCGTGATCGACGAGCCGGCCCCGGTCGAGCAGCCGGAGCGGATCGAGCGTCAGCCGAACCGCTGGGACGACATGACCTGATAAGCCGGAATCTCGGTCGGTCCGACCGTCGCTGAGCCCCCGCCTCTCGTGGAGAGGCGGGGGCTCACGCATACTTCCACCACAGTCTGCCGAGAAGTCGATCAGCCGCTCGCGGGAACGATCACGGCACCGGGGACGCGACACGCCGGTCGATCATGGCCGATAGCTCATGATCGCGCGGAAAGGGCAGCGGCGGGAGAGGAGGGGCGGGCATGGGGTCGGTGGCGGTGCTGATGAACCCGACAGCGGGTCGGGGTCGCCATGCGCATCTGCGTGATCAGGTCACGAAGGTGCTGGGCGCCGATGCCGAGCTGCTCGCTGTGCGTACCGCTGAGGAGGCGGAAGCCGCGTGCCGGGCCGCGGTCGCCGACGGCGCGCGAGCTGTGATCAGCGTGGGCGGGGACGGCACTTTGCACCGCGCGGTGCAGGCGGTGGCCGGGACGGGCGTGCCGCTGGGCATCGTGCCCGCCGGGACGGGCAACGACGTGGCCGCGTGCCTGGGCGTGCCGGCTGACCCGCACGAAGCGCTGGCCAGGGCTGCCGCCGCGCTGGAGAGCGGGCAGACCCGGGACGTCGATCTGGCGCGGATGGAGCGCGACGGTGTCGCGCGCTGGTCCGCCGGGGTCATCGGACTGGGCTTCGACACGCTCGTCAACGAGCTGGCCAACCGGATGCGCTTCCCCCGCGGCCCGCGGCGCTACGACGTGGCGATCGTGCTGGAGCTGGCCCGCATGCGGCCCCGGCGGTACCAGATCACCGTCGACGGCGTCCGCGAGGAGCTGGAGGCCGTGCTGGTCGCGGTCGGCAACACCGCGCGGTACGGCGGCGGCATGCGGATCTGCCCGGCCGCCGATCCGACCGACGGGCTGCTCGATCTGGTCGTCGCCGGCCCGGTCTCGCGGTTCACCCTCATGCGGATCAAACCCCAGGTGTACGCGGGAACGCACGTCGATCATCCGGCGGTACGCCAGCTGCGCGGCCGCGTCGTGGAGGTGGCCTGCGACGGCATCACGAGCTACGCCGACGGCGAGCAGTCGCTGACCTTGCCGGTGACGATCAGCGCCGTGCCCGGCGCGCTTCGAGTGCTCGGCTGACGGAGTGGGTATGAGCGGGGTATGGCCTGCCCGTTTTGGTGGGATTCAGCAGGGCACGGCGAGGTTCAGCACCGCGCTCAGGCCGTTCGCCTGACCCGGTTCGGCGGCCGGCAGGACGAGCGTACGCAGACCGGCGTGCACGGCTCCGGCGTCGGCCGGGGTGTCGCCGACCATCAGCGTCCGTTCCGGCTCGGCGCCGAGCGCGGCGCACGCCCGCAGGAAGATCTTGGGATCCGGCTTGATCAGGCCGACCTCGTACGAGAGCGTCACCGGCAGGTCGCCCAGGCCCCAGGCGCTCAGATGCGGCCGGATGTCGAAGCCGATGTTGGACAGGACGCCGACCGCCACGCCGGCTTCGCGGAGCGCCCGGATCGTCGGGACGGCGTCGGGATAGACGGTCCAGCCCTCCGGCGTCAGCACCCGTTCGTAGATCGCCTCGGCGAGCCCGTCCACCCCGGAGTCGACCGTCTCGCACAACCCGATGTACGCCGCGCGATGGGCGTACGCCGAAAGATCACGATCGGACCACACTTCGGCGAGGTGGATGGGGATCCGGGCGTCCCGCTGGGCGACCCCCGGCAGCCCGCCGGAGGTGGCGTACCGGTCGGCGAGGACGGCCAACCGACCGGGATCGAGCGCCGCCCCGAGCTGGACCAGGGCGGCTCCGACCCAGGTCACCGGGGGCTGTGTCATGGCGAGCGTCCCGTGGAAGTCGAAGATCACGGCGTCGAGCAGGCGATCGGGGACTCCCGGGAGCATTCGGTTGGGCACGCCAGCACCATACCTACATGCAGGTTGGGGACCCCAGCAACTAGGCTCGGCGGTATGTTGCGCCGCACCTCCTCGCGGAGGCCCCGGATCTCCCATAGGCCGACCGGTGTGAGGAGTCCGAGATGACCAGCCCCGCGGAGCGGTACGCGGCCGCCAGGCGCCGGGCCGAGACTCCCCGGCTCACCGAGTTCACCGCCGGTCTGGAATTCCAGCTCGACGACTTCCAGAACCGGGCCTGCGAGGCGCTGGAGCGTGGCTCCGGTGTGCTCGTCTGTGCGCCCACCGGCGCCGGTAAGACGGTCGTCGGCGAGTTCGCCGTCCACCTGGCCCTGCGAGAGGGCCGCAAGTGCTTCTACACCACGCCGATCAAGGCGCTGTCCAACCAGAAGTACCACGATCTGGTGCAGGTGCACGGCGCGGCCAAGGTTGGCCTGCTGACCGGGGACAACGCGTTCAACGGCGACGCGCCCGTGGTCGTGATGACCACCGAGGTGCTGCGCAACATGCTGTACGCCGGTTCGAACTCGCTCAAGGGTTTGTCCTATGTGGTCATGGATGAGGTGCACTACCTGGCCGACCGGTTCCGCGGCGCGGTCTGGGAAGAGGTCATCATCCACCTGCCCGACTCGGTGAACCTGGTGTCGCTGTCGGCGACGGTGTCCAATGCGGAGGAGTTCGCCGACTGGCTCGTGACGGTACGCGGCCAGACCGAGGTCGTCGTGAGCGAACATCGCCCGGTCCCGTTGTGGCAGCACATGCTGGTCGGCAAGCGGATGTTCGACCTGTTCCACGACGCCGAGGCGGCCCGGTCCCACGAGGTGCACCCCGAACTTCTCCGCTACACCCGTGAGGTCAGCCGCCGGCTGGAGATGGGCGACATCCGCGGCGGCGGCCGCGGGCGGGGTGGCCGGGGCCGCAAGGCGATGATCTACCGGCCGGAGATCATCGAACGCCTCGACCGCGAGGGTCTGCTCCCCGCGATCGTGTTCATCTTCAGCCGGGCCGGCTGTGACGCGGCCGTCCAGCAGTGCCTTCAGGCCGGGCTGCGGCTGACCAGCCCGGACGAGCGCGCCGAGATCCGCGCGATCGTGGAACGCCGGATGAGCAGCGTGCCCAGCGAGGACCTGAACGCCCTCGGCTACTGGGAATGGCTCGACGGCCTCGAACGCGGCCTCGCCGCCCACCACGCCGGCCTGCTGCCGCTGTTCAAGGAGATCGTCGAGGAGCTGTTCGTCCAGGGCCTGGTCAAGGCGGTCTTCGCGACTGAGACGCTGGCCCTCGGCATCAACATGCCGGCTCGGTGCGTCGTGCTCGAACGGCTGGTCAAATACAACGGCGAGGCGCACGTCGACCTCACGCCGGGGGAGTACACCCAGCTCACCGGCCGGGCCGGGCGGCGCGGCATCGACGTCGAAGGGCACGCGGTCGTCGTCTGGGGGCCGGACGTCGACCCCCGGCACGTCGCCGGACTGGCCTCCACGCGGACCTATCCGTTGCGGTCCAGCTTCCGGCCGTCCTACAACATGGCGGTCAACCTCGTCGGCTCGGTCGGCGCCGATCGGGCCCGGGACCTGCTGGAAGCCTCCTTCGCCCAGTTCCAGGCGGACCGGTCGGTGGTCGGCGTGGCCAAGCAGGTCCAGCGCAACATCGAGACGATGGACCAGTACGGCCACGAGGCCGAGTGCGACAAGGGCGACTTCGCCGAGTACTTCGGCCTCCGGGTGGCGATCGCCGACCGGGAGCGGCAGCTGGCCAGGCAGTCCCAGCAGCACCGCCGGTCGCAGGTCGCGCATTCGCTGGAGCAGCTCAAGCCGGGTGATGTGATCCGGGTGCCGTCCGGGCGCCGGGCCGGGCTGGCCGTCGTCCTCGACGCCGGCGTCGGCGGATTCGGCGAACCGCGGCCGCTCGTCGTGACCGAGGACCGGTGGGCCGGGCGGCTGGCCGCGGGCGAGTTCAGCGTCGCCGTCGAGGTGCTCGGCCGCGTACGCCTGCCCAAGCACGTCAACCACCGCAATCCCGGGGAACGCCGGGACATCGCGGCGAGCCTGGCGGCGCTGGGGCTCGAACGCGGCTCCGGTCGCCGGGGCGGCCGGGCGAAGGCGGCCACCGGCGACGACGACGAGCTGCTGCGCCTGCGGCACCTCATGCGTAAGCACCCCTGCCACGCCTGCCCGGAACGGGAGGACCACGCCCGGTGGGCCGAGCGGCGGCACCGGCTCGAACGCGACACCGACCAGATGCGGGCCAAGGTCGCCAGCCGGACGGGGTCGCTGGCGCGTACCTTCGACCGGGTTTGCGACCTGCTCACCTCGCGGGGCTACCTCGTGCCCGGCGCGTCGGCCCTGGACGGCGGCGGAGTCACCGACGCCGGGCGGATGCTGGCGCGCATCTGGACGGAGGCCGACCTCCTCGTGGCCGAATGCCTGCGGGAGGGCGTCTTCGACGGGCTCGCCCCGGCCGAACTCGCCGCCGCGGTCTCCGTGGTGGTGTACGAGGCCCGCCGGGAATCGGAGGACCGGGCGTCGCTGCCGCGTGGCCCGGTCACCGACGCGGTGGAGGGCGTGCTGAGCGTCTACGGCGGACTGATCGGCGAGGAGCGCGAACGCGGCCTGCCGCTGACCCGGGAACCCGACCTCGGCTTCGTCTGGCCGATCTACCGCTGGGCCCGGGGTGAGCCGCTCGCCAAGGTGCTGGCCAGCGCGAACGCGATCGAAGGCGAGCTGCCGGCCGGCGACTTCGTCCGCTGGGCCCGTCAGGTCGTCGATCTCCTCGGGCAGATGGCCGAGGCGAAGGGGACGCCCGACGGCGTACGCACGACCGCCCGAGCGGCCATGGACCTGATCAATCGTGGCGTCCTGGCCTATACCTCAGTCGGGTGATCGGCTGAGGCGGAGATCCCTTCCGGCTCTGTTACCTTGACCCGGGCCCCTGTCAACGGCGAGAAGGCTTGCCACCTGACGGGGTCCGGGGGTTCGAGGGGGAGGCATGGCCGGAGTCTTGTCGGCTGAGATTCACCATTTCACATACGGTCCGATCACACCGATTCTGGCGTACGCGGTCTCGGTGCTCGGCTCGCTGCTCGGGTTGACCTGCACCGCCCGGGCACGACGCCTCGAACCGGGCGCGCGTCGCGGCGGCTGGCTCATGCTGGCGGCCTGGGCGATCGGCGGCACCGGCATCTGGACCATGCACTTCATGGCCATGCTCGGCTTCGGGGTCGCCGGCGCCGCGTTGCGCTTCGACATCCCGATCACGGTGGCGTCAGCCGTCCTCGCCGTGGCGGTCGTCGGCATCGGACTGTTCATCGTCGGCCTGGGCAAGCCGAGCGCGCCGCGAGTGCTGTTCGGCGGCCTGTTCACCGGGCTCGGCGTCGCCTCGATGCACTACACCGGCATGGCGGCGCTGCGGGTCGACGGCACGATCTCGCACAGCCGGAACCTCGTCATAGCCTCCGTCGTCATCGCGGTTGTGGCCGCGACCGTCGCCCTCTGGTTCACCCTGGTCGTCTCCCGGCCCGGCACGACCTTCGCGTCGGCGCTGGTCATGGGCGTCGCCGTGTGCGGGATGCACTACACCGCCATGGCGGGCGTACGCGTGAACGCCAGTCAGCCGTCGCTGCACCTGCACGGGGCGACCGCCGGCACGATGCTGCTGCCCATCCTGGTCCTCGTCGTTCTCGTCATCATCCTGCTCTTCTACGCTCTGCTCTCCGAGCCCAAGGAGGAGGACGCGGCGGCCCGGGCCTTCCTCGACCGGCAGGCCGCCGAACGTCTCGCCGCTCAGCAGGCGGCGCCCGCGGCGCAGCCTATCGGCGTACGCCGGACGCGGCTGCGCTGATCGCCTCGTCGAGCTTGGCCCGCAGCCGGCTCGTCGGCTGGGCGCCGATCACCTGCCAGACGACCTCGCCCCCGGAGAACAACGCGAACGTCGGCATCGCCATGATCCCGTACGCCCGGGCCGTGGCCGGGTTCTCGTCCGCGTTGAGCTTGGCGACCTTGGCACGGCCGGCGTACTCCCCGGTGAGCTGGTCGAGCACCGGCGCCATCTTGTGACACGGCGGGCACCACTCGGCCCAGAATTCGACCAGCACCGGTTCGTACGCCCCCAGCACCTCGTCGGCGAAATCGGCGTCGGTGACGGACAACGTCATGAGTTCTCCTCCAGCTCCAGGCTCACCCGGCGGCGGATCTCGACCAGCCGCCCGATGCTCGCGTCCAGATCGGCGAGCTTGCGACCGAGTACCGCGACCGAACCCGGGCACTGCCCGCCCGACTCGTGCCCGGAGCGGAGACAGTCCACGAACGGCCGGGTCTCCTCCAGCGAGAACCCGATCTCCAGCAACGACCGGATCTCCCGGACCAGCCGCAGATCGTCCTCGCCGTACTCCCGATAGCCGTTGGCGGCGCGCCGGGCGCTGAGCAGCCCGTGCTCCTCGTAGTACCGCAGCGTGCGGGCGCTCGTCCCGGCCCGGTCGGCCAGCTCACCAATGCGCATGCGGCAACGGTAAACCTTGACGCCCGCGTCAACGCTAGTGTGTCGCAGGTCGCCATTCGCCGGTCGACAGCACGCCCGCGGCGTAGTCCCGCGCCTGGCCGGAGTCGTCGAACCACCGGATGGCCCGGCGTCCGCCCGGCTCGGTCAGCCGGACCTCCCACGCCCCGAGAAGGCTGCTCCGGACGAGCAGCTCCAGCGGCGTCCCCTCGACGTCGCCGATCCAGCGCCCCGCAACGGTCATCAGAAGAGGGTAGAAAACGGGCCTTCGTGCCGGTCAAGCTCGACGCGCCCGCCGCGTGTGCCGCGCGTGCCACGATCATTGCGCCAGCCACGACGTTTCGCGGCGCGATTCGTCCGGTTAAACAGCATGGCTGACGCGATGATCATGATCAGAGGGCGCTGAGCAGCGCCATCCCGGCGCGCAGCGAGCGGCGCTCCATCGCGTCCGCGAACGTCAGCTCGCCCCGGCACATCCCCGCGAAGGCGCGCCAGCCCGCCTTGGTCGCCATCACCGTGTGGAAGGGTGCCGGGTGCTTGCGGAACGCCGCCAGCAGCCGCCGCCCGGCCGCCATCTCGGGCAGCAGATCCTCGCTCACCATCCGCGCGTACGCGCCGACCAGCTCCGCGGGCCGGTTGCGGTGAGTGGCGGCGGCCTGCCCGGCCAGCCGCCCCGAGCGCAGCGCGAAGCTGATGCCCTCGCGCGTCCACGGCTCCAGCAGCCCGGCCGCGTCGCCGGCGAGCAGCACCCGGTCCAGCCCCAGCGGCGAGTCGTCCGCGCGGCACCGGGTCAGATGGCCCGAGTCGTGCATCGGCTCCAGGCCGCCGAGTCCCAGCCTCGTCACGAATTCCGAGAGATACGCCTTGAGCCCGGACCCGTCGGTGCGGTCCCCGATGACCCCGACCGTGAGCCGATCCCCCTTCGGGAACACCCAGCCGTACGACCCGGGCAGTTTGCCCCAGTCGATGAGCATGCGGCCCTCCCACTCGCGCGCCCGGGCCCGGGTGACCGGCAGTTCGACCTCCAGCCCCACGTCGACCTGGGAGAACGTCGCCCCGACGTGGCGGGCGGAGACTCCGCCGGACCCGTCGGCGCCGACGATCACCCGGGACGTCACCGTCTCTCCACTCACGAGCCGGGCGACCGCCCGTTCCGGGTCCTGCCCGATCGACCGGACCAGCGCCTGCTCCCGGATGACCGCGCCCGACTCCTGCGCCGCCTTCCGTAACGCGTGGTCGAACTCCTCGCGTACCACCATGGAGATCAGCGGTTGGTCCACTTCCCGGGTGAACTCGCGGCCGCCGCGCAGCGTGAAGGTCGAGGCGCGCACCTGTTCGCGGGCCGGGACCGAGATCCAGCCCGACGCGACCCCGAGCGACGCGGCCACGAGCCCGCCGCCGCAGGTCTTGTATCGCGGGTGGGTGGAGCGTTCCAGGACGACGGTGCGAGCGCCGCCCCGGGCAGCGGTGATCGCCGCTGCGAGGCCCGCCGGCCCGGATCCGATGACCGCCACGTCCCAGTCTGCCGCTCGTGCCACGCTCGCCAGCATATGCGTGGGAGTGATTCCCGGAGTGCCGGGGTGAATCTTCAACCAGATACTGGATTACCGCACCAGGCCTAGATCATCGCGTCTTCCTACGCCGGCTCAGCCGAAGGTGTTGCACTGGCGCGGATCGCCGGTCTGATACCCCTGGGTGAACCACTGCTGGCGCTGGGCCGCGCTGCCATGGGTGAAGCCCGCCTCGTTGATCTGCCCGCCGGACTGCTGCTGGATGCGGTCGTCGCCCACCGCGGCGGCCGCGTTCAGCGCCTCCTGGAGGTCGGCCGTGGTGAGGCTCTTGAAGATCGGTACGCCGCTCGCGTCGGTCGTGCCGGAGGCGGCCTTGGCCCAGACCCCGGCATAGCAGTCGGCCTGGAGTTCCATCGCCACGGAGTACTTGTTGGCGTTGGCCGGGTCGCGCTGCTGCGCGCGGCGTACTTGGGCTTCGGTGCCGAGCAGGTTCTGGACGTGGTGGCCGTATTCGTGCGCCAGCACGTACGCCTGCGCGAAGTTGCCAGGCGCGCCGAACCGGCTGGCGAGTTCGTCGTAGAAGCTGAGATCGATGTAGACGCGCTTGTCGCCGGGGCAGTAGAACGGGCCCACACCGGAGGTGGCCGCGCCGCACGCCGTCGAGACCTGGCCGGAGAAGAACCGGGTCGGCACGATCTCGTAGTTCTTGCCCATGGTCTGCGGCAAGGACTTCTGCCAGTACGCCTGGATCGAGTTGATGTACGCGAGGTTCCGGCAGGCCGGGTCGTTGAACCGGTTGGGATTGCTCTTCGCGCACGTCGACGCGAGGGAGGAGCTGTTCGGGCTCGGGTTCGTGCCGCCGCCGAGGCCGCCCAGGTCGCCGAGGCCGGACAGGTTGCCCCGGCCGAGGCAGCAGAACAGGCCGACGCAGATCACCGCCACGACGATGATGATCAGCAGGCCGCTCTTGCCCATCCGGCCGCCGCGCTGGCCGGGTTGACCGCCCTGACCGGCTTGGTTCTGGCCGCCGCCCCGGAAGATCATCGGCAGTAGTCCGCTGAGGCACCCCGCCATGCCGGCGCCCCCGCCGCCGAGGCCTCCGCCGCCGCCGCCTCCGCCTCCGCCGCCCGACGAGCCGGGGAAGTTCATGCCGGGAAAGCCGCCGCCGGGCGGCACGCTCCCGCCGCCCCCGCCGGAGCCGCGCATGTCCTCGACTTGACTCGGATCGAGATCGGCGTTCTCGTTGAGCGACATGCGCCCATTGTCACCGGTTAAGTGCGTTATGCGGGCGTTTTCGCGGCGTCCGCGCTGGAAATCCGCTTCCAGCCTCCCGGTAGACTGGGCGCCACCATGATTACCGCAACCGGGCTCGAGCTGCGCGCCGGCAGCCGCATCCTGCTCTCCGACGCGACCCTCCGAGTTCAGCCCGGCGACCGGATCGGTCTCGTCGGCCGTAACGGCGCGGGCAAGACGACCTCGCTCAAAGTGCTCGCCGGGGAGGGTCAGCCGTATTCCGGGAAGCTGGAGAGCCGGGGACCCGTCGGCTATCTGCCCCAGGATCCGCGTACGGGCGATCTCGAGGTGACCGCGCGTGACCGGGTCCTGTCCGCCCGCGGTCTCGACGCGCTGCTGCGCGAGATGAAGGAACTCGAGCAGCTCATGGCCGACGGCGACGACCGCGCCGTGCGCCGTTACGGCACGCTGGAGGACCAGTTCGCCGCGCTCGGCGGGTACGCGGCCGAGGCCGAGGCCGCCCGGATCTGCGCCAACCTGGGCCTGCCCGACCGGGTGCTGGCCCAGACGATCGGTACGCTCTCCGGCGGTCAGCGGCGGCGCATCGAGCTGGCCCGCATCCTGTTCCGCGACCTGGGTCAGCCCGGCGGCGGCATCCTGCTCCTCGACGAGCCGACCAACCACCTCGACGCCGACTCGATCACCTGGCTGCGCGGCTTCCTCGCCGGGCACAAGGGCGGTCTCGTCGTCATCTCCCACGACGCCTCGCTGCTGGAGGCGGTGGTGAACAAGGTCTGGTTCCTCGACGCCAACCGCGCCACCGTCGACGTCTACAACGTCGGCTGGAAGAAATACCTGGAGCAGCGGCAGACCGACGAGCGGCGGCGGCAGCGGGAGCGCGCCAACGCCGAGAAGAAGGCCGGCGCGCTCATGGCGCAGGCCGACAAACTCCGGGCCAAGGCGACGAAGACGGTCGCCGCCCAGAACATGGCCAAGCGTGCCGAGAAGCTGATCGGCGGGCTGGAAGAGGTGCGCTCCGCCGACAAGGTCGCCAAGGTGCGGTTCCCCACACCGGCGCCGTGTGGCAAGACGCCCCTGACCGCTTCGGGGCTGTCGAAGGCGTACGGGTCGCTGGAGATCTTCACCGGCGTGGACGTCGCGGTGGACAAGGGCTCCCGCGTCGCGATCCTCGGCCTCAACGGCGCCGGGAAGACGACGCTGCTGCGGATGCTGGCCGGGGTGCTGGAGCCGGACACCGGCGCGGTCGAAGCCGGTCACGGGCTCCGGATCGGCTACTACGCCCAGGAGCACGAGCAGCTCGACGTCGAGCGCACCATCCTCGACCACATGCGCTCGGCCGCGCCCGACCAGACCGACACCGATCTGCGGCGCATCCTGGGCGCGTTCCTGTTCAGCGGCGACGACGTCGACAAGCCCGCCGGCGTGCTGTCCGGCGGGGAGAAGACCCGGCTGGCGCTGGCCACCCTGGTCTGTTCGGGGGCGAACGTGCTGCTGCTCGACGAGCCGACGAACAACCTCGACCCGGTCAGCCGGGAGCAGGTGCTCGACGCGATCGCCCGGTATCCCGGTGCGATCGTCCTCGTGACCCACGACCCCGGTGCTGTGACGGCACTCAAGCCGGACCGGGCGATCCTGCTGCCGGACGGCGTCGAGGACGCCTGGAGCGACGATCTGCTGGAGCTGGTCGAACTGGCCTGACGGCCCGGCGCCGGAAGCTCACCAGGGCGTCGCCAGCACCGCCTCCACGACGACGGCGGTGAGCGCGCCGACGCCGGCCAGCAGCAGCGGTGGCGGCGGGATCGGGCCGCCGCGCTGCTCCGGCGCCACCGCGGCGACCGTCAGCCACGGGAAGTACGCCAGCCAGGCGTGCTCGACGCCGCCCCGGGCCAACCCGGCGGCCACCGAGAACACCACAGCGGCTCCCGCGCCCGCCAGAAACGGCCATCCCGGCGTGTTCCGGAGTTTGCGTACGCCGGGGACCAGAGCGGGTCCGGCGGCCAGGAGAAGGGCGACGAGGCTGATCGCCGCCCACGGCAGGGCGGGCCGGGCCGGTTCGACCCGGGCGGTGAAGTCGTTGTGGGCGCTGAGGAGCCCGTCGAACCAGTTGAACCCGGCAGCCCAGGCGGCCAGCACCGGCAGCAGCGCGCCCAGTCCGCCGGCCCAGTTCAGGGCGGCCCGGCGCCGGGCGAAGTTCAGGCATACCACCGTCAGGCCCAGCCACGCGGCGGCGTACGAGAAGAGCGCGGCAGTGCCCAGCGCGATGCCGGAGGCCAGCGACCAGGCCAAGGCCCGCGTGCCGTGTCTGATCGTGGCCCGAACCCCGGCCGCGATGGTCGCCGCGGCCAGCGTGCCGACCAGCGCGTCGATCGAGACCGCGAGCCAGACCGCCCAGGTGGACAGCAGGAGCAGCGGGGCGTAGCTGCGGGCCGCCGCCTCGCCGCAGACCTCGCGGACCGCCGACAGCACGAGCGGAGCCACCAGCGCGCCCAGCGCGGTGACGGCGAGGCCGAGCAGCAGATGGTCGGTCAGCCCGGCCCGATGCAGTGCCCAGAGCAGCATGACCGGGCCCGGCGGGTGGCCCCGGCTGGCGATCGACTTCTCCGCGGCGGTCGCCGTATAGGCGCGCAAGTACTCCCACGGGTGATCACCCATCGCGGTGACATCGGTGAGGTAACTGTCCGGACTCAGCAGCGCGCGGGTGAATCCGTCGGCACCGTCCACGTAGGCCAGACCTACCGACCAGAGGAGCAATCCGCAATAGGAAACGATTACGAGCATTCCCCACCGTGCGGAATGGAACCACCCGCGATGCGCAAAGGTAAGGACCGAAAGCGCAATCAGTGGTGCCAGCACCGTCGCCGGGCCGATCTCAACTCGATAACGGCCGAGAAAAGGCGCGCTCGCGGTGCCGAGTGCGACTCCGGCGCGCACCGCGAGCCAGGTCGCGGCGGTACCCACGGTGACCAGTGCCAACCAGCTGAAAAGGTCGTCACGTTCACGTCTGCGCGCCGCTGCGGGGTCATCGCTCACCACGGCGCATCAGGCTATCGGGTAGCCGACAGAGGCGTGCGTGTCGGTTGGCGTGTAGTTGATATCTAGCGCATGATCGTTCCAGGCGGTCTAATAGATGAGACCGCGTAACCGCACCATCTTTCGGACGTGAGGGATTCACGATGGCAGCCACCGGCACAGCTACCACCACAGAGAAGGGTCGCCGGATCGTCGGGACCGAGCGGCAGACGCTGGCGAAGGACCTCGTCAAGCGATACACCTCCGGGGAGAGCATCCGTGCTCTGGCCTCGTCGACGGGCCGCTCCTACGGGTTCATTCACCGGGTGCTCACCGAGGCGGGCGTCCAGCTGCGTCAGCGGGGCGGCGCCCGGCGCCGTAAGAAGGCCTGACCGCCTTCTCCCCGGACAAGCGGATACGATCTGCAGGCATGACCTCGCGATCGCCACAGGACGTGCACCCGGCCGGCGACACCCCGCCGGCCGGTGTACGCATGGAGGCTGATGGTCCGATTGCGACGATCACGCTGGATCGTCCCGAAGTTCTGAATGCGCAGACCACGGCGACGTGGGAAAGCTTGCGCGACATCGGTTCGGCGCTGCGCGCCGACGTCAGAGTGGTGGTGCTCCGCGGCGAGGGGCGGGCCTTCTCGGCCGGACTAGACCTTGCCCACGCCCAGGCCAACCTGGGTGAGCTCGCCGCGGTGCCCCCCGACGAGGCCGAAGCTCGGATCGGGCGCTTCCAGGAGGCCTTCTCCTGGTTGCGCCGCACCGACATCGTCACCATCGCCGCTGTGCAGGGCCATGCCATCGGAGCCGGTTTCCAGCTCGCACTGGCCTGCGATTTCCGGGTCGTCGCCGACGATGCCCGGTTCGCCATGAAAGAAGTGGCCTTGGGCTTGGTGCCCGATTTGACGGGGACCAAGCGGCTCGTCGACCTCGTCGGCTACTCCCGCGCTCTGGAGTTGTGCGCCACCGGGCGTACGGTCGACTCGGCGGAGGCCGAGCAGATCGGGCTGGCCACTGTCCGCGTACCGCGAGCGGAGCTCGACCAGGCGGCCCGGGATCTGGCGGCCGCGCTGCTCGCGGCCGATCGCAACGCCCTCATCGAGATCAAGGCGCTGATCGCGGGCGCTCATCAGCGGTCATACGCCGAACAGGCGCTCGCCGAGCGGCAGGCTCAGGTGCGCCGTATCCGGGAGATCGCCGGGCTGGGCGAATAGCGCCCCGGTAAGCCCTCGTTCGGGAATGTCAGGCTTACCTCGTATGTTGGCCCTGCAGGATCATCCTGGGAGGGCGACAGATGTCAATGATGGGCGGGGGCGGCGGAGGCTGGGGCATGATGCGTGCCCTCCGCGAGGAGGACGCGGTCAAGCAGCACAAGCTGACCAGCGGCACGTTCAAGCGCGTGATGCGCTTCGCCCGGCCGTACCGGCGGGACATCGCGATCTTCCTCGTGACGGTGGTCGTGTCGGCCGCGATCGGCGTGGCGACCCCGGTTCTCGCCGGTGACGTCGTCAACGCCATCACCAGCGGCAAGCCGTCGGCGGGCGGCACGGTCATCCGGCTGGCGCTGATCATCGCGGGACTCGCCATCGTCGGCGCCGGCCTCTCGCTCGCCCAGCGGTGGTACTCGGCCCGGATCGGCGAGGGCATCATCTACCGGCTGCGCAGCGAGGTCTACGACCACGTCCAGCAGATGCCGCTCCAGTTCTTCACGCGTACGCAGACCGGCGCGCTCGTCTCACGTCTCAACAACGACGTCCTGGGCGCGCAGCGGGCGTTCACGTCGACGCTGTCCGGCGTCGTCAGCAACGTCATCCAGCTGGCCCTGACGGCCGGCGTGATGCTGAGCCTCAACTGGCAGATCACGGCCCTGTCGTTGGTCCTGCTGCCGGTGTTCATCCTGCCCGCGCGCCGGGTCGGGCGGCGGCTGGCCGCCATCACCAAGGAGTCCTACGAACTCAACGCCACCATGAACGCGACGATGACCGAGCGCTTCGGTGTCGCGGGGGCGTTGCTGGTGAAGCTGTTCGGCCGACCCGAGTCGGAGTCCGAGCGGTTCGGCGAGAAGGCCGCCCGCGTACGCGACATCGGCATCACCTCGGCGATGTACGGCCGGGCCTTCTTCGTCGCGATGATGCTGGTCGCCTCGCTGGCCCAGGCGCTCGTCTACGGGCTCGGCGGCTGGTTCGCCGTCCACCAGACGATCTCGGCCGGCACCGTGGTCGCCCTGGCGTTGCTGCTGACCCGGCTCTACGGGCCGCTGACGGAGCTGTCCAACGTCCGCGTCGACGTCATGAGCGCGATGGTCAGCTTCGACCGGGTCTTCGAGATCCTGGATCTGCCGCCCGCGATCGCGGAGAAGCCCGACGCGGTCGAGGTGACCAAGGGCTCCAGCCGAGTCGAGTTCCGGGACGTGTGGTTCCGCTATCCCACGGCGGCCGAGGTTTCCCTGGCCTCCCTGGAGGACGTCGCGACGCTGGACCGCAAGCAGACCGAGCCGGTGCTGCGCGGTGTTTCGTTCACCGTCGAGCCGGGGCAGATGGTGGCGCTCGTCGGCCCGTCGGGTGCGGGCAAGTCCACCACGTCGATGCTGGTGAGCCGGGTCTACGACGTGACCGAGGGTTCGGTGGCGGTCGGCGGCGTCGACGTCCGCGACGCCACGCTCGCGTCGCTGCGCGACACCATCGGCGTCGTCACCCAGGACGCTCACCTGTTCCACGAGACCATCGCGGCGAACCTGCGTTACGCCAAGCCCGACGCGACCGACGACGAGATCTGGGCGGCGCTGCGGGGCGCTCAGGTGGAGGAGCTGGTCCGGGCGCTGCCCGACGGTCTGGAGACGGTCGTCGGCGAGCGGGGCTACCGGTTCTCCGGTGGCGAGAAGCAGCGCATCGCGATCGCCCGCCTCCTGCTCAAGGCACCGTCGATCGTCATCCTCGACGAGGCCACCGCCCATCTGGACTCCGAGAGCGAGGCTGCGGTGCAGCGCGCGTTGTCGGTCGCGCTCGCCGGGCGTACGGCGCTGGTGATCGCGCACCGGCTCTCGACGGTGCGGGAAGCCGACCAGATCCTGGTGCTCGACGACGGCAAGATCGTCGAGCGGGGTACGCACGAGGAACTGGTCGCGGCGGGCGGTCTCTACGGCGACCTCTACCGGACGCAGTTCACCGCCTCGCCGGTGGATTCGCCGCTCACGACGAGCCTGCCCGCGAGCCCGGCCGCCGCCTGAGACCTCCCAGACGGCGGGGTGCCGGGCTCGCCCGGCGCGAGATCATCGCGTTTTCCGCGATAACGTCCCTGCCGAGCGCGAAAGCGCGAGATCATCGCGTTTTCCGGGATAACGTCCCTGCCGAGCGCGAAAGCGGGAGATCATCGCGTTTTCCGGGATAACGTCCCCTGCCGAGCGCGAAAGACCGCGTTATCCCCGGCTACGTCCCCTTTGCCGGCGGTCTGCCGCTGTTGCCGGCCGGTGCGGCAGCCGCGCCCATCGGAGCGGCTGCCGCGGTCCGGCGTCAGCGGATCCCCGCCTCGTCGCACAGGAACTGCACGACCTCGTTCTCATCCACTCCGGACAGTCCCCGGGAGCGGAACCAGGTCAGGACGTTGTGCACGTCCCGGGTCAGGAACCGCCGCCCGTGCGGGTTGGCGACGATGTCGACGATCTGCGGGAGATCGATGACGACTAACCGTCCTTCGTGGACGAGGATGTTGTACGGCGACAGGTCGCCGTGGGCGTACCCGCTGCGGGCCAGGACCCGCAGCCCGACCAGCAGCTGCTCCCACAGATCGGTCAGGTCCGCGTCCTCCGGCCGGATCGCGGCCAGCCGGGGCGCGGCCACACCGTCCTGCGTACCGATGAACTCCATGAGGATCTCGGTGCCGAGGATCTGCACGGGATAGGGCGTGAACGGGGCTACGTCCAGCGACTGGGCGGTCTCCCAGAGCTTGCACAGCGCCCCGAATTCGGCGTACGCCCACTGCCCGGCGATCGCCTCCTTGCCGAAGGCGGTGCGGGCGGCGACGGCCCGGTTGACCCGGCTGTCCCGGGTCCGCCGGCCCTCCAGGTATCCGGCGTCCCGGTGGAACATCCGGTGATCGCTGTCCCGGTACCGTTTGGCCGCCATCAGCGTGCCGTAGCCGGTCTCGGGGACTTCCCGCCGGATCAGGAAGACGTCGGCTTCCTTGCCGGTCTTGAGCATGCCGCGTTCGATGTCGACCGCGGCCAGCTCGGTGACCACCCACTCGGGATGCGGCAGCGGGCCGCGTTCGGTGGGGGAGGACAGGTCCCAGGTGGACCAGCGGTCGCCGGTCTCCGGGCCGTCCGGGTTCTCATCCCATTCGGGATCGTGATCGAAGAACTTCTCGAACGTGTCGGTTTCGGTCAGCGAGAAGTCGTCGTCGTCGAACTTGCGCTTGTTGCGCACTTCAGCGGCTCCTTGAGCGAAGAGGAAAGGGGAACGGCGCAGGGCACGGCAAAGACAGCCATCTGGCTCCCCTCCTCTCACTCACACACCACGCCGAAAAAAGACAGGCCGTGGTGGCGGCCATGATCAAACGTCGAACAGTCTAGGCGGCGTAGGGGGACATGTGTCAACCGATTTTCCGCGTGACGCCCGACTAGTCGATCACCTGCTCGCGGAGTCGATCAGGATGCTGGGCACACGACACGCCGGTCGATCATGACCGAAAGTTCATGATCAACGGGGAAAGCGGGAAAAAGCGGAAGAAGCGGGGCTCAGCGTTTGCGGACGGTTTCCTCGACGAGGTCGAGGACGGGGCCGAGGTCGCCGGCCGGCCGGCCCATGGCCAGGTGCAGCACGAGCCCGTCGTAGGCCAGTTCGAGGAAGCGCATGAGCGCCTCCAGTGGCACGTCGTCGCGGAGCACGCCGGCGTCGCGCTGACGCTTGAGCCGTTCGGCGGTGGCGCTTTCGATCGCGCTCGTGCGCTGGACCCACCGCTCGGCGAAGCCGGGGTCGGTCCGCACACGGCGGGAGACCTCCAGCTGCGTGCCGAGCCAGCCGGCCGCGTCGGGGTCGGTGGCGCGGGCCAACAGGTCGCGCATGACCTGCACGAGTCCGTTGCGGGCGACCGTCTCGACCATCTCGGCGGCGTCGTCCTCGGCGACCGCGAGGAACAGCGAGTCCTTGTCGCGGAAGTGATGGAAGATCGCGCCCCGGGAGAGCCCGGTCGCCTCTTCGAGCCGCCGCACGGTGGCGCCCTCGTAGCCGTAGCGCGCGAAACAGGCCCGGGCGGCGGTGAGGATCTCCTCCCGCCGGGCTTCCAGCTGGTCCTGACTCACCCTCGGCACACTACGATCCTCCCAGGTCAACCAAGTCTTCGCAATCCGTACGTACGGCTTGCTGCACGGGGCGGGCTAAGGTGACCTCCATGCTGACCCCGCTCACCGTCGCCGCTGTGCAGACGCCGTCGATCCCCGGCGACGTGGCCGCTAATGCGCGTACCGGCGCGGAGCTGGCCGGGCAGGCCGCCGACCAGGGCGCCCGGCTGTGCGTACTGCCCGAGCTGTTCCTGCCCGCCTACCATCCGCCGGCCCTGGCCGATCTGGCCACAGATGTCGCGGCCCTGGGTGGTCAGGTGGCGGACGCGAGGCTCGACCCGGTGCGGGCCGTCGCGCGCGACCGGCAGATCGTCGTCCTTCTAGGGGCGGCGGTACGCGATGAGCAGGACCGGCGTACGTGCGCCGTCGTGGTGGCCGACGGCACCGGCGAGATCCGGGTGGCGTACGAGAAGAACTTCCTCTGCGGCCCGGAGGAGAAGGCGCTCTTCGTGCCCGGTTCCCGGGGCGCGACGCTGCATCTGGACGGCTGGCGTCTTGGGCTGGGCGTCTGCTACGACGGGTGCTTCCCGGAGCACGCCCGGGCCGCGCAAGCCGACGACGTGCACGGCATGGTCTACCCGGCGGCGTACGTGTCCGGGTCAGAGCATCGGCGGGACGTCTACTACGCCGCCCGCGCCTTGGACAACACCGGCTATGTCGTTTATGCCAATGCGGTCGACGGCGTCGCGCCGTGGACCTTCAACGGGGGCGCCGCCGTCTACGACCCCGAGGGCCGAGCCGTTGTCCGGGGGCCGAATTCCGGCACGTCCGTGCTGGTGGCGACGCTGTCACCGGAGGCGCTGGCGGAGACCCGGGCCGGGCACACCATGCTGACCGATCGACCCAGGATGATGCCCGAGGAGGAAACGACCGGTCGCGACCAGGTCTATACGTGAGGACCCTTTCCTAGTGAGGCGCAGGTCACGTATTGTGCGGCCGTGCCATTGCTGCTCCTTGACCTCGACAACACCCTGATCGACCGGACCGGGGCGTTCAAGGCCTGGGCCGAATGGTTCCTGTCGGAGATCGGTGCGCCCGCGTACGACGTGGACTGGCTGCTCGACGTGGACGCGGACGGGCTGACCGACCGTTGGGACGTCGCCGAGGCCATCCGCGACCGGTACTCCATCCGCGCGTCCATCGTCGATATGGTCGACGAGCTTTTCGAGGGCATGATCGAGCACACCCGATTCGATCCCATGGTCGGCGCGGCCCTGCGCATCGCGGCGGACGCGGGCTGGGTTCCCGTGATCGTCACGAATGGCAGTACGCGGATGCAGGAGGCGAAGATCCGCCGGACCGGGCTGGACCGGTTCGTCGCGGACTGGGTGATCTCCGAGGAGGTCGACTGCCGCAAACCCAACGCCCGGATCTTCGAGATCGCGGCCGAGCGCGCGCGGCTGCGCCTGCGCGGCGCGTGGATGATCGGCGACAGCCCCGAGTCCGACATCGGCGGCGCGGCCGGCCTCGGGTTGCCGAGCGTCTGGATCCGGCGGGGCCGGGAGTGGACCGAGCGGCGGTTCGCGCCCACCCGGGCGGTCAACGGCGTCATCCAAGCCGTGGCGGCCGTGATGTCGCTGGCCCACTCTCGCTGACCGTCTGATGTGGACGGGTCAAGAGGTTGATCCCCTGTCGGCATCTTGTGTGCCGGTTGGGTTTTCCCCCGGTTAGTGGTCCGACAGGTGTTCTAAACTTGATCTCATGGGCACGGGGGTGTTGGCGCAGGTGGAGGCGGATGTCGCCGAGCTGCTCGCTGGTCCCGTGTGGACGTTGTCCGACGCAGAGTTGACCGATGAGGTGCGCCGGGTTTATGCGACGATCCAGCGTTTGTCGGGTCGGTTGGCGGCGTTGATCGCTACCGCGGACGGGCGTGAGGTTCCGTATAACGCGGGTGCGACGGGGACGGTGAACTGGCTGACGTTTCTGCTGGCGATCCGGGACAGGGACGCTCGTGCGTGGGTGTCTCTGGCGGCGATGCTGCCCGCTGTTCCCGTGGTGGAGTCCGCGTTGTCTTCCGGGCAGGTCAACGTGGAGCAGGCGCGGGTGATCGCCAAGACCGTCCACGACCTGCCCTCGGCGGTGGGTGAGGTGGGCAAGGCGAAGGCCGCCGACGCGCTGACGAGGCTGGCTGTCGACGATCGCCTGCGCCCGGAGGTGTTGGAGAAGCACCGGTCGCAGATCCTGGAGCTGGTCGCACCCGAGATCGCCGAAGAACGCCTGCGCCGGGAGGTGGAACGCGCCGAACGATCGGCGCATGATCGGCGTGACTTCACCCTCATCCCTTACGGCGACGGCGAATACCGCGTGCGTGGGGTGCTGGACGCGGAGATGGCTGCGATCGTCCGGACCGCCCTCGACCCGCTGTCCGCGCCCCGCAAACCCGCCCCGACCGCAGCAGCCACATCCGCATCCCCGTCCGGCGATCGTGCCGGTGCTGGTGCCGCGAGCGGCGACGGTGGCACGGCCGGGGAAGGTGTCAGCCGAGGCCTCGCAGTAGGCGCCCGGGTGCTGCCGGGCGAGGCGGATTTGCGTTCGGCCGGTGCGCGGCGGGCTGATGCGTTGATCGAGCTGTGCCAGCGGATCCTCAACGCCGCAGAGCTACCCGACAACGGTGGCGAGAAACCGCACCTGACCGTCACCCTGCCCTGGGACGCCCTGCAAGCCAAAGTCGGCGCCGGCCTGCTCGACACCGGCGACCTACTCACCCCCGAGACGGTGCGACGCCTCGCCTGCGACGCCATGATCATCCCCGCCGTACTCGGCGGCGACGGCCAAATCCTCGACGTCGGCCGCGCCCGACGCCTCATCGACGGACCACTGCGGCGGGCACTCGTGCTGCGGGACAAGGGATGCGCCTTCCCCGGATGCGACCGGCCACCCCAGTGGTGCCACGGCCACCACCTCAAAGCCTGGGCAGACGGCGGAAACACCTGCCTGGCCAACAGCGTCCTGCTCTGCGGCTTCCACCATCGCGAAATCCACCACGGGCACTGGGAAGTACGCATCCGACCCGACGGCTTCCCTGAATTCCTGCCACCCACCTTCATCGACCCGCAACGAAGGCCCGTCCGCAACACCCTCCACCGAAGATGCTGACGCGCTAGCCGCAACGGCGCTATGCGCCCTGCGTATGCGATCTGAGGCCGGGTTGCGGCGACATTCGCCCTCCCTATGCGCAAAACCGGGCCAGAGCGCACACCCACGGCGAATGATCCCGAGAAACGGGCAGAAATCGCATACCGAGGGCACACCACGGCAATTCCTGCGCCGACCCGCTCCCAAGGCCCGTCCACAACACCTCCACCGAAGATGCTGAACGACGGAGCCGGCGACACGTGCGGCCGACCGCGGCACGGTCGCAACATGCGCCCGCCATCTGCGATCTGAGGTGGATCCAGGCCGACAAGCGCCCTGCATATGCGCGTATCGGCCCGCAGACGCACATCCCCGGTACTCGATCTTGCGATTCGGTCCGAAATCGCAAACCACGGGCACACAGCCCAGACCGCTCCCGCTTCGTCATCGACGATCGCTGCGCGACGCGCTTGTCTTGCGCGACAAGGGTTGTACTCGATGCTTCTGTGTGCGAGACAGCCTTGATCGAGACTGGGAAGTCCTGGTGTGCCAGCATCAACCCCATGATGGCGCCGCTTGACGAGCAGTTTCACCGGGCTTTGCTCGCCTGGCGGGCTGAACCCCACGACGGTGACACGGTCGACGAGCGCCTGGTGCGGATCGTCCGGCCAAATCCGTAATCCGCCGTGGAGCTGGCTCGCGGTCATCTGACTGCTGTGCAAATTGACGTTCAGGCCGTCGCGTACCAGTTGCCGGCCGTCGCGGCAGAGCTGGGAGACCAGCAGGTACGCACGGACGTCGCCAGCCTGGTCCTTGAAGCGTACGAGGACGAGCGCGAGCGCGATCCTGACGTCCTCGTCGGCGTCGTCCGGGCACTGAGCAGTGCTCAGGACCCGCGTGGCCTGCCCGTACTCACCGCGTTGGCGGCTCATCCCGACGCGGGGGTGCGATTCCAAGTCGCGGCGGATCTGCCGATGATCATGGGAGGTCCGCCTGAGCCGGACGGCGTGACGGCCTTGATCGCCCTCACCGCCGACCCGGATCCGCAGATCCGAGGCAGTAGCGGCACTCGCTCGACGCCGAGATGCCGGGATACGCCCGTTCGTTGCCGATCTCTTGTCACAGCCATCGGTCGGTACGCTGATCTTCGAGGCCGCGGCACACCTCAAGGACCCCGCGTTGCTACCGCTGTTGCGAAGGTTCGACGTCGCAGAGGACGACGTGCGCGCTGCGATCGAAACGTGCGACCCGGGTGGCTCGGCTGGGTCAGGGGTGGCGATTCCCTGACCCAGCGCTGAAGAAGGCGCTCAGCGGAGGCTTCGGGCCAGGACTCCGATGTCGGCCTGGTCGGTGAAGAGCCCGTCGATCCCCGTACGCAGGAAGGCCACCTGCTCGTCGAGCGCCTTGCCGTATGCGTTGGGGTCGGCGCCGACCCGGTAGTCGGCCGGCAGGAACTGGTTCTCCGCCCGGAACGTGTAGGGGTGGACGACCAGCCCGGCGGCGTGCGCGTCGGCCACCAACGATGTGGGGGCGGCGAGCGTGCCGTCGGCGTTGCGGGGGATCACGAGGGACTTGTCCGGGCCGATGCCGTCGGCGAACACGGCCAGCTCGGCGAGCCCGGCCGGGCTCAGGTACGCCTTGTACGTCTTCGGATCGGCGAACGGCGTACCACCGGCACTGGCGAGGAAGACCAGCGGTACGCGGATGCCGAGCTTCTCGCGGAGGTCGCGGAGGTTGGCCGCCTCGAAGGACTGGACGAAGACCGGCGCGGAGCGGCGGTCGAGACCGTGCTTGCGCAGCGCCTGGACCAGCGGGGCCTCCAGGGCGAGACCGGCGGCCCGGAAGTAGGTGGGGTGTTTGGTCTCCGGGTAGACGCCGATTTCGCGGCCCAGCTCGCGGCTGAGCCGCTCGCGGAGCTGGAGCACCTCCTCGAAGGTGGGGACCTCGAAGAGTCCGTTGTAGAGGGTGTTGCGCTGCCGCACCGCCGGGAGCCGCTCCACCGCGCGCAGGGTCTTCAGCTCCGCGAGGGTGAAGTCCTCGGTGAACCAGCCGGTCACCGACGCTCCGTCGAGCTGTTTGGTGGTCCGGCGGCCCGCGAACTCGGCATGGTCCGCCACGTTCGTCGTGCCGGAGATCTCGTTCTCGTGCCGGGCGACCAGTACTCCGTCCTTCGTGGACACGAGGTCCGGCTCGATGTAGTCGGCGCCCATCCGGGCCGCCAGCTCGTACGAGGCCAATGTGTGCTCGGGCCGGTAGCCGCTGGCCCCGCGATGTCCGATCACCAGCGGGCCGTGCCGCCCCGGCCGGTCCGACGCGACGGCCGGAGCCGCCGCCAGGAGGGGCGCGGCTCCGGCCGCCATCGCACTCATCTTCAACAAACTACGCCTGTCAGCCATGCGGCTCATTCGAGACGATCTAGGGATACGCCGAAAGGCGTGGACCTGACCGGCAGGCGAACATCGGGGCCTACTGAAGCACCTGGGTGGGCGGCTCGCTGGGCGGGGCCGGCGGGGTGTGCCGGGCGCTGAAGTCCGGCAGGGTGCCGCCGAGCGACAGGAAGATCCGGAGGGCGGCGTACGCGACGAGGGCGGCGACCCCCAGCTCGGCCAGGCCCATCACGAGATGTTCCAAGGCACCGAACGCCGAGCGGGCGCTGTTGACGTAGTCGAAGGTCCGGCCGAGGCCGAGCAGGAACGAGACGAGGCCGAAGAAGAGCACCACGACGTACTCGACCAACGCGATGGCCGCCATGAGTTTGCCGGCCGCCAGGACCGGCGTGATCTGCGTAGCGATGAGCAGCGCCAGCAGCGGCAGCACGATCGTGTAGAGCGTGACGAAACCGGCCGAGGCCGACCGGGAGCTGAACGTGCTGTCCGGCGACGGCAGCAGCCAGCCGAAGAAGGTGAAGAACAGGTGCAGGGCGACGTAGCCCAGCAACACCCAGGCGAACAACGGCCGCAACGCCTTCACGGCACTGCCCGGGGAGGAGGGAACCGAGGGGGTGGTCATGGGCGTAATGAATATCGCCCGGCGCCCCTTCTCGCAACAGCTAGCGGAAACTGCTCGGCCGGTGCGACGGGCGCCGCACCGGCCGAACTTCACCTCGACTGAGCCCTGGTTATCAGCCGAGGCCGTTCTTCATGGCGGTGATGAGCGTGCCGCCGGTGGTGTCGCCGGAGAGCTCCCAGAAGAACGCTCCACCGAGACCCTGGTTCTTGCTGTAGGTCATCTTTCCGCCGATGGTGCTGGGCGTGTCGTAGCTCCACCACTGTCCACCGCAGAAGGCGTACGCGGTGCCTGCGACCGTGCCCGTGGGCGGGCACTTCGTCGAGATCACCTTGTAGTCCTCGATGCCGGCCTCGTAAGTGCCGGGCGCGGCGCCGGTGGCGGTGCCGCCGGGGGCGGCCTGGGTGACGCCGGTCCAGCCTCGGCCGTAGAAGCCGATGCCGAGCAGCAGCTTGGAACGCGGTACGCCCTTGCCGACGAGCTTCTGGATCGCGTTGTCCGAGTAGAACCCGGCGATCGGGATGCCCGAGTACGACGTCAACGGCGAGTGCGGAGCGGTCGGGCCGGTCGTGGCCCAGGCGCCGAAGAAGTCGTACGTCATGACGTTGTACCAGTTCACGTACTGCGCCGCGCCCGCGTAGTCGGCCGCGTCGATCTTGCCGCCGCTGGTGCCGTCGGCCGTGATCGCCGCGGTGATGAGGTAGCTGGAGCCGAACTTCGTCCGCAGCGCCGACATCAGGTTCTTGAAGGCCGCCGCGCCGCTGGTGTCACAGGACAGCCCACAGGCGTTCGGGTACTCCCAGTCGATGTCGATGCCGTCGAAGACGTCCGCCCAGCGCGGGTCCTCGACCAGGTTGTAGCAGGAGTTGGCGAACGCCGTCGGGTTCGCCGCCGCCTGGCCGAAGCCGCCGGACCAGGTCCAGCCGCCGAACGACCAGAGGACCTTGATGTTCGGGTAGAGCTTCTTCAGCTTGCGCAGCTGGTTGAAGTTGCCGCGCAGGGCACCGGCGTCCCAGGTGTCCGTGGTGCCGTCCACACTGGATGCCGCGTCGTAGAACTTGTCGTAGTCGGCGTACGCGTCACCGATCTGGCAGGCGCCGCCGGTCACGTTGCCGAAGGCGTAGTTGATGTAGCCGAGCTTCGCCGCCGAGCCGCTGGTCGCGATGTTCTTCACGTGGTAGTTGCGCTGGTACACGCCCCAGTTCGTGAAGTAGCCGAGCAGCTTGTTGCCACCGCCGCCGGGCGGTGAGGTGGTCACCGACGGACTGGGGGAGGCCGTCGTGGGGCTCGGGCTGGGCGAGGCGGTCGTCGGGCTCGGCGACGGTGAGGAGGTGGTCCTGGACGGCGACGGTGACGACGTCGTGGCGGACGCCGACGGAGACGGGTTGCCACCCGGTCCGGTCACCACGAAGTCGTCGGCCCAGTAGCTGCCGGTGCCGTACCAGCCGTGCACGTTGACCGTCAGCGTGGTCTGCGACGCGCCGGTGGTGAACGTGGTGCTGAGCTGGGTCCAGGCGCTCGCGGTCGCCGGGTTCCAGACCTCGGTGCCGCCGGTGACGCCGAGGTAGACGTAGCCGCCTCCGCCGTTCACCCACGCCGACACCGTGTACGCCGTGTTCGGCTGGACCGCGACGGTCTGGCTGCACTGGGCGTGGTTGGAGGCGCTCGCCGCGCCCTGGAGGGACTTGGTGCCACTGTGGACGGGGCTGCCGACGACGCTGCCGAGGTTGCCCGAACAGGTCCACGGCGACAGCGCGCCGGTCTCGAGGCCCGGGTTGGTCAGCAGGTTCGTCGCGGCGTCCGCCGTGGTCGCGAAGACCAGCGAGACGCCGGCGGCGAGGACCGCGGCCGCGGTCGCCGCCACCAACCGGAGTCGGGGGTTGAGATGTCTGAGGTTCATCTGATGTGCCACCTGCCTGGGGGAATGGGGACAGATTCACATGGATCGGGGTAACCCTCAGGCAAAGATAAATTAAAGTCCCCTAACAGTAAAGAGACCTTCCAGTGATCGCTGTGCCAACGCTGGCATCGGTCGGGCGAACTCCCGAGTGCGCCGGCGGTGGCTGAGTCGCCGATGAACCCGGGAGTCCGGGTGACGTCGCAGGTCAGCGCGTGACGATCTGCGGCGAGACCGATGTGAGCGTCTCCGCCACCGAGGCGATCACGTGTTCCGGTACGCCGAGTTCCTCGAGCACCGCGACGAGGTGCCCGCCGACCTTCGCGTACGTCTGGGAGTCGATGGCCAGGTGCGAATGCGCCTCGCCCAGGTCCCGTCCCGTGTAGCTGCTCGGTCCGCCGAGGACCATGGAGAGCAGGTCGACCTGATGCCGCTTCAGGTTGCCCAGGTCCACGCCGCTGAAGAAGCCGGCGAGCTCGGGATCGGCGACCAGCCGGTCGTAGAAGCGGCGGACCGCCTCGCGGACCGCCGGAGTTCCGCCGATCAGTTCGAAGTGGGTCACGACAGCAGTCATGAGAACCTCCCGCCCATGCCGCCCTGACACGACGATTGGGTGATGGTTCTGCGACGTTCCCGCACGTCGTGCCATCCATTTATGCACTTGACTATAGAGATTGATCGAGCTACTGGGAAGTGGTTCCGCCCACCAAAAACACGGAGGGCAACCGCGTGGTCGCCCTCCGTGCAATTTGCAGATCGCCGGGTGGCGGTCAGCCCTCGAGCATCTTGCGGAGCACGAACTGCAGGATGCCACCGTGCCGGTAGTAGTCCGCCTCACCGGGCGTGTCGATCCGGACCACCGCGTCGAACTCGACCGGCGCGCCCGCCCCGGTCGCGACCACGTGGACGGTCTTCGGCGTCACGCCGTCGTTCAGCGCGGTCACTCCGGTGATGGAGAAGGTCTCCTCGCCGGTGAGCCCGAGCGAGTCCGCCGTCTGCCCGGCCGGGAACTGCAGCGGAAGGACGCCCATGCCGATCAGGTTGGAGCGGTGGATCCGCTCGTAGGACTCGGCGATGACGGCCTTGACGCCCAGCAGCGCGGTGCCCTTGGCCGCCCAGTCGCGCGACGAGCCCGAGCCGTACTCCTTGCCCGCCAGCACGACCAGCGGGACGCCCGCCGCCTGGTAGTTCACCGAGGCGTCGTAGATCGTGCTGACCGGTGCGCCGTCGACGGTGAAGTCCCGGGTGAAGCCGCCCTCGGTGCCCGGCGCCACCTGGTTGCGCAGCCGGATGTTGGCGAACGTGCCCCGGATCATCACCTCGTGGTTGCCCCGGCGGGAACCGTAGGAGTTGAAGTCCCGGCGCTCGACACCATGCTCGGCGAGGTACTTGCCCGCCGGCGAGTCCGGCTTGATGGAGCCGGCCGGCGAGATGTGGTCGGTGGTCACCGAGTCGCCCAGCTTGGCCAGCACCCGCGCCCCGGCGATGTCGCCGACCGGGGTGGGCTGGGCCTGCATGCCCTCGAAGTACGGAGGCTTCCGCACGTAGGTCGAGGAACCGTCCCAGGCGAACGTGTCGCCGGTCGGCGTCGGCAGCGACTGCCAGCGCTCGTCGCCCGCGAAGACGTCGGCGTAGTCCTTGGCGAACATCTCGGAGTTGATCGAGGAGTTGATCGTGGCCTGCACCTCGGCCGGGGTCGGCCAGATGTCGCCGAGGAAGACCGGCTTGCCGTCCGCGTCGGTGCCCAGCGGGTCGCGGGCCAGGTCGATGTCCATCGTGCCGGCGATGGCGTACGCCACGACCAGCGGCGGGGACGCCAGGTAGTTCATCTTGACGTCCGGGTTGATCCGGCCCTCGAAGTTCCGGTTGCCGGACAGGACCGAGACCACCGCCAGGTCGTTGTGCTGCACCGCGGCGCTGATCTCCTCCGGCAGCGGGCCGGAGTTGCCGATGCAGGTGACGCAGCCGTAGCCGACGAGATGGAAGCCCAGCTTCTCCAGGTACGGCGTGAGCCCGGCCTTCTCGTAGTAGTCCATGACCACCTTGGACCCGGGGGCCAGCGTGGTCTTCACCCACGGCTTGGCGTGCAGCCCTCGCTCGACGGCCTTCTTGGCCAGCAGCGCGGCGCCCAGCATCACCTGCGGGTTGGAGGTGTTGGTGCACGAGGTGATCGACGCGATGACGACCGCTCCGTGGTCCAGCTCGTAGACCGTGCCGTCGGCGGCGGTCACCGGGGTCGGCTTGGTCGCCCGGCCGTTGCTCGCGCGCGAGTTCGACGCGGGCGGGTCGGACGCCGGGAAGCTCTCCTCGGCCTCCTCGTCCGTCTCGTCGTTCTGCACGTAATCCGGCAGCACCGACCGGAACGCGGTCTTGGCGTTGCTCAGCTCGACCCGGTCCTGCGGGCGCTTCGGGCCGGCGATCGACGGGACGACGGTGCCGAGGTCCAGCTCCAGGTACTCGGAGTAGACCGGCTCGACGGCCGGGTCGTGCCACAGGCCCTGGCGCTTGGCGTACGCCTCGACGAGGGCGAGCTGCTCCGGCGAGCGGCCGGTCAGGCGCAGGTATTCGATGGTCTCGCCGTCGACCGGGAAGATCGCGCAGGTGGAGCCGAACTCGGGGCTCATGTTGCCGATGGTCGCCCGGTTGGCCAGCGGCACCGCGGTCACGCCGGAGCCGTAGAACTCGACGAACTTGCCGACGACGCCGTGCTTACGCAGCAGCTGGGTGATGGTCAGCACCAGGTCGGTCGCGGTCGCCCCACTGGGCAGCTCGCCGTGCAGCTTGAAGCCGACGACCCGGGGGATGAGCATCGACACCGGCTGGCCCAGCATGGCCGCCTCGGCCTCGATGCCGCCGACGCCCCAGCCGAGGACGCCCAGACCGTTGACCATCGTGGTGTGCGAGTCGGTGCCGACCACCGTGTCCGGGTACGCCTGCCCCCGGCGGTCCATGACCACGCGAGCGAGGTGCTCGATGTTCACCTGGTGCACGATGCCGGTGCCGGGCGGGACGACCTTGAACTCGTCGAACGCGGTCTGGCCCCAGCGCAGGAACTGGTAACGCTCCTGGTTGCGCCCGTACTCGATCTCGACGTTGCGCTCGAAGGCGTCCGGGCGGCCGAACACGTCGGCGATGACCGAGTGGTCGATGACCAGCTCGGCCGGGGCCAGCGGGTTCACCTTGGAGGTGTCGCCGCCGAGGTCGCGGACGGCCTCACGCATCGTGGCGAGGTCGACGACGCAGGGCACGCCGGTGAAGTCCTGCATCAGCACCCGGGCCGGGGTGAACTGGATCTCGACGCTCGGCTCGGCCGCCGCGTCCCAGCTGCCCAGCGCGCGGATGTGGTCGGCGGTGATGTTGGCGCCGTCCTCCGTGCGCAGCAGGTTCTCCAGCAGGATCTTCAGGCTGTAGGGCAGGCGCTCGTGGCCCGCGACCTTGTCGATCGTGAAAATCTCGTAGCTCGCGTCGCCGACGTCGAGCTGGCTCTTCGCACCGAAGGTGTCGAGGCTGGCCACCGTCTTGCTCCTTTAAGTCACACCATCCACTGGGCACAAGTCTTTCGCACACCGGGCCGACCGGGGGCGGTTAGGGCGGACTAACCCCACGGCGCGGCCCACCACGGCATGCCGACAATGCATACCGTACGTCCGTCTTGTTTTTTTGGCAACCTCATCTTATCGTCTGGATCATGCTGCATCACGTTCAGATCGCCTGTCCGCGCGACAGCGAAGAGGCCCTCCGGTCCTACTACGTGGGTGTGCTCGGGATGACCGAGAAGCCGAAGCCGCCGTTGCTGGCCGTCCGGGGCGGCTGCTGGTTCGTCGACGCCGAGGGGGCCGAGCTGCACCTCGGGGTGGAAGACGACTTCCGGCCGGCCCGCAAGGCCCACCCCGCCCTCACCTGCGCCGACCTCGACGGACTGGCCGCCCGGCTCACCGCGGCGGGCTACCCCGTCGTGTGGGCCGACCCCGCCGAGCAGCCGGGCCTACGGCGGTTCCACACCAACGACTGCCACGGGAACCGGATCGAGTTCGTGACGGCCGAATAGCCGATCGTCCCCGGCCTGGGCTGAGCTCTAGACTGCCGTCCGCAGACTTTTGGGGAGGAGTTTCATGACAAGCGGGGGAGCCTCTCGGACGGGCCGCCAGGCGTACGCGCGGCGGCGATGGCTGCTGGCGGGTGTGACGGCCGCGGCGGTGCTGATGGGACTGGCGGGCTGCGGCCTGCCCAGCGGGGTCGACGGGAAGCTGGCCAACGAGTGGTCGATGCCGCCCGCGGCCCAGGAGGTCCAGGCGAAGGTCGGCGACTGCCGATCCGCCACGCAGGAGCAGGTCAACCCGGTCACCGAGACGATGGTGCCGTGCAGCGGCACGCACAACCGGGAAATCGTGTACATCGGCGAGTTCACCGGCGCCTCCGCCGCGCTCAGCTCGCCGCCGACGCTGCAGAAGAACGCGACCGGCGCGGCGGCCGCCGCCCAGGCCGAGGCGTACGCCGAATGCAGCAAGCAGGCCAGCGCATACGTCGGGCATGCCTGGTACGACGTGCGGCTGGACCTCAACGTCGTGCTGCCGAACAGCACCGCCTGGGCGGCCGGGCGCAAGTGGTACCGCTGCGAACTCCAGCAGGTCGACTGGTACTCCTTCGACGACGAGACCCGTGAAGGCAGCCTGAAGGACTTCACCTACCCGATCAGGTGCATGAACTTCGCCAACGACGAGTCCCGGGAGGTCGGCTGCGCCACCAAGCACAACGGCGAGTACGTCGGCACCTTCACCGCGCTCAGCCAGACCCGGCCGAAGACCTCCGCGCAGTACGCCGCGTACCACACGAAGTGCCGCTCGCTGGCCGCGCCGTATCTCGGCGTGACCGTCGCCCAGGTGCGCTACCTCACTGGCACCTACGTCTGGTTCTCCTACAACGAGGACTACGCCGCCTCCGGCCGCCAGGACGTCCACTGCTTCCTCTGGTACGGCGAGACGAAGTCGATGACCGGCACCGCCAAGGGCAAGCGCGGCACCAACCTGCCCAAGTAACGCCCCGGGAGCGGATCATCGGACCTGCCGGCGAGATAGGCTCGCCGGCATGTCCGTCTTCGACATCGAGATCTCTTCCCTGGCCGGGCAGCCCGGCGAGCTGGCCCGCCACCGCGGCAAGCCGGCCCTGATCGTCAACGTGGCCTCCCGGTGCGGGCTCACCCCGCAGTACGCCGGGCTCGAGCGCATCGCGGCCGGCACTCCCGGGCTGACCGTCATCGGGGTGCCCTGCAACCAGTTCGGCGGCCAGGAGCCGGGGACCGCCGAGGAGATCGCTGAGTTCTGCTCGGCGACCTACGGCGTCACCTTCCCGATGACCGAGAAGGTCGAGGTCAACGGGGACGGCCGGCACCCGCTCTACGACCAGCTGACCCGGGTCGCCGACGCCGAGGGGCACGTCGGCGACATCCGCTGGAACTTCGAGAAGTTCCTCGTCGACGCGGACGGCACGGTCGTCGCCCGATTCAGCCCGCGGGTCGAGCCCGAGGCGCCCGAGCTGGTCGCGGCCATCGACAAACTGGTCTCCGCGGCCACCTGACCGATTCGCTCGGTGCCGGCGCAGGACGGCCGGCACCGAGCGCTGCTTCAGGCGTACACCTCCAGCTCGGCAACCTGACCCGCCGGCCAGCCGGTGTTGCCCGTGACCTGGATCCGCACGTAGCGGGCGCTCGCCGCCCCGAACGTGACGGTGACCGTGTTGCCGGTGGCCGGATTGAAGGTGTAGCCGCCGCTCGCGAGCGTCGTGAACGACGAGCCGGCGACGCTGCCCTGGATCGCCAGGGTCTGTGTGCGGGTCTCCCAGGTCGACGGCAGCTTGAGCACCACGCGGCTGATCGTCGTGGCCGCGCCGAGGTCGACCTGAAGCCACTGCGGGAACGCGTTGTTGGCGCTCTCCCAGTAGGTGCCGGTGTTGCCGTCGACGGCGTTGCCGGAACCGTAACTCTGCGTGTGGCTGCTCTCGGCGGTGGCCTTGCCCCGAGCCAGGTTCGTGGCCGGCGCAGCGTCGGTCGTGACGCTGACCGCGTTGGACGCGGCTGACGTGTTGCCCGCGGCGTCCTGCGCCGTGACGGTGAAGCTGTACGCGGTGCCCGGGCTGAGATTGGTGACGGTGGCACTCGTCCCGGCGACGGTCGTGGCGACGGTGCCGCCCTGGCGGACCTGGTACGCGGTGACGCCGACGTTGTCGGTCGACGCCGACCAGGAGAGCGAGACGCTGGTGGCGGTCTTCCCGGTGACGGTCAGACCGGCCGGAGCGCTGGGCGCCTGGGTGTCGCCGCCGCTAGTGCCGTAGACCTCGAGTTCCGACAGCTGCGCCGCAGGCCAGCCCGTGTTGGCCGAGATCGTCACGCGGACGTATCGGACGGTCTTGGTGGCGAAGGTGACCGGCACCGTGTTGCCGCTCGCCGGGTCGAACAGGTAGGAGCCGTTCGCCAGGGCTGCCCCGGTCGACCCGTCGCTGATCTGGAGGGTCTGCGTACGCGCGCCCCAGCCGGTCGGCAGCTTGAGGACGACGCGGTTGACCGCGGCTGCCGCGCCGAGGTCCACCTGTACCCACTGCGGGAACGAGTTGTTGACGCTCTCCCAGTAGCTGTTCTGGTCGCCGTCGACGGCGTTGCCCGCGACGTAGCCCTGGTTGTGGCTGCTCTCGCTGGCCGGCTTGCCCCTCGCCAGGTTGCCGGTCGGCGGCGGTGTGCCGAGGACGGGCTGGGTCGGCCTCGTCGCAGTGAGCGGAAGCTGCCCCTTGAGCATCTTGCCGCCGTCGGCGGTGATCCGCAGGTAGTAGTCGGACGAGCAGGCGGTGCCATCCTCGTCCAGCGTCACGAAACTCGACCCGGCCGGGATGTACGCCGCCGACTCGGCGGTCTTCGCGATCTGGTTGCCCTCGTTGTACTCGTCGAACATCGAGACGTAGAGGCCCTGCGCGCCCAGCCGGATCATGTTGTAGAGGTGCCGCCAGTAGAAGTCGCCGTGGCGGCGGGCGTGCGACGACAGGTCGCCCGGCATGACGCAGGGCTGGTAGTCGATGCCACGGGCGTTGCACTCGGCCTGATCGGCCAGGTTCACGTTGGTGTAGAACCAGTCCAGCCCGTCCAGAGTGCCGGTCCGCCCGACCATCCACGGCGAGATCATGTGGAACGCCGTGTAGACGTCGAAGTAGCCCGCCCGGGAGTCGTTGATGCCCTGACGCCAGTAGGTCGGCACGCCGCCGATGACGTAACACCCCTGATTCTTGAACCAGGTCACGACGTCGAGACAGGCCGCCGCGCTGAACGGGCGGCCGTCGTCGTTGAAGCCGAAGCCCCAGACGCACACGACCGGCTTGCCGTTCTGGCGGGCGTACGCCCCCGACGCGGTGTGCGCCGACATCTTCTGCGTCCAGTCGGTCTTGATCTCCGACTGCATGTTCGTCCAGTTGGTGACGTCGTACATCACGTAGAACTTCCGGCCTGTGGCTTCGGCGGCGGTGCGCACCTTGGCCGCCATCGCGTCCCGGATCGCGCCCTCGCCGCCGAACGGATTGAAGCGTTGCAGCGCCGCGGTGTCGCAGCCGTTGTCGCGCATCCACTGGAAGTGCGTGTCGACCGTCTGCTGGTCGTAGTGGGAGAACAAGGCGGCGGGCTGCCCGTTGCCGAGGTTCGCCCACGCCGTGGGATAGGTCCGCGTGTAGTCGCGTACGTCGGGCCAGGAGACGATCGAGTTGTTGGACGGCGACGGCGTCTGCCCCCAGTTCTGCGCCCAATGCCACCAGCCGTTGATCGGCGAGCCGTCCCCGGCCGCGGCGAACCAGCCCTGGTAGCCCACCGTGATCTTGCCGACGACGTCGCCGGGCGGGCTGGCGGCTGCCGCCACGGTCGCCTCCGTGGCCCCGGCCGCCGTTCCCGCCGCCGCACCGGCCGCGGCCGCCGTCGCGGTTGCCGTCGCGGTTGCCGTCGCGGTTGCCAGGACTTGCCTGCGTGTGACCGTCATGGCGCTCCCTTGTGTCGAATGTGGACAGGGATTGCGGCGACGCCCGGCCGCCGGGCCATCATGCCAGTGGCCGACATGAGAACGCAATACTTAGATATTCGTACGCAACATCGCGACAACCCGCGTGCAACGTTCGGTGCTCCGCGTGGCGGCATGGCGCGGTGGCCTGCGCGGCGTGGCGGCGTGGCGGCGTGGCGCGTTATCGGCGTGGCGCGTTATCCGGGATAACGCGGTATTGGGGCAGCCTCGAGACCGCGTTATCCCGGATATCGCGCAGGCGCCAGCCGGATAAAGCAGGCGCCAGCCGGATAAAGCGGGCGGCCCCGGATAAAGCGCGGCGGCCCCGGATAACGCGCAGGCGAGCCTGGAACGCGCGGCGTCCGGAGAGGGGTGCAGGGTCAGCAGGGCGCGGCTTGCCCGTCCGCCCGGGGTTCGGACCCAGCGACGTAGCCGTGGGGCGTACGCCAGATGGCCTGGCCCATGCCGAAGAGGCCGACGTCGGAGGTCACGCGGACCCGGTGCCCGCGAGCCGACAGGTCGGCGACGATCGACGGGTCGAACGAGGGCTCGACGAGCACGTCGAGGTCGCCGGCCCAGTACCAGCGCGGCTGGGCCAACGCCGCCTGCGGATCGAGACCGCCGTCGACGGTGGCCGTCACCAGTTGCAGGTGTCCCTGGGGTTGCATGTGCCCGCCCATGACGCCGAACGGCCCGACGGGTGCGCCGTCACGGCTCAGGAAGCCGGGGATGATGGTGTGGAACGGGCGTTTGCGCCCGGCCGCCACGTTCGGATGTGACGGGTCGAGGCTGAAGCCCGCTCCCCGGTTCTGGAGGCTGAAGCCGTACTCCGGGATGGTGACGAACGAGCCGAACCCCATGTAGTTCGACTGGATCAGCGAGACCATCATGCCGCCGGAGTCGGCCGTCGCGAGGTAGACCGTCCCGCCGCGCATCGGATCGCCGGGCGGGGGAACGGCCGCCCGGTCCCCGATGAGCGCCCGCCGGCCGTCCAGGTAGGACGGATCCAGCAGGTCTGGGAGGGCGCCGAACGCGGGATCGGCCACGTAGGCGTGCGCGTCCGCGAAACCCAGCTTCATCGCCTCGACCTGCTGGTGCGTACCGGGGGTGCCGGGCAGCCCGTCGAGCAGCGCGAAGGCCTGAAGCGCGGCCACACCCTGCCCGTTGGGCGGCAGTTCGTGCACCTCGTAGCCGTGGTAACGCGCGCTCATCGGCTCGACCCAGGTCGACTCGTGGCTCGCCAGGTCGTCGCCGGTCAACAGGCCCGCCGTGTTCCAGGCGTGGCGGACCATCGCCGCCGCCAGCTCACCGGAGTAGAAGTCCCGCGCGTGCGAGCCTGAGATCAACCGCAAGGCCCGTCCCGCGCCCGGGTTCGCGAACCGCTCCCCGGCCGTGGGCGCCCGGCCGTCGAGGGTGAACGTCCGCGCCCAGTGCGCGCACGCGTCATCGGCCAATCCGGCTTGTACGCGTACCGCAGCGGCCCAGTTCCGGGCAGTCGCCGGCGAGACGGGAAAGCCGCTCTCGGCGTACCGGATGGCGTCGTCGAAAAGCCGTTCGAACGGCAGCCGGCCGAACCGCGCGTGCAGATCGGCCCACCCGGCGGGAGCGCCGGGGACGGTGACCGGCAGCCACCCCCGGGCCGGGGGAGCGATGGCGGCAGCGGCCTGCGCGCCGCCGAGCGCGGGCGTGGGCGGTTGCGCGGAGGCGACCATGAGGTCGTGGGTCAGCGCGGCGGGCGACCGGCCGGAGGCGTTGAGGCCGTGCAGCTGCTTGCCGTCCCACACCAGGGCGAAGAGGTCGCCGCCAAGGTCGTTGGAGCCGGGCTGCACGACGGCGAGGGCGATGGCCGCGGCGACCGCGGCGTCGACGGCGGTCCCGCCTTCCCGCAGCATGGCCAGCCCGGCCTGAGCCGCCAGCGGCTGGCTGGTCGCGACCACTCCGTTCGGAGCGTAGACAGGCGAACGCACGACCCCTATCCTGCACCCTCCCCGGGGTCGGGGTGGGGCACGTGCGCGGCTGACCTAGACTGCCCTGCACGAGGACAACCTGGGGAGGGGCCCTTTCATGAAACACAGGCGTGGCATCGCGACCATCACGCTCGTGCTGGCGGCCGGGCTGGGCTTGTCCGGCTGCAGCGCGCTGTCCGGCACCGACGGCGATCTGGCCAACGACTGGTCGGCGTTGCCCGCGCCGAAGAGCTTCGTTCCCGACCTCGGCTGTCACGCCCGCGAGACTGACGCGTCCGTGAAGGCGACCGAGTTCGCGGTGGTCGACTGCACGAAGAGCCACGAGACCGAGACGGTCTACGTCGGCGAGTTCAGCGGCTCCGCCGCGAGCGCCTCGACGCCGCCGGAGACGGACTCCAAGGACGCCGCGGACGCCTTCAACACCTGCGAGGAGCAGGCGAACAAGGTCCTCGGCCAGGACTGGCGCGACCTGCGGGTGGAGCTGAAGCTCGTGACCCCGTCCAGCGCGGCCTGGAAGGGCGGCGCGCACTGGTTCGCCTGCGACGTCATCGAGCTGGCCGACCTGGAGAACGCCGAGACCAAGTCCCGGACGGCCGCCATCAAGGACGGCGTCGACAAGCTGCCGCTGGGCTGCTTCACCGCGACCGAGAGCGGCGGCGACCTGACCATGGCCGAGGTCGCCTGCAGCACCTCGCACAACAGCGAGTACGTCGGCTCGTTCGAGCCGGCGGCCGGGGTGGCGTACCCGTCGACCGACGCGGGCTGGGACGTCCTGCACGAGAAGTGCGACGAGGTCGCGGCGGCGTACATGGGGATCTCGGGCAGCCAGTTCGACAAGAGCTACAGCGAGATCGCCTGGGCCACCTCGAAGAAGTACTGGTCGGCCGGGAACAACAACGTCCGGTGCTTCCTCTGGCTGGGCAAGTCGAAGATGACCGGATCGGCGAAGGACAAGAAGACCACCGTGCCGAAGTGGTCCTGACGCTCGTCTGAGAAAGGCGCCGGCCGTGGCCGGCGCCTTTCTCATGCCCAGTGGATCTCGTGGGACAGGACCCAGTCGTCGCCGCCGGACTTGGCACGCCGGGCGAACACCAACGGCAGCACCAGGTCCCGGACGACTCGGCCGATCGGCCCGGGCATCTTGTCGGCGCTGCGCTTCTTCGCCTCGGCCACGACGCGTTCGACTCGCTCCCGCCGTTCCCGCTCGTACGCCGGGAACGCAGTGGCCGCGTCGGGCGCGTCCCGCAACGACTTGGCGAGCACCAGCGCGTCCTCGATCGCCAGCGACGCGCCCTGGCCCGAGGTCGGCGAGGCGGCGTGGGCGGCGTCCCCGACGAGCACCATCCGATCGTCGTGCCAGGTGGGGACGCTGGGAAAGTCGTAGGTGTTCCAGGGCTGGGCGACCTGTTCGGTCGCCTCGACGACGGCGCGTGCCGGGGTCGTGTCCACGGCGAAGGTCTCGATCAGCCGCCGTCGCCACTGGTCGGGCGTGATCGCGGCCAGCTCGGCCGGGCTCAGTTCGCGTACCTGCGGCACATTGGCGAACCACCAGACGACGCCGTCCGGGGCGAGCATGTGGCAGAAGAAGGCGTCGCGGCCGAAGTACATCACCATCGTGCCGGGGTCTCCGGGCACCGCCGCCCGGGTGAAACCGCCGGTGTTCAGCAGCGGGACGTACCGCGGCTTCGGCGCGGCCGGGTCGATCAGGTCTCGCGTACGCGACAGCAGGCCGTCGGCTCCGACGAGGATGTCGGCGGTGAACCGGGAGCCGTCGGCGAAGACCGCGGTGACCCCGTCGCTCGTGCGCTCGGTGGTCACCAGGCGCTTGCCGTATTCGATGGGGACCCCTCGTCGCAGCGCTTCGTCGCGCAATGCCGTGTAGAGGTCGGTCCGGCGCAGCGTACGGCTGGTCAGGCCGTCGGCGGTGCGTTCCGGCGCGGCCGGGAAACCGCCCAGCGGCTTGCCCTTGCCGGAGACGAACTCGAACCGGGGGCAGTCGAACCCGTGCCGGCGGACCACGTCCAGCAGCTCCAGCTCCCGGAGGGCACGTTGACCGTTGACCGCCACGGTGAGGAAGGAGCCGACGCCTTCGGCGCCGTGGGCGTACGCCTCGAAGACGGTCGCCTCGATGCCGGCCCGGCGGAGCGCCATCGCGGTGACGGGACCGGCGACGCCACCGCCGATGACGGCTGCGGTTCTGCTTTTAGTCATGTAATGACTATACATGGAATGACTATCTCGCGGTCAAGGCCGTACGATGTGATCCATGGCAGAACGGCGCTCCCCGCTGGCGATGGTGATCTTGTCCTTGCTGGCCGAGGAGCCCATGCACGCGTACGGGATGCAGCAGAAGATCAAGGGCCGCCGCAAGGACGAGGTCGTCAACGTCGCCCAGCGCAACAGCGTCTACCAGGCGATCGAGCGGCTGGCCCGGGACGGCTACATCCAGGTGCGGCACACCACGCGGGACTCCGGCCGGCCCGAGCGCACGGTCTACGAGCTGACCGACGCCGGCCGGGAGACCCAGGCGACCTGGCTGCGGTCGATGCTCGCCACCCCGGCTCGGGAGTTCCCCGAGTTCCCGGCGGCGCTGGCCTTCGTCATGATCCTCGACCCGGCGGACGCCCGGGAGCAGCTGGAGAAGCGCGCGCGGCTCCTGCAGGACCGCCTCGACCAGTACGCCGCCGGCCTGCGGCGCAGCGAGGAGATGGGCCTGCCCCGGCTGTTCGTCGTCGAGGACGAGTACGCCCACAGTGTCACCGCCGCCGAACTCGCCTTCGTCCGCGGGATGATCGAGGACCTGGCCAGCGGCGAGCTGACCTGGAACCGTGAATGGCTGGCCGAGATCGTCGCCAAGTTCGAAGGAGCGCCCGCGTGACCGGCGATCGTCCGGCCGGGCGGCCCAGCCGGATCATCGACGGCGGCCTGTCGACGGAGTTGGCCGCCAACGGGCACGACCTCAGCGATCACCTCTGGTCGGCTCGCCTGCTCCGGGACGAGCCCCAGGCGATCGTCGACGCGCACGCGGCGTTCCTCCGGGCCGGGGCGACGGTCAGCACCACCGCCAGCTATCAAGCCACCTTCGACGGCTTCGCCCGCAGCGGCATCGACCGGGCCGAGACCGAGCGGCTGCTGACTCGCAGCGTCACGCTGGCCCGTCAGGCGAGCGCGGAGACGGGCGCCGACGCCCTGGTGGCGGCCTCGGTCGGCCCCTATGGCGCCATGCTCGCCGACGGGTCGGAGTACCGCGGGAACTACGGTCTCAGCGTCGACGACCTCGTCCGCTTCCACCGTCCGCGGCTGGAGGTGCTGGCCGCGGCCGGCCCCGACCTCTTCGCCGTCGAGACTGTGCCGGACCTCGTCGAGGCGGAGGCGCTGCTGATCGCGCTCGACGGGATCGGCGTACCGGCCTGGCTGTCGTTCACCGTCGCCGGGGACACCACCCGGGCCGGTCAGCCGCTGGCCGAGGCCTTCTCCCTCGTCCGTGGCGTCGACGGGATCGTCGCCGTCGGGGTGAACTGCTGCGACCCCGCCGACGTCGCGCCCGCGTTGGCGACCGCGCGAGCGGTGAGCGGGAAGCCGCTCATCGCGTACCCGAACAGTGGCGAGGAGTGGGACGCGACCGCGCGGGAGTGGACCGGCGAGGCCGGGAAGTGGCTGGCCGAGGCGCCGTCCTGGGGCGCGGACTGGCTGGGCGGCTGCTGCCGGGTGACGCCCGCGGACATCGCGGAGTTGGCTCGACCGTAGGATCTTCCCGTGGAGCTGCTGCACTCGGGCAAGGTCAGGGATCTGTACGCCGACGGCGAGGACCTGATCCTCGTCGCCTCCGACCGGGTGTCGGTCTTCGACGTCATCCTGCCGACGCCGATCCCGGACAAGGGCGCCATTCTGACCCAGCTGTCGCTGTGGTGGTTCGAGCAGGTCGCCGACCTGGTGCCGAACCACGTGATCTCGCAGGACGTGCCGCCGGAGTTCGCCGGTCGGGCGATCCGCTGCCGCCGGCTGAAGATGGTGCCGGTCGAGTGCGTCGCGCGGGGCTATCTCACCGGGTCGGGCCTGCGCGACTACGAGGCGACCGGCGTCGTCTCCGGGATCACGTTGCCGCCGGGTCTGGTGGAGAGCTCACAGCTCGCCGAGCCGATCTTCACGCCGTCGACCAAGGGCGCGGTGGGCGAACACGACGAGCCGATGACCTTCGCCGAGGTGGTCGCGACCGTCGGTGAGGCGACCGCGGAGCAGCTGCGGGACATCACGCTCGCCGTCTACCGCCGGGGTTCGGAGATCGCTGCCGAGCGCGGAATCCTCATCGCCGACACCAAGATCGAACTCGGGTGGGACTCCTCCAGCCAGCTGGTGCTGGCCGACGAGGTGCTGACGCCGGACTGCGCGCGCTTCTGGCCGGCCGACGACTACCTGCCGGGCAAGGTCCAGGACAGCTTCGACAAGCAGCCCCTGCGGGACTGGGCCGTCGGCCTCGGCTGGAACAAGACCGCCCCCGGGCCGTCGATTCCGCCCGACATCGTGGAGGCCACGCGCGATCGCTATGTCGCGGCCTACGAGCGGCTGACCGGCCGCACGTGGTGACGCCGGGCGCCTGATCATTGCGTCAGCCATGCTGTTTCGGCGGACATTTCGCCGCGTGAAACAGCATGGCTGACGCAATGATCACGCAAAATAGAGGTATGTACGGCACTGTGATGATCGGCAAACTCAAGGTCCCTTACGACGAGGTCGTCCGCGCCGAGAAGGAGTGGGACGACCAGCGCAAGGTGCCTGGTTACGTGCGTGGCGACCTGCTGCGCGCCGACGACGGCCAGACGATCGTGATGGCCGTCCAATTCGAGAGCAAAGAGCAGTACGTCGCCCTCGCTGACGACCCTCAGCAGGACGAATGGTGGCGCACGGTGATGGCGCCCATGCTCGACGGCGAACCGACGTGGATCGACGGCACCTGGGAGTCGCAGACTCGGTAAGCATTGCAAGATCTTGCAGCACAGCCTGCCGTGGACGGACAAGTCTTGCGGTGAGCTTTCAGTAACGCGTATGTTGCGGCGGACGCTTCGCAGTGATGTGTGCCACCGAGCCCCCGAGGTACGCGATGAATCTCCGCAGGTTGCTGCCGCTTGCCCTGATCCTCCCGATGACCGTGGTGCCACCGTTGCCGGCTCAAGCCGCCGCCGAGCAGCCGGCGCCCGCACAGCTCGCGGCGCCGAAGAGGGCGGAGCAGTTCTACTTCGTCCTGCCCGACCGCTTCGCCAACGGCGACCTGTCCAACGACAAGGGCGGGTACACCGGCGACCGGACGAAGACCGGCTACGACCCGGCGGACAAGGGCTTCTACCACGGTGGCGACCTGCAAGGCGTGATCGACAAGCTGGACTACATCCAGGGCCTCGGCACGACCTCGATCTGGCTCGCGCCGGTCTTCAAGAACCGCCCGGTCCAAGGTGATTCGGCGGGTTACCACGGCTACTGGATCACCGACTTCACCCAGGTCGACCCGCACTTCGGGACGAACGCCGACCTCAAGCGCCTCGTGCAGAAGGCGCACGACCGGGGGATGAAGATCTACCTCGACGTCATCGTCAACCACACCGCCGACGTCCTCCAGTACGCCGAGAACAAGTACGCCTACGTGGACAAGAAGACCAGCCCCTACACCGACGCGCAGGGCCGGTCCTTCGAGGACGCGAACTACGCCGACGGCACGCAGGGTTTCCCGAAGGTCGACGGGACGGCCGGCCCCTACACGCCGGTCTTCGCGACGGCGGCCGACCGTACGGTGAAGAAACCGGCCTGGCTCAACGATCCGTCGATGTACCACAACCGCGGCGACTCGACGTTCTCCGGCGAAAACTCGGCGTACGGGGACTTCTACGGGCTGGACGACCTGTGGACCGAGCGACCCGAGGTCGTCGCCGGGATGACGAAGATCTACCAGGACTGGATCGGGACCACCGGCGTCGACGGGTTCCGGCTCGACACCGTCAAGCACGTCGACATGGCCTTCTGGCCGCAGTTCAGCCAGGGCGTCACGAGCTACGCCAGGGACCACGGCAAACCGAACTTCTTCATGTTCGGCGAGGTCTACAGCGCCGACGCGGCGTACGCGTCGACCTTCGTGCGCCAGGGCAAGCTGCCCGCCACGCTCGACTTCGGCTTCCAGGCCGCCGCGCAGGGCTTCGTCACCGGCGGCAGCGGCCAGGGCCTGGCCGACCTCTACGGGATGGACCCGTACTACACCGCGCCCGGCACCGACGCGAACGCGCTGCCGACCTTCCTCGGCAACCACGACATGGGCCGGATCGGCTCCTTCATTACCAAGTCCGGTGTGGACGCTTCGACCTACCTCGACCGCGACAAGCTCGCCCACGAGTTGATGTTCCTCACCCGCGGGCAGCCGGTCGTCTACTCCGGCGACGAGCAGGGCTTCACCGGCCCTGGCGGCGACAAGGACGCCCGCCAGGACATGTTCGCCAGCAAGACCACCGACTACCTCGACGACGACCTGCTCGGCACCGATCGCACGCACGCTCAGGACAACTACGAGACCACGCATCCGCTCTACCAGACCATCGCGGCCCTCAGCCGGCTCCGCGCGGCTCATCCCGCGTTGGCGACTGGTACGCAGAAAGTCCGCTACGCGGGCGGTGGAGTCTTCGCGTTCAGCCGGGTCGACTCCGGTGAGCAGGTGGAATACCTCGTCGCAATGAACTCGTCGACGCAGGCGCAGACGGTGACCCTGTCGACCTCCTCGGCTCCCGGCACCCGGTTCGGCCAGATCTACCCGAGCCTCGCCGACGGCCCGGCCTCTGACGGGGACGGGCAGGTCACCGTGACCATCCCGCCGCTGTCGTCGGTGGTGCTGCAGGCCTCGAATCAGCTCGGCGTGGTGTCCGGGACGCCGACGATCACCGTCAGCTCGCCCGGTGACGGGGCGAAGGTGCCCACCATCGCCAAGGTCAGCGCCACCGTCGGCAACGCGTCGCCGACCGCGACGGTCAGCTTCTCCGCGCAGGTCGCCGGCGGTCGCTGGCAGGCGCTGGGCACCGCCACGCAGCCGGACGCCGACGGCCGCTACACCGTCTACCACGACCTGACCGGGCTCGGCGGGACGACGCCGATCGCGTACCGGGCGGTCGTGGACAGTGGGGGAGTGAAGGCGAGCGACACGACCCAGATCACGGTGGCCACCCCGGTCCAAGGCGCGCAACGGGAGTACGTCCTCGTCCACTATCGGCGTACGGACGGCGACTATGCCGGCTGGGGTCTCTACAACTGGGGCGACTCCGACTCGTCGTCGCAGCACGATTGGCCGGTGGGGCAGCCGTTCGCCGGGGAGGACTCCTACGGGCGGTTCGCCTGGGTCAAGGTGAGACCGGGGGCGACGAACGTGGGCTTCCTCGTCGTGAACTCCCAAGGCGCCAAGGACGTCGAGGCGGATCGCAGCCTCGACCCCAGCCGCGTCGGCGAGGTCTGGCTCAAACAGGGCGACGCCACGATCTACTCGTCGCCGGCGGCGGCGCTGGGCTACCAGACGATCCACTACCACCGGGCCGACGGGAACTACGCCGGGTGGGGCCTGCACCTGTGGGGCGACGGCCTCGGGATCTCCGTCGACTGGGCCAATCCGATGCCGCCCACCGGGACGGACGCGTTCGGGGCGTACTGGAACGTGCCGCTGACCGACCCCACCAAGGTGGTCAACTTCATCGTCCACAACGGAGACGCCAAGGACCCCGGGGCGGACCAGTCGGTCGACCCGACGCAGGGCGCCGACGCCTTCGTGACCAGCGGCGAGAACGCCGTGTACGCCACCGAAGCGGCCGCCTCGCACGTGGCGGTGCTGCACTACCGGCGGACGAACGGCGACTACACCGGCTGGGGTCTGCACCTCTGGGACGGCGCGGCCGGCCCGACCGACTGGGGCTCGCCGATGCCGCCCACCGGAACGGACGCCTACGGCGCGTACTGGCGAGTGCCGTTGGCCGAGGCGGCCACCGCGCTGAGTTACATCGTGCACAACGGCGACGAGAAGGATCTCCCGGCCGACCAGAAGCTGACCTTCGCCACGAGTGGCAACGAAGTGTGGCTCCAGCAGCAGACGCCGGGATATCTGCGGCCCGGGGTGAAGAGCGCGCCGAAGGACATCGACCTCGGGCACAGTTACGCCCAGTGGATCGACCGGTCCACCATCGTGTGGAACAAGGGCGACACCGACGGCAAGGTCTACGACCTCGTCATCGCCCCGAACGGCGGGTTGGGCGTGGCCGACGGGCGCCTCACCGGCGACTACACCACGATCCGGCTGAGCGCGCGGGCCGACGGGCTCACCGAAGCACAACGCGCCGCCTATCCGCACCTCTGGGCGTACCACTCGTTCGGCTTGAGCGCGGACCTGAAGAAGATCAAGGCCGCGCTGACCGCGCAGCTGGTCGTGACCGAGAGCGACCACGAGGGCAACCTGTTGTCGGCGACCGGCGTGCAGGCGCCGGGCGTCCTCGACGACGTGTACGCCGCCGCGACCGGCGTGAAGCTGGGGCCGGTCCTGACGCGCGACCAGACGCGGATCTCGGTCTGGGCGCCGACTGCCCGCAGCGTCCAGCTTGAGCTGATGGCGACGCCGACCGGTACGCCGACCCTGGTCCCGATGAAGCGGGACGACGCGACCGGTGTCTGGCGGGCGACCGGGCCACTGGCCTGGAAGGGGAAGTTCTACCGGTTCCGGGTGGACGCGTGGCAACCCGCGTCGCATGCCTTCGTCACAGCGAGCGTCACCGATCCCTACTCGCTGGCGCTGGCCGTCAACTCGACCGCCAGCCAGATCGTGTCGCTCAGCGAGCAGAAGCCGGCCGGCTGGGACTCGCTGCGCAAACCCGCGGTGACCGGGCGGCCGCAGATCCAGGAGGTGTCGGTGCGGGACTTCTCCATCACCGATACCACCGTCGCGCCTGCCTCGCGCGGGACGTATCTCGCCTTCGCGGACTCGTCCTCGGCCGGGATGTCGCACTTGCGGGATCTGTCGGCGGCGGGCGTGACGCACCTGCACCTACTGCCGACGTTCGACTTCGCCACCACCCCCGAGGAGCGGTCGGCACAGGCGACCCCGGCTTGTGATCTGGCGTCGCTGCCGGCGGACTCCGACCAGCAGCAGGCCTGCGTGGCGGCGGTACGCGACACCGACGGCTACAACTGGGGCTACGACCCGTTGCACTACACCGTCCCCGAGGGCGGATACGCCGTGTCGCCCGCCGACCGGACGCTGGAATACCGGCGCATGGTGCAGGGCGTGAACAACGCCGGGCTGCGCGTAGTGGCCGACGTCGTCTACAACCACACCTCCGCGTCGGGGGTCGCGCCGGGTTCGATCCTGGACCAGATCGTGCCCGGGTACTACCAGCGGCTGCTCGACGACGGCACGGTGGCGACCTCCACCTGCTGTGCCAACACGGCGCCGGAACACGCCATGATGGGCAAACTCGTGGTCGACTCGGTCGTCACCTGGGCACGTGAGTACAAGGTGGACGGATTCCGGTTCGACCTCATGGGTCACCACCCGCGCGCGAACATCCTCGCCGTGCGTCAGGCGTTGGACGCGCTGACGGTTTCGCACGACGGGGTCGACGGGAAGTCGATCCTGCTCTACGGCGAGGGCTGGGACTTCGGGGAGGTCGCGAACAACGCCCGGTTCGTCCAGGCAACCCAGCGGAACATGGCGGGAACCGGCATCGGCACCTTCACCGACCGGCTGCGCGACGCCGTACGCGGTGGCGGGCCGTTCGACGCGAACCCCGGCATCCAAGGCTTCGCCTCGGGCCTCGGCTCCTCTTCCGACCTGCCCGCGCTCTTGCACGCACAGGATCTGATCCAGCTGGGGCTGGCCGGGAACCTGTCTTCCTACACGTTCCGCGACTCGTCGGGCACGCTCGTGCGCGGCGACCAGGTCTCCTACAACGGAACCCCGGCGGGCTACGCGGCCTCTCCGTCGGAGGCGGTCACCTACGTGGACGCCCACGACAACGAGATCCTGTACGACGCGCTCGCGTACAAGCTGCCGCGGTCCACCTCGGCGGTGGATCGCGCCCGGATGCAGATCCTCGCCCTGTCGACGGTGGCGTTCTCCCAAGGGACCGGGTTCGTGACCTTCGGCTCCGATCGGCTGCGGTCCAAGTCGCTGGACAAGAACTCCTACAACTCCGGCGACTGGTTCAACGCGGTCGAGTGGGACTGCTCGGCGGGCAACGGGTTCGGCCGGGGCCTGCCGCCGGCGGCGGACAACTCCTCGCGCTGGGACTACGCCCGGCCGCTGCTGGCCGATCCAGCGTTGGTGCCGTCCTGCGACGTGATCAACCTGGCCGCGGCCCGGTACGCCGAACTGCTGCGGATCCGGTCGTCCTCGCCGGTGTTCAGCCTGCCGACGGCGGCCGCCGTTCAGGAGCGCGTCTCGTTCCCGGTGTCAGGAACCTCGGCCGCGCAGGCCGGAGTGATCGTGATGTCTCTCGACGCCCGAGGGCTGGATGGCCATTTTGGGCGGTATGTGGTGATCTTCAACAGCAAGGCGGAATCGGTGACGCAGTCGATCCCGGGGCTGACCGGGTCATACGCGCTGCACCCGGTCCTCGCCGGATCCGTGGACGCCTCGCTCCGCTCGGCCTCCGCCGCCGGCTCATCCTTCACAGTTCCGGCGCGATCGGTGACGGTCTTCGTCTCCTGACGCCACTTTGAGCGCCGGCCGCTTTGGGCGCCGGCCGCTGGCCGCCGGCCGCTGGCCGCCTTGGGCGCTGGATCAGGGTTCTCGGTCGAATCTTGGCTGATGATTCGACCGAGAACCCTGATCCAGTGGCGTGTGTCGTACGGGACAAGGCACGCCGGACAGCCGACCGCCGCCGGAGCCTCGACGTCACGGCGGCGGGCGGCGGTCAAGTGTTTATCCGCCGATGTGGATCCACAACGGGCCGATGTGCAAAAGATGGCCCAGACCCACGAACAGTCCGATGAACACGCGAAACACCCCCCACACCTTGAGTGCCTTCGGTTCTGAGCGTAGGCACTTGGTTGATGGTGTGGAGGGCGTTTCGTGAAAAGAGTTCGCGCAGGGAGGTACGCGTACTCCTTCGTGGTGCTTCGTCAGCCGGGCAGACGCGGCCCGGCCTCTCGCTGCTCGGCCAGCCAGGTCTCGACCTCGGCGCTGGTCCGGGGCAGCCCGGCGGACAGGTTGACGGAGCCCTCGGCGGTGACGAGCACGTCGTCCTCGATGCGTACGCCGACGCCGCGCAGTTCCTCGGGCACCAGCTCGTCCTCGGCCTGGAAGTACAGCCCCGGTTCGACGGTCAGGACGTAGCCCTCGTTCAGCTCACCCTTGTTGTAGTGCTCCGCGCGAGCGTTGGCGCAGTCGTGCACGTCGATGCCGAGCATGTGGCCGAAGCCGTGCAGGGTCCACCGGCGGTAGAGCATCGAGTCCTTCTCCATCGCCTCCTCCACCGACACCGGCAGGATGCCCAGGTCGTGCAGACCCTCGGCGAGCACTCGCATGCAGGTCGTGTGCACGTCCGCGAAGTTGACGCCCGGCTTGATGAAGTCCATGCCGGCCTGCTGCGAGGCGTACACGATGTCGTAAACCTGCTTCTGCAACGGCGTGAACCGCCCGTTGACGGGCACCGTGCGGGTCACGTCGGCGGTGTAGAGGTTGCGGTTCTCGACACCCATGTCCATGAGCAGCAGATCGCCGGGCTGCGTACGCCCGTCGTTGCGGATCCAGTGCAGGATCGTGGCGTGGGCGCCGTTGCCGACGATCGACGAGTAGCCGACGTCGTTGCCGTCGTGGCGGGCCCGTAGCCCGAAGACGCCCTCGATGAGGCGCTCGGACACGGCCCGGTCGGCCGGCAGGATGCGGGCGACGTCCTCGAAGCCGCGGACGGTGGCGTCGATGGCGTCCTGCAGCTGCGCGAGCTCCCAGGCGTCCTTGACCAGCTTGTGCTCGGAGATCGTCCAAGCCAGCTCCTGGTCGCGGTCGAGGTCGGTCGCGTTCCACGGCAGCACGGCCGCGTCCACGCCCGGGTCGAACCCACGCAGGACCCGGGTGCCCTTCGCGGTCAGCCCGGCCAGCACCTCGGGCAGATCGGCCAGGTTGGCCGTCTTGACCCCGAGCTCGGCCGCCTTCTCGCTCAGCGTGTGCCGGCGGCCGATCCACAGCTCGCCGTACATGCGGTCTTTGAAGAACTCGTCGGTGTCGCGCGGCGAGCGCGGCCGGACGAACAGCGTGGCCTCGCCGTCGGGGCGGACGATCAGCACGCTCTCCGGGTCGAACTCGCCCGTGAGGTAGAAGAAGTCGCTGCCGGGCCGGTAGTTGTACCCGGTGTCGTTGGCGCGCACCTTCTCGTGGCCGCTCGGGATCACGAGCGTCTCGCCGGGGAAGGCGGCGGCCAGCCGGGCGCGGCGCGCGGCGTAGTTGGGCGCCCCGTCGGTCCCGGTCACCGCCAGCTCCGCGTCCCGCCATCCGGTCCGCATGAACTCGAGGAACTTCTCCGGGTACGCCGGGTCGTGGGTCTGCTGGGTCTTGGTCTTCCCGTTGCCGGCCTCGGTGTCGGCGGCTTCCGGGGTGGCCTGGTCGGCCTCGGTCATGGTGATGTACCTCCCTGTGGTGTTCACCTGGCCTCGACCCTACCCGGATCTTGAACGGCGCATAATCGCCGACCGGATGTCTGCCCGCCGGGGGTTGGCCCGCGCGCGATCATCCGCGTGACAAGATGGTGCCCATGTGCGGGATCCTTGCCTTCTTCAGCGCCACCGGCGACGCGTACCGGCACGAGCAGTCCCTGGCCGGGGCGCTCGAGTGCCTGCACCACCGCGGGCCCGACGAGACCGGCCTGGAGCTGGTCGGCGCGGACGCGATCTTCGCCCACAAGCGGCTGTCGATCATCGACGTGGCCCTGTCCCATGAGCCCATTCACTACCTCAACGGCCGTTATGTCCTGACCTTCAACGGTGAGATCTACAACTACCTGGAGCTGCGCGACGAGCTGGCCAGGGAGTTCGGCGCCGAGTTCGCGACCAACGGCGACGGCGAGGCGGTCGTCGCGGGCTTCCACTACTGGGGCGAGGCGGTCCTCGACCGGCTGCGGGGCATGTTCGCCTTCGTCATCTGGGACCGGCAGGAGCAGCGCGCGTTCGGCGCTCGCGACCCCTTCGGCATCAAGCCGATGCACTACCTCACCACGCCGGACGGGCTCTACCTGGCGAGCGAGAAGAAGGCGTTGTTGCCGTTCGCCCCGTCGGCTGAGGCCGGCGACAACGGGGTCGACACCGCCAATCTGTCGCACTACCTGACCCTGCAATACGTTCCGGAGCCCCGCACCCTGCACAAGGGCATCGCGCGGATCGGCTCGGGGGAGTGCCTGTCGTGGTCGGCCGCCGAGGGAGTGCGTACCCGGCGCTACTACCAGCCGACGTTCCGGCCGACCCCCACCGACAACCCCGAGGCGCTGTACGCGCGGATCCGCGAGACGCTGCGCGAGAGCGTACGCATGCACATGCGCTCGGACGTGCCGGTCGGCGCGTTCCTGTCCAGCGGCATCGACTCCACCGCGGTGGTGGCCCTGGCCCGCGAGTTCAACCCCAACATCCTGACCTTCACGGTCGGCTACGACGTCGACGGCTACTCCGAGATCGACGTCGCCCAGGACTCGGCCCGCCACCTCGACGTCACGACGATCCCGACCAAGATCGGGCCGGCCGAGATGATGGCGGCGCTGCCCAAGATCGTCTGGCACCTGGACGACCCGGTCGCCGACCCCGCCCTCGTGCCGCTCTACTTCGTCGCGAAGAAGGCCGCCGAGCACGTCACCGTGGTCCTGTCCGGCGAAGGCGCCGACGAGTTCTTCGGCGGCTACACGATCTACCGTGAGCCGCTGTCCCTCGCGATGGTCAACGACCTGCCCGACCCGGTGCAGAAGGGTCTCCGGGCCGTCTCGAAGGTCATCCCGCAGGGCGTCAAGGGCAAGAGCTTCCTCGAGCGCGGCACCACCCCGATCGAGGCCCGCTACTACGGCAACGCCCGGATGTTCACCGAGGCCGAGAAGCAGAAGCTGCTGCGGCGCTACGACCCGTCGGTCCGCTACACCGACGTCACCGCGCCGATCTACGCCGAGGTTCCCGACCTCGACGACGTGACCACGATGCAGTACGTCGACCTCTACACCTGGCTGCGCGGCGACATCCTCGTCAAGGCCGACCGCATGTCCATGGCGCACTCGCTCGAACTGCGGGTGCCGTTCCTGGACAAGGAGGTCTTCAACGTGGCCTCGATCATCCCGGTCGACCTGAAGCTGCCGCCGCGGTCGGAGCAGACCAAGTTCGCGATGCGCCAGGCCCTGCAGCAAGTGGTGCCGCCGGCCATCGTCAGCCGGAAGAAGCTGGGCTTCCCGGTGCCCACCCGGGTGTGGCTGGCCGGCGAGATGTACGAGTGGGCGCGGCACGTCATGGCCACCTCCGGCGCGGGCGAGCTGCTCGACCTGGCGTACGCCGACAAGCTGCTCCAGGAGCACAAGGCGGGCACGGCCGACCACTCGCGCAAGATCTGGACCGTGTTGGTCTTCTGCATCTGGCACGCCATCTTCGTGGCACGCACGCTGGATCCGGGGATCGCGCGGAACCAGTCGGCACTGCTTACCAAGCCGGTCGTCGGGTCCATGGTCTCCTGAGCCGTCATGCCCCCCTCGGCTGTCGTCCTCGGTGAAGCACTCGTAGATCTGCTCGAACAGCCGGACGGGAGTTTCCGTCCGGCGGTCGGCGGCGCGCCCCTCAACGTCGCCGTCGGCCTCGCCCGCCTCGGTACGCCCACCCAGCTCGTCACGGGGGTGGGCACCGATCCCTTCGCCGCCTCCGTCCTCGACCTGCTCGTCGGGTCCGGGGTGTCCCCGGTGGCCGTCGCCGCGGTGCCGGGCCCGACGCCGCTGGCCGTGGCCAGCTTTCAAGGCGTGGAGCCGTCGTTCTCGTTCTACGGCTCACTGCCGATCCCCGCGCTCGATCCAGCGGCCGTCGCGGCGGCGTCGGTGCTCTACTGTGGATCGATCGCGCTGCTGAGCCCGTTCGTCGAGGTGGCCCGCGCCGCGTGGGCGATCCCGGGTCCGCAGCGGGTCTTCGACCCCAACCTGCGGCCGTTCCTGCTCGAGCCGTTCGGCGCCGACCGCGTACGCGACATCGTGGAGGAGTTCGCGGCCTCGGCCGACCTCCTGAAACTGTCCGACGCCGACGCCCGGCTGCTCTACCCGGAGCTGTCGCCCATCTCCACGGCGCTCCGGCTGCGGTCGCTCGGGGCGCGTACGGTCGTCGTGACGCTGGGCGCGGCCGGGGCGGTGCTGCTCCGGCCGGACCGGGGAGCGCGCCCGTCCGCGATGGTGGACAGTGCGATCCACTCCACCGACACGGTCATCGGCCTGCCGACGTACTCCGGACCGGTGGTCGACACCACGGGCTGCGGCGACTCCGTCTCGGCCGCTCTGATGCACTGCCTCGCCGCCGGACTGCCGGACGAAGACGCCGCCTGGATCTCGGCGGTCCAGTACGCGCTCCGCGTCGCCGCGTACGTGGCGGCCCGGCCGGGTGGCGCGGTCGCGATGCCCTGGCCGGCCGACGTTCCTCTGGCTGCTTAACGCCACCGCTGGATCAGGGTTCCCGGTCGAATCATGGACTGTGATTCGACCGGGAACCCTGATCCAGCGCTGAACCAGCCAGCGCAAACGTCGCCGGCGCGAAGGGCAAGAGGGTGGGTCAGCGGGTGCTCGAGGGCTGCTCGAGCTCCTCGTAGCCGCGGATCACCGCGTGCCGCGCTTCCTGGAGGCCCCGTTCGCCGAACCGGGTCAGCGTCGTCTTCTGGGCGACCTTCAGCGGGTCGCCGCCGTCGCCGTGGGCCTCGCGGATGAGCCAGGAGAGCTGGCTGAGTTCGCCGTGCTGGGCCCGGACGAAGTCCGGTCCGACGACCGCGCCGTGCCCGGGCACGACCCGGGTCTGCGGGCCGAGCCGGCTCAGCAGCGCGGCCAGGGTGTCCGGCCAGGAGATCGGGAAGGAGTCGCCGAATCCCGGCGGCGCGCCCTCCTCGACCAGGTCGCCCGCGACGACGAGATCGGCGTCGGGCACTTCGACGACGAGGTCGCCGATCGTGTGACCGCGCCCGAGATGCCGGAGGACGACCTGGCGTCCACCGACGTCGAGGCTGGTCTCTCCGTGGACGATCTGATCCGGCGGCCGGATCACGCACTGGCCGAGCGCGTCGGCGAAGGCGAGATCCTGCGGGAGGAGCTCCTCATACCACTCTCGTTGCAGGACCGTGCCCTTGTCGCGAAGTAGTGCGGCCGCCTCCTCGTGGGCGAAGATCGGCGCGTCCCGGGGCGGCTGCCCGCCGCCGGTGCCGTCGGCCACCACGGCGTTGCCGAACGCGTGGTCGTAGTGGTGGTGCGTGTTGACGACGGCCAGCGGTTCGCCGGTGACGCCGCGTATCGCGGTCAGCAGCTCGCGAGCCTGCCCGTCATGGGACAGGGTGTCGATCAGCAGCGCCTGTCCGTCGCCCACGACGAGGGTCACGTTGACGTTCACGATCGGTTCGACGGCGACGAGGACCCGGTCGGCGATCTCGGTGAAGGCGATCATCCGGCGGCCCCGTCGAGGGCGTCGGTCGCCTTCGCGATGAACCGCTGCCGGTCCACCAGAATGCGCTCGACCCGCCCGTCGGCCACGACGAGATCCTCGTCGCGTACGGTGATGTCGAAGATCAACCGTCGACCGTCCACCTTGACCAGTTGAGCGTGGGCGACGACGGTGCGGCCCACCGCGGTCGGCGAACGATGATCCAGCTCGGCGCGTACGCCGACGGTCGTCGCGTCGGCCGGAAGGTGCCGTGCGGTCGCGGCGACGGTGGCCGCCTCCGCGAGGGCGAGCACCCTCGGCGTACCGAGCACCGGCACGTCGCCGGAGCCCAGTGCCTGCGCGGTGTCGGCGTCCGAGACGCGAAGCTGCACCCGGGCGGTCAGTCCGGCGGCCAGGGAGTGCTCCATGGGCTCACTCTAGGCAACGAACCCGACGCGGGCCACTCTCGGCGCATAATTCCCACAATCACGGGGGAAGGTGGGCGACTGGCGATATGACCGACTGAGGGGACTCGCCTATGCTCGGCACGATGCGATCGCAGGAGATGGCACCCCCGGCGCAAGCCGCGCCTCCGGCACAGACTCCCCTCGAAACGCACGTTTCCCGCGAAACGCACCCTCCGAAACCGCCGCGAAAACCACGGCTTCGCATTCTGGACGGGCTTCGTCTGCTGGCCGCGCTCGCCGTGGTGGGCTGGCACCTCATCGCGGCTCCGACGGCAGGCTGGGCCGAGGACGGCGTACGCGACTTCGGGCCGTTCGCGGCGATCGCCCGGTACGGCTGGCTCGGCGTCGAGCTGTTCTTCCTCATCTCCGGCTTCGTCATCTGCATGAGCAGTTGGGGACGGCGGGTCGGCGACTTCGCGGCTTCCCGCGTCGTACGCCTCTATCCCGCGTACTGGCTGGCGGTGCTGGCCTCGGCCGCGGTGCTGGCGTTGTTCGGCGCGCGCGAGGTGACCTGGCCGCAGACGGCGGCGAACCTGACGATGTTGCAGAATCCGCTGGGCGTGCCCGACGTCGACCCGTCGTACTGGACGCTCGCCGTGGAACTGCGGTTCTACCTGCTCTTCGCCATCGTGGTGGCGCTCGGCGTGACCTACCGCCGGGTGGTCTACTTCTGCGTGATCTGGCTGGCCGTCTCGGTCTTCGTCGCCGGGCAGCCCTGGCTGGCCTGGCTGATCTCGGCCGAGAACGTGCCCTACTTCGTGGCGGGCATGGCGCTGTTCCTGGTCCACCGGTTCGGCGGCACGCCGCTGCTGTGGGGGATCGTGACGGCGAGCTGGCTGGTCGCGCTGTACCGGGTGGACTCCCACCTGACCGCCGCCCTCGGCGAGCACGGGCCGGCCGAGTGGATTCCCGCCGGGCTCATCGTGACCGGGTTCTTCGCCCTGATGAGCCTGATCGCGGCGGGGTTCGGCAGCCGGATCGGCTGGCCGTGGCTGGTCACCGCGGGTGCGCTGACCTATCCGCTCTATCTGCTGCACCAGACGTTGGGCGTGACGATGATCGGCCGGCTCCGTGGGCACGTGCCGGGGTGGCTGCTCTTGATCGCCCTGGTCGCCGCGCTCCTGGGGCTGGCCTGGCTCGTGCATCGTTACGTCGAGCGACCGCTCGCGGCGTGGCTCAAGCGCGCCGCGACGTCCTCCCTGGTGGCGATGCGCAGCGCTCGCTGAGCGCGGGGAACGTCGGTTACGGGGAGTATCCTTCTGCCGATGGAATCCCAGCCCGCGGAGATGGACGGCCTCTTCGCCATCCCCACGACGCCCGGCCCCGGCGGTCCTGTCGCCGGGTTCGCCGAGCCCGGCCCGGACGCGCCGCTGGCCGTCCGGATGCGCCCGGCGAGCGTCGACGAGCTGGTGGGACAAGATCATCTGCTGGCGGCGGGCGCTCCGCTGCGGCGGCTCGTCGGCGGCGGCGCCCCGATGTCGGTGATCCTCTGGGGCCCGCCCGGCAGCGGCAAGACCACGATCGCGCACCTGGTCGCCCGGGCGAGTGAGCGGCACTTCGTCGCCATGTCCGCGCTGACCGCCGGGGTGAAGGACGTCCGAGCCGAGATCGACGCCGCTCGCAATCGCCGCCGCCGGGGCGGCCCCGCCACCGTCCTCTTCCTCGACGAGGTGCACCGTTTCTCCAAGGCGCAGCAGGATTCGCTGCTCGCGGCGGTCGAGGACCGCACGATCACGTTGCTCGCGGCCACCACGGAGAACCCGTACTTCTCGGTCATCTCGCCGCTGCTGTCGCGCTGCGTACTGCTCACGCTGAAGCCCCTGGACGACGACGGCGTCCGCGCTCTGGTGCGGCGCGCGACCGCCGATGAGCGTGGCCTGGGCGGTGCCGTCACGCTCGCGTCCGACGCGGAAGATCATCTGGTACGCCTCGCCGGCGGTGACGTCCGGAAAGCGCTGACGGCGCTGGAGGCGGCGGCCGGGTCGGCCGCGGAGCTGGGCGTGACCGAGATCGACCTGGCGCTGGCCGAGAAGGCCGTCGACACCGCGGCGTTGCGCTACGACCGGGCCGGTGACGAGCACTATGACGTCGTGAGCGCGTTCATCAAGAGCATGCGCGGCTCCGACGTCGACGCCGCGCTGCACTATCTGGCTCGCATGCTCGTCGCGGGCGAGGACGCCCGGTTCATCGCCCGGCGCATGATCATCTTCGCCTCCGAGGACGTCGGCATGGCCGATCCGACGGCGCTGATGGTGGCGACCGCCGCGGCCAACGCCGTCGAGTTCGTCGGCCTGCCGGAAGCGCAGCTCAACTTGTCGCAAGCCGTCATCCATCTGGCGACCGCGCCGAAGTCCAACTCGGCCACGACGGCGATCGGCAAAGCGATGGCCGACGTACGCGCAGGCCAGGCCGGCAGCGTCCCCAAGCATCTCCGCGACGCCCACTATCGCGGGGCAGCCGGGCTCGGCCACGGTTCCGGCTACCGCTATCCGCACGACGACCCCCGGGGTGTCGTGACCCAGCAATACGCCCCGGACGCGATCGCCCGGACCGACTACTACGAGCCGACCGATCACGGCGCGGAGCGCGCCGTCGCCGCCCGGCTGCCCAAACTCCGTTCGGTGGTACGCGGTGTGCCGCTGCCGCCGTCCGACCGGCACAATGGCGCGAACGCCGGTCCGGTGCCCGAACCGGACCAGACCTCAGCTGACCGAGGACCGGAGAAGGGGGAGGGGCGGTAGATGGCGCGCGACGCGGAGCGACCCGACGACGGCCGGGGCCGTCGCAAAGGCCGCGGTGGCGAGCCGCAGGAAGTGCCCCAGGAGGAGACCGGCTGGCTCGACGACCTGCGGCACGCCAAGGAGGCCAAGGTCGACATCGGCCCAGGTGGTGCCGCCGCCGGCCCGGGGGAGAAGACCCGGGGCGGCTCCGGAGACTCCCGGTGGGCCGCCTTGCGGGGCGAGTCCGGGCCGGCCGCTGCCGGCGGACCGCCCGCTGCCGGCGGACCGCCCGCCGCGCCCGCTGGTCCGGCTCCGGCCGGTCCCCAGCCGGCCATGCCCGGGTCGCCGGTCGCCCGCCGCCGGAGCGAGGACGCACCCCCACCGCCCCCGCCCGTTCGACGCCGGGCGGAGGAGCCGTCCGGTGAGCCCACCTTCGGTGGTGGCCGCCGTCGCGCCGACGAACCCGCGGGTGAGCCCACGTTCGGCGGTGGCCGGCGCCGGGCCGAGGAGCCGTCCGGTGATGTGATGGGCGGCCGTCGCCGCGCTGAGGAACCGGTGTCCGGCGGGCATCGCCGGGACGACGATCCCGCGGGTGAGCCCACGTTCGGCGGTGGCTTCCGCCGGGGCGAGGAGCCGTCGGGCGACGTGATGGCCGGACGCCGTCGCGCGGAGGAGCCGACCGGTGGCTTCCGCCGGGGCGAGGAGCCGTCGGGCGACGTGATGGCCGGACGCCGTCGCGCGGAGGAGCCGACCGGTGGCTTCCGCCGGGGCGACGAGCCGTCCGGCGACGTGATGGCGGGCGGCCGTCGTCGCGCCGAGGACACGCCTCCGGCAGCGCCGGCGGGCCGGCGTCGAGCCGAGGACACGCCTCCGCCTCCGCCCGCCGGTCGTCGCCGGGCGGACGAACCGGCGGAGGAACCGACGTTCGGCGGTGGCCGCAGGCGCGCGCCCGAAGCCGCAGAGCCCCCTCGAGCGGGCCACCGGCGCGACGAACGCCCGGCGCCGCCGTCCGGTCCACTCTCGACTCCCCGGGCCGAGCCGCCCGCCGACGGGCCGAGCGCGCCCGCCGGCCCGCCGCCGCCCGGTCGCCGGGCCGGCGCGCTCGGCGAGCGTTTCGTGCCATTGGGCCGTCGCGACCCATCAGGTCCGGCCGAGCCCCCGCCCGCCGGACGGGGTGGCCCCGCGACTGGTGGCCCGACTGCTGCGGGCGTAGCCGGTCCGGCCGGCCCGACCGCGCCGGGTCGTGGCGGCGCACCGGGTGAGCCGCGTGGGGCGGATCGTCCCCGCGACGGCGAGCCCGGTGCTCGAGGAGCCGGTCCCGGCGCCCCGGGCGGCCCCGGTCGAGGCGGCCCCGCCGCGGGTACGCCCACCGGCCGTCCCACCTCCGGCCCCGGTGGCGGCCTCGGCGCTCCTCCTGGTGGCGCCGCGGTGCCGCCCGCCGGCCGCGGCGGTGCTCCGGGCGGCCCCGGTGCCGGTGGCGGAGTCGGCAGTCCGGTCGCGCCGGGTCGTGGTGGCGTACCGGGCGGGCCGCGTGGCGATCAGCCCGGCGGACCCGGTCGCGCGAGTGCTCCGGGTGCCGGTGGTGCGCCCGGCAGTCCGGTTGCTCCCGGGCGCGGTGCTCCCGGTGCCGGTGGTGGACTCGGTAGCCCCGTTGCTCCGGGGCGTGGTGGCGTACCTGCTGGTGGACTCGGTAGCCCCGTTGCTCCGGGGCGTGGTGGCGTACCTGCTGGTGGACCCGGTAGCCCGGTCGCTCCCGGGCGTGGCGGCGTACCCGTCGGCCCGCGAGGGCCGCGCGACGGCGAACCCGGCGGCCCTGGTCGCGCGCCTGCTGGTGGGCCGGTCGCACCGGGACGCCCCGGCGGACCCGGCGTCGGCGGCCCGGCCGGACCTGGCCGTGGACCCGGTGGTCTCCGGGCCGGCGCACCGCCCATGCCGGGTGGACCCGGCGGCCCCGCGATGCCGCCCGGTGCGATGCCTCCAGGCGGGATGCCGCCCGGCGGGATGCCGCCCGGGATGGGCGGACCTGGCGCTCCGATGCGGCCCGGTGATCCCGACGACTTCGGCTTGGACGGCCCGCCGCGTCCCCGATCCGCGAAGTCCGGCCTGCAGGCCGGCGTGGGCGCGATCCGGGACGCCCGGTCGGAGCTGCGTAAACGAATGCGGGAGCGCCAGCGTCTGCGGATGCTGACCCTCATGGCGGTCGTCGTGACCGTGCTCGGCGCGCTGCCGCTGTACCTGCTGGTGCAGGCGGCGACCCGCGACCCGGTGTTCACCTCGCTCGACGCGCTCGACGTGCCGTCCTGGGCCGCGACCAGCCACGCCGACGAGGTCGACGGCAGCCGGTGGTGCGTCATCGAATGCCGTTACCGCGAGCGGGACGTGTCGTCGCAGAAGTCGCCCGACGAGACCAACACCGCTTACGTGCAGGCCTTGCAGGACGCCGGATGGCAGCGCTGGAAGGTGCCGGACTGCCCGATGCAGACGGCCGGGGTCACAGTGGAGGGCCACTACACCTGCTGGCGCAAGGACGAGTACACACTCGACCTTTGGGTAAGGAACAAGCCGTGCACCGACGAGTTGCTGCGCAACCGGCCGACGGTCGCGCCGGACCCGTCGGGATCGACGGCCGCCTCGCCCGCTCCGCAGGACTGCAGCGGTTCGCTGGTGTCGTTCAAGGTTTACAACGCCATCGCCGACGACCGGCTGAACCGGACCGGCGCCGACGCGACCGCCTCCCCCGGGCCCTAGCCGTCCGAGATCAGCGGGGCGCAAGGGGCGCAACGCGGCCGAAAAGGTAAGGTCTGCACGTCGGGCTGAGTCGAGGGAGGCCGCGCCATGCGTGGTTGGGAGATCGCGGCGTTGGTCGCCGCGGGGGCGTTCGCGGTGCTGATGCTCGCATTGGTCGTGCCCGTGCTGCGGCTGCGGCACACCATCGACGCCGCGACGCAGACCCTGAAGGATGTTCAGGTCCGCACAGGTCCGCTGCTCGACGAGGTGCACGGCACGGTGGACAACGTGAACACCGCGCTCGGCCAGGTCCAGGTCACCCTGGACGGGGTGAACGTGCAGCTCGCCCGGGTCGACACCATGACGCAGCACGCCCAGGCCGCCACCGCCAACGTGGCCAACCTGGTCGGCGTCGTCTCGGCCGCGGCGTCGAGCCCGCTGGTCAAGGCGGCCGCGTTCAGCTACGGCCTGCGCCGCGCCAACTCCGCGCGCCGCCAGGCCGACGACGAGAAGGCAGTCCGCGCGACGCTCAAGGCGCAGCGCAAGGCCGCGAGGGGGCGGTAGTGGTGAAGCGGCTGCTCTGGCTGGGCGCGGGGCTGGCCATCGGGGCCTTGGTCGTACGCGCGGTGAGCAAGCGCATGCAGCGGCTGACGCCCGGTGGCATCGCCGAGAGCGTGTCCTCCTCGATCGGCGGGATCGGGGAGACCGTGCGCGAGTTCGTGGAGGACGTCCGCGACGGCATGGCCGAGCGGGAAGATGAGATACACCGGGCGTTCGCCGACGGCGTGGCGCTCGACGACGCCACGGCCCTGCCCTGGGCTCGCGGGGTCGGGGAGAAGTTCTATTCGAGCCAGTACTTCAGAGAACAGCAGGAAGGTGACACAAGCCGATGAGAACCGCCGAGGTCAAGCGCCGGTTCCTGGCCCACTTCGAGGCGAACGGTCACACGGTGGTGCCCAGCGCCCCGTTGCCCGCCATCGACGATCCGAACCTGTTGTTCATCAACGCCGGCATGGTGCAGTTCGTGCCGTACTTCCTCGGCCAGCAGCCCGCGCCGTTCAAGCGCGCCGTCAGCGTCCAGAAGTGCATCCGGACGCCGGACATCGACGAGGTCGGCAAGACCAGCCGGCACGGCACGTTCTTCCAGATGAACGGCAACTTCTCCTTCGGCGACTACTTCAAGGCCGAGGCGATCAAGCTGTCCTGGGAGCTGATCACCAACCCGATCGAGGCCGGCGGGTTCGGCCTCGACCCGGAGAAGATCTGGGCGACCGTCTACCTCGACGACGACGAGTCCATCGACTACTGGCGCGGCGTCGGGCTGCCGGCCGAGCGGATCGTCCGCCGGGGCAAGGCCGACAACTTCTGGTCGATGGGCATCCCTGGCCCGTGCGGCCCCTGCTCGGAGATCTACGTCGACCGCGGTCCGGCATACGGGCGGGAGGGCGGTCCGGCCGTCGACGAGGACCGCTACATGGAGATCTGGAACAACGTCTTCATGCAGTTCGAGCGCGGCCCGGGCACCGACAAGGAGAACTACCCGATCCTGGGCGAGCTGCCGGCGAAGAACATCGACACCGGCATGGGCCTGGAGCGGATGGCCTCGATCATGCAGGGTGTCGACAACCTCTACGAGATCGACGAGGTCCGCCCGCTGATCGACAAGGCGTGCGAGATGACCGGCAAGCGGTACAACGTCACGCACACCCACACCGCCAGCGAGTCGCACCCCGACGACGTCCGGCTGCGCGTCATCGCCGACCACGTACGCACGGCGCTGATGCTGATCGGCGACGGGGTCACCCCGTCCAACGAGGGCCGGGGCTACGTGCTGCGCCGCATCATGCGGCGATCCATCCGGGCCATGCGTCTGCTGGGCTGGCAGGAGCCGGCCCTGCCGCAGCTGCTGCCGGTGGCGCGCGACTGCATGTCCCCGTCCTACCCCGAGCTGGCCACCGACTTCGAGCGCATCTCGCAGTACGCGTACGCGGAGGAGGACGCGTTCCTGTCGACCCTGCGGGCCGGCACGACGATCCTCGACACCGCGATCGCGGAGACGAAGCAGGCCAGCGGCGGCACGCTGTCCGGCGACAAGGCGTTCCAGCTGCACGACACGTACGGCTTCCCGATCGACTTGACCCTGGAGATCGCGGCCGAGCAGGGCCTGTCGGTGGACACCGACGGCTTCCGGTCGCTGATGGCCGAGCAGCGTAAGCGGGCCAAGGCCGACGCCCAGGCGCGCAAGACGGGGCATGCCGACCTGTCGGCGTACCGGGGTTCGCTGGAGTCGGGCGGCGAGGTTCAGTTCACCGGGTACGCCGAGATCGCCCGCGAGTCGCGCGTACGCAGTCTGCTGACGCCGGCCGGTGAGGCGCTGACGGTGGCCGGCGAGGGCGACCTGATCGAGCTGGTGCTCGACACCACCCCGTTCTACGCCGAGGGCGGCGGTCAGCAGGCCGACACCGGATACATCACCGTCGGCTCGGGGCGGGTGCAGGTCCTCGACGTGCAGAAGCCGATCCCGGGTCTGATCGTGCACAAGGTCAAGGTGCTGTCCGGCGAGGTCCGGGCGGGCGAGGCCGGCTTCGCCGAGATCGACATCACCCGCCGCAAGGCGATCTCGCGGGCGCACACGGCGACCCACCTGGTGCACCAGACGATGCGGAACTTCCTCGGCGAGGCGGCGACCCAGGCCGGTTCGCTCAACGCCCCCGGCCGGCTGCGGTTCGACTTCAACACTCCGGGCGCGGTGCCCGGCAGCGTTCTGGTGGACGTCGAGCAGAAGATCAACGAGGTCCTGCTGGAGGACCTGGAGGTCCGGGCGTTCCTGACCTCGCAGGCCGAGGCGCGGGCGATGGGCGCGATGGCCCTGTTCGGCGAGAAGTACGGCGACGTCGTGCGAGTCGTCGAGGTCGGCGACTACGCCCGCGAGCTGTGCGGCGGTACGCACACCGAGCGCTCCGGCCAGCTGGGTCTGGTGAAGATCCTCTCCGAGTCGTCCATCGGCTCCGGCGTACGCCGGGTGGAGGCGCTCGTCGGCCTGGACGCGTTCAGCTATCTCGCCAAGGAGCACCTGCTGGTGTCGCGGCTGGCCGAGCTGTACCGGGTGCCGAACGACCAGGTCGCCGACCGGGTCGAGCAGACGGTGGCGCAGCTGCGCGACGCCGAGCGGGAACTCGAGAAGATGCGGGCGCAGATGGTGCTGGCCGGGGCGGCGTCGCTGGCCGGTTCGGCGACCGACCTCGGCGGCGTGGCCTTCGTCGGCACCGAGGCCCCCGAGGGCGCAGCTGCCAACGACGTACGCACGCTGGCCCAGGAGGTCCGCGGGAAGATCGCGGCCGACCGGCCGGGCGTGGTCGCCGTGGCGGCCCGCGCCAACGGCAAGGCGTCGCTGATCGTCGCGGTCAACGGGGCCGCCCGCGCCCGTGGCTTCGACGCCTCGGCGCTCGTCAAGGGCGCGCTGTCGGGACGGGGTGGTGGCAACGCCGACCTCGCCCAGGGCGGTGGCCTGCCGGCCGAGGAGGCGCCGAAGCTGCTCGCCGCCGTCGAGGACGCGGTCCGGCAGGCCGCGTGACGTCTCCGTGGGTCCGGGGCGTACGCCTCGGCATCGACGTGGGTTCGGTACGCGTCGGGGTCGCCAAGTGCGACCCCGACGGCATCCTCGCCACCCCTCTCCTCACCCTCGCCCGGGACAACTCGGTCGACGTCTCGGTCCTCGACACCGCCGGGATCCGGTCCGCCACTGTGGGCGTACCGGCTGATATCGCTGAGATCGCGCGCCTCGTGACTGAACATGACAGCGTAGAGGTGGTCGTGGGTTTACCAGTGAACCTTGCGGGAATGGAAGGTCCGGCCGCGAAAAAGGTTCGCGATTATGTCCGGGTTTTGGCCGAAGTCATCGCTCCCGTGCCAATTGTCATGGCGGACGAGAGGATGTCAACCGTTACGGCAGCCCGTAGGCTCTCCGATCGAGGCGTGAAGGGAAAACGCCAGCGAGCCGTCGTGGATCAGGCGGCCGCCGTAGAGATCCTGCAGCACTACCTGGAGAGTCGACGGAGGCAAGGATGATCGACGACCTGAACCTCGACTTCGAGGATCATGATCGCGGTCGTGGCCGGCGCCGACGGACCGAGCGCTGGGACAGTGGCGCCGAATCCCGCCGGCCGGACGCGCGTCAAGACCAGTGGCAGCAGCAGGGTGGTTGGGCTGGTTCCGGCGCGCAGTCGCGTGGTGGCTATGAGCCCCGGTACGACACTGACCCCCGCCACGACAGCGATCCTCGGTACGACACGGGCGCACAGCGTGGCTACGACCCCCGCTACGACCAGGACCCGCGCTACGCGCCGGATCCCCGGTACGCCCCGGATCCCCGCTACGACACCGGCGGGCAACGCGGCTACGACCCCCGTTACGGGCAAGAGCCCCGGTACGACGCCGACCCCCGGTACGACACCGGTTCGCAAGGTGGCTACGACCCGCGCTACGACGGTGAGCCCCGCTACGAGCCCGATCCCCGATACGACACCGGGTCGCGGGCGTACCGCAAGCTCGACGACCGCTACGACACCGGTTCCCGGCGCGGCGGCTTCCTCGAAGAGGGCTACGACGCCGACGGCCCCGGTCTCCTGCCCGGCGGCGGCGACTATCGCGACGACGACGACGGCGGCAAACGCCGCCCGCGCAAGACGAAGAAGAAGCGCCGGGGCCGCAGCTTCCTCGCCCTCTTCATGACGCTGCTCCTGCTCGGCGCGCTCGGCGGCGGCGCCTACCTGGCGTACGACAAGGTCGCGGGCTACTTCCTGACGCCCGACTACGACGGCGACGGCACCGCCGAGACGGTGATGATCGAGGTCAAGGACGGTCAGCTGCTCGGCGACATCGCCAACACGCTCGTGGCAGCGGATGTCGTGAAGAGCTACAAGGCGTTCGTCTCGGCCGCCGAAGCCGAACCGAAGGCCAAGAACATCCAGGCCGGGTTCTACAACATGCACAAGCAGATGAGCGGCAAGGCCGCCGTCGCCGCGATGCTCGACCCCAAGAACCGCAACGTCCATCAGGTGACCATCGCCGAGGGCATGATCAGCATCGACATCTACGCGTTGCTGTCCAAGGAACTGAAGATCCCGGTCGAGGACTTCAAGAAGGCGGCCGCGAACCCGAAGGCACTGGGCATCCCGGACTGGTGGTTCGTCCGCAAGGACGGCAAGAAGGCCGCCACCGGCGTCGGCGCGATCGAGGGCTTCCTGTTCCCGGAGACGTACGCGTTCCCGCCGAACGCGACAGCCGAGTCGGCGCTGAAGTTGATGGTGAGCCACTTCCTCACTGTCACCGGGGAGATGGGCTTCGCCGAGAACGTCCAGAAGAACCTCGCCATCTCGCCCTACGAGGCGCTCATCGCCGCCTCGATCGGACAGAAGGAGATCATGTTCGACAAGGATCTCCCGAAGGTGGCCCGGGTGCTCTACAACCGGGCGTACAAGGACTTCCCGTGCAACTGCCTGCAGGTCGACAGCGCGGTCAACTACTGGCTGCGGATCTCGGGCAAGAAGGCGAAGGACTCGAACGACATCACCACCGCCGAACAGATGGACACCAAGAGCCCCTATCGGACGCACGTCAACGGCAGCACGCCGCCGGCGAAGGGCATGCCGGCCGGGCCTATCTCCAACCCGGGCAAGGCCGCTCTGCAAGGGGCGATGGCGCCGGCCGCCGGAAACTGGACCTACTTCATGTCGATCGACAAGAAGGGCACCATGGGCTACGCGCACTCTCAGACGGAGTTCGACGCCCTCATCAGGACAGCCTGCAAGAACGGCGTGCTGTACGGCGACCTCTGTACGTGACGTGATACGCGAATGAGCCCGGACGCGACGCGTCCGGGCTCATTCGATTTCCGGGCTCAGCAGTAATCGGGCGCGGAGTTGTAGTAGGCCCGCCAGGAGCCTTGGCCCCCCGTCTGGTTCAGGATGACGTAGCCGTTCATGTACGACGGCGTGCTGAAGTCCCGCATCAGATACAGCACGTGGACCTTGCCGTGATACTGAGCGTTGCCCACCGAGTCGCCGAGCGGGGCTTCGAGCTGGTCGTCCGCGCGGCCGAAGGTCTCGGTCCCGACGACTCCGTCGACGCCGACGCCGTGGTCGCGTTGCCAGTTCCTGGTGGTGGCCGTCGTGTTGGGGCCGAAGTCGCAGTCGACGTCGGCCACGTCGAACGTGGTCCCGTCGCTCTCCTTGGTGCCGTCGGCCCAGAGGATCCACTGCCACAGCAACGTCGCTCCGCTGAAGCGATGCGAGCTGGACGACAGCACCCCTTCGTCACCGAAGTCGTTCCTGATGGCGCCGGCCCCGGCGATGAAGCCTTCCGAGGTGTTGGCCTGCGCGGGTGCTGCGATCGTCAGGCTGGCGGCGATGGCGGCGGCCGAGGTGAAGGCCAGCAGGACGCGTTTTGTACGATTCCCCATGTCGTTCCTCCCGTGAGTCACCGGCCCCGGAATCGGAACCAGTGATCCATGAGAATACGGAAATACACGGGTTCGTAGGGGGTGCCGAATGTCAGCCCAGCACAGGGCGGCCGTCCTCGGTCAGCCGATCGAGCACTCGCTGTCCCCGGTGATCCACAACGCCGGGTACGCCGCGGCAGGGCTCGGCGGGTGGGCGTACGAGCGGATCGAATGCTCGATCGACCGCTTGCCGGGGCTGATCGCGGAGCTGGGGCCGGAGTGGGCCGGTCTTTCCCTGACGATGCCGCTCAAGGAGGCTGGGCTGACCGTCGCCGACGAGGTAGCCCCGACCGCCGCCGCCCTCGGCGCCTGCAACACCCTCGTACGCCTGCCGTCCGGCGGCTGGCGTGCGGAGAACACCGACGCGCCTGGCATGGTGGACGCGTTGGGGTGGGCCGGAGTCACGAGCGCGCAGCGGGTGGCGATCCTCGGGGCTGGTGGCACCGCCCGTGCGGCGTTGGCAGCGGCCGGGGAGTTGAAGGCGGCTACCGTCGAGGTGCACGCGCGGCGGGCAGCGGCGGTGGACGAGCTGCGGCCGGTCGCGGAGCTGCTCGGCCTGCCGGAGCTGGTCCACGTGCCGTGGCCGTCGCCCGAGCAGGTCGCCGGAGCCGACGTCGTGGTGTCGACCTTGCCGTTCGGAGTCGCCGACGACCTCGTGGTGCCGTGGCGTGCCGAAACCGTTGTGTTCGACGCGGTCTACAAGCCTTGGCCGACCCCGTTGGCGGGATCGGCCGCGGCTGAGGGCTGCCGGATCGTGTCGGGCCTCGACCTGCTGCTGGCCCAGGCGGTGCACCAGTTCGAGATGTTCACGGGGGTCAGCGCGCCGGTCGAGGCCATGCGGACGGCCCTCTTCACCGCCGCCTGACAAACCGCTGCACGGGCCCGGCCCGCTTTCGCGCCGACTCGCTTTCGCGCCGGCTTTCGGCTGGATCAGGGATCCGGGTCGAATCTTGGCCCAAGATTCGACCGAGAACCCTGATCCAGCGCGGCCCGCGGCGGAGAGGGCGCCATCAGGGGACGTTAGGCGCCGATGTAGCGGGACAGGTGCTCGCCGGTCAGGGTCGAGCGCTTCTTCACGAGGTCGGCGGGGGTCCCTTCGTAGACGATCCGGCCACCGTCGTGACCCGCGCCCGGCCCGAGGTCGATGATCCAGTCGGCGTGGGCCATGACGGCCTGGTGGTGCTCGATGACGATCACCGACTTGCCGGCGTCGACCAGCCGGTCGAGCAACCCGAGTAGGTGCTCGACGTCGGCGAGGTGCAGGCCGTTGGTCGGCTCGTCGAGCACGTAGACGCCGCCCTTCTCGGCCATGTGCACGGCCAGCTTGAGGCGCTGCCGTTCGCCGCCGGACAGGGTGGTCAACGGCTGGCCGAGGCTCAGGTAGCCGAGGCCGACGTCGGCCAGCCGGTCGAGGATCGCGTGCGCGGCCGGCGTACGCGCTTCGCCGGAGCCGAAGAACTCCTCGGCCTCCGTCACCGGCATCGCCAGCACTTCGGCGATGTTCCGGCCGCCGAGGCGGTAATCGAGGACGGACGCCTGGAAGCGCTTGCCCTCGCATTCCTCGCAGACCGTCGCGACCTGCGCCATGATGCCGAGGTCGGTGTAGATGACCCCGGCGCCGTTGCAGGCCGGGCAGGCGCCCTCGGAGTTGGCGCTGAACAGGGCCGGCTTCACGCCGTTGGCCTTCGCGAAGGCCTTGCGGATCGGGTCGAGCAGACCCGTGTAGGTGGCCGGATTGCTGCGCCGGGAACCCCGGATGCCCGTCTGGTCGACGCTCACCACGCCGTCGAGTTTGGATACCGAGCCGTGGATCAGCGAACTCTTGCCGGAGCCCGCCACCCCGGTCACCACCACCAGTACGCCCAACGGAATGTCGACGTCCACGTTCTGGAGGTTGTGCGTACCGGCTTTGCGGATCTCCAGCTTGCCGGTCGGCTTGCGTACCTTGGCCTTGAGCGCGGCCCGGTCGTCGAGGTGCCGGCCGGTCAGCGTCCCGCTGGCACGCAGACCCTCGACGGTGCCCTCGAACATCACCTCGCCACCGGCCGACCCCGCACCGGGACCGAGGTCGACGACGTGGTCGGCGATCGCGATCGCCTCCGGCTTGTGCTCGACCACCAGGACCGTGTTGCCCTTGTCGCGCAACCGCTGGAGGAGGTTGTTCATCCGCTGGATGTCGTGCGGGTGCAGGCCGATCGTGGGCTCGTCGAACACGTAGGTCACGTCGGTCAGCGAGGAGCCGAGGTGCCGGATCATCTTCGTCCGCTGCGCCTCACCGCCCGACAGCGTGCCCGACGGCCGATCGAGGGACAGGTAGCCGAGGCCGATCTCGACGAACGAGTCCAGCGTCTGCTGCAACGCGGTCAGCAGGGGAGCGACCGACGGCTCGCCGAGACCGCGTACCCACTCGGAGAGGTCGCTGATCTGCATCGCGCAGGCGTCGGCGATGGTGATGCCCTTGATCTTCGACGACCGGGCGGGCGCGGCGAGCCGGGTCCCCTCGCACTCCGGGCAGGTCGTGAACGTGACGGCCCGCTCGACGAAGGCCCGGATGTGCGGCTGCAGGGCGTCGACGTCCTTGGACAGGAACGACTTCTGAATCTTCGGGATCAGGCCCTCGTAGGTGAGGTTGATGCCCTCGACCTTGATCTTGGTCGGCTCCTTGCGGAGCAGGTCGTCCAGTTCCTTCTTGGTGAACTTCTTGATCGGCTTGTCCGGGTCGAAGAACCCGCAACCGCGATAGATCCGGCCGTACCAGCCGTCCATGCTGTATCCGGGGATGGTCAAGGCGCCCTCGTTGAGCGACTTCGTCTCGTCGAAGAGCGCCGTGAGGTCGAAGTCGCTGACCGAGCCCATGCCCTCACACCGCGGGCACATGCCGCCGGTGCTGGTGCGGGTGAACGTCTCGGTCTTGCCCTCGCCGCGCTCGACGGTGATCGCACCGGTGCCGCTGACCGAGGGGACGTTGAAGGAGAACGCGTTGGGCGAGCCGATGTGCGGCTGCCCCAGCCGGCTGAACAGGATGCGCAGCATGGCGTTGGCGTCGGTGGCGGTGCCGACGGTCGAGCGGACGTTGGCGCCCATCCGCTCCTGGTCCACGATGATCGCGGTGGTCAGCCCGTCGAGGACGTCGACCTCGGGGCGCGACAGCGTCGGCATGAAACCCTGGACGAAGGCGCTGTAGGTCTCGTTGATCATCCGCTGCGACTCGGCGGCGATCGTGTCGAACACCAGCGAACTCTTGCCCGATCCGGACACCCCGGTGAACACGGTCAGCCGGCGCTTGGGGATCTCGATGCTGACGTCCTTGAGATTGTTCTCGCGTGCTCCGTGCACCCGGATCAAGTCATGGCTGTCGGCAGCGTGCATCGTCACTCCGTCCCTCGTGTCTGACTCGGTCGGACCAAAGTAGCCGGGACCGCCGACAATCGGCGGACCCGGCTCACTGCGACCGGTTACTTGTCCCAGAGTCACTTGTCCTCGAGGAGGCCCAGCACGTTGCCGTCGGCGTCGGTGAACGTGGCCACCGTGCGGCCGGGGCCGACCTCGCGCGGCTCGTCCTTCACCTTCCCGCCCGCGGCGGTGATCTCCGCCAGCTTCGCGGCGATGTCCGAGACGTGCCAGTACGCCACCGGCGACGACATGCTCTGCGGCCCGCCCTGCGGCACGAGTCCGATGTGCTGGCCCGCGAGGTCGTAGCCGACGTAGTACTCCGAGTCGGCCTGCGGCTCGATGCCGAGCAGCGCGGTGTAGACCGCCTTCGCGGCCGCCAGATCGGACACCGGGTGCAGAACGGTCTTGATGCCCTCGTTGGAGACGTCAGTCATGGTTACTCCTAGTCGACGATTTGCCCTCTGAGCTCACGCTACGTGCTGGGAGTGGGCCGTGCTTCTCCATTCCTGATGGATCCTCAACCGACTGCTTGGTGATCATTGCGCCAGCCATGCTGTGAGAACGGACATTTCGCAGCGCGAAACAGCATGGCTGGCGCAATGATCAGGCGAAGGAGAGCGGGCGCTGAGCCCGCGTCAGCAGGGAGACCACGACCAGCGAGGCGAACGCGAAGCCGAGCATCACGGCCGCCATGGGCACGCCGCTCGCGGCGCCCAGTGCGGCGACGAGCGGGCCGGCGACGGCGCTGATGGCGGACTGGGTCGCGCCCATGAAGGCGGCGGCCGTCCCGGCCATCTCGGGGTGCTGGTCGAGCGCGAGGGCGGTGCTGTTCGGGAAGACCACGCCCAGGCTGCCGATGAACAGGAACAGCGGGATCATCACCAGTGGCAGGCTGCCCGCCTCCGCCCCGGCCACCAGCACGGCGGTCGCTCCCAGCCCGATGAACAGCGCGGTGAAGAGCAGGGTGCGGGGCGTACGGCGGCCGACGATGCGGGCCGAGATCTGCCCGGCGGTGACCAGGGCGATCGCGTTGAGCCCGAAGATCAGGCCGTAGGTCTGCGGCGACACTCCGAAGACGTCCTGGAGGACGAACGAACTGCCGGACAGGTAGGCGAAGAGTCCGGCGAAGCTGAGTCCACCGGCCAGCGAGTAGCCCAGGTAACGGCGGTCGGTGGCCAGCTGGCCGAAGCCGCGCAGCACCGTCGTCAGCCCACCCGGCCGCCGAGCCGAGGAGGGCAGGGTCTCCGGCAGGAATCGAAGGATCGCGACGCCCAACAGCACCCCGTAGATCGCCAGCAGCACGAAGATGCCGCGCCAGCTGGTGTACCGCAGGACCGCCGCGCCGACGGTCGGGGCCACCACCGGCGCGACGCCGAAGACGAGCAGGATGCGCGACAGATAGCGGGAGGCCTCGGCCCCCGAGTAGAGGTCACGGACGACCGCGCGGGAGATCGCCGTGCCGAACCCGCCGCCGATGCCCTGAAGCAGCCGCAACGCCACCAGGATCGGAATGCTGGGGGCGAACGCGATGAGCACCGAGGTGACCGCGAACAGGGCCGTTCCGGCCAGCACCGGGCCGCGCCGGCCGAACCGGTCCGAGATCGGCCCGCCCAGCAACTGCCCGATGCCGAGGCCCACCAGCGCCGCGGTCAGCGTGAGCTGCACCTCGGCCGGGGCCACGGTCAGGTCGTCGGCGATCGCGGGGAAGGCCGGCAGGTACATGTCGAAGGAGAACGCGCCGACCGCGCTCAATCCACCTAGGACGGTCAAGAGCAGGCCAGGTCGCACACGCACGGTCACATGCTCCGCCAACGCGTCGCTCATTCTTTCCATTTCTTGATACGCCGAGAGTAGTGATCGTCACACGACAGGTCGGGGCGACCGCAACTCCGTGACGCCTCGTACCAGGAAGACGCCGTACGTCGAGGCGACCATCACGAAGACGGCGATCGCCACGAAGGCGCCCATGCCGATGGTGGAGGCGAGCAGCGGCGCGACCGCGATCGCGATGGGCTGGAGGGCGAAGTTGCCGATGGACTCCAGCGAGAAGACCCGGCCGTGCACCTCGGCGGGGAACTCGGTCTGCAGCGCGGTGAACCAGAGCACGAAGAAGATGCCGATCCCGCCCCAGGCCAGAATCTCGACCAGGCACCACAGCGGCAGCGACACCGGCAGGGCCAGGCAGAGCGGGAGGATGGCGCAGGGCACCAGGGCGTTCATCGCCCACAGCCCCGGGCGGTTCGTCCGGATCTTCCCGGCGACGGCCGAGCCCAGCATCATCCCGATGGACGCGGAGGCCGACAGCCACCCGTACGCCTCCGGCCCCCAGCGCTGCTGGCTGACGATCGGGACGAGCGCGTAATTGGGGGCGAACAGGAAGAACACCTGCAACGTCCCCTGAATCATGATCACCAGCGCCCAGGGGCGGCGGCGTACCTCCTGCACGCCGTCGCGGGCCTCGGCGAGCACGGCGCGTACGCCCGGCTGCACATCCCCCGTCCGCAGGGCGGGCAGCCGCAGCCAGAGCAGCGTCACCAGGCTGACGGCGTAGGTGGCGAGGTCGACGACGAACGCGCCCCGGGCGCCGACCGTCGCGATCAGTACGCCGCCGAGCAGCGCGCCGCCGGCCGCACCCAGCCGTTTCGTCGCCGATTCGAGCGCGTTCGCCTTCTGCAGCAGCTCCGCCGGGACGACCTGCGGCATGGCGGCCCGGTGCGCGGGCTGATAGATCGCGCCACCCACGCCGACCAGACAGGCGGCCGCCATGAGCAGCGCCAGCGGCCCGGACTGGGCGAAGGCGAGGAATCCGGCGACCCCGACGACGCAGACGGCGTCCGAGATCGCCATGACCACGCTGCGGGAGTAGCGGTCGGCGATCACCCCGCCGAACAGCAACAGCAGCACGCCGGCCAGCGCCTGAGCCGCGATCACCAGGCCGAACGCGGCCGGTCCCCGGGCCGGCAGGACGAGCGCGGGCAGGGCGATCAGGGAGACCGAACTCCCGACGACGCTGGTCACCTGGCCGAGCCAGAAGGTCAGATAACGGGGGTACGCGAAGAGGTCGCGATAGCTCGGCGGGGCGGTGTCGGCGGTGGTCACGCCGCCATCCTGCTGTTTTCGGCGACGGTGATCAAACCGGTTTGGCCGCGCGTACGCCCAGCCACGCCCGGTGATGTGACCGGTGCGCCGCCTCGACGACGGTCAGCCCGGCCCCAGCCATCAGCGCGGAGAGCGATTCGAGCCGGTGGTACGCGAACCACCGCAACCCGTCGCCGCCATAACCATGGCGCTCCCAGCGCTCGCCGTCCCCTTCGGCGACCACGAGGTGCACCGCTCCGCCCGGCCGCACCACGCGGGCGAACTCGGCCAGGACACGGGGAACGTCGGCGTGGGGGATGTGGAGCAGCGCCGCCTGGCACCACAGCCCGTCGAGGCACCCGTCCCGCAGCGGCAGCGTACGCATGTCGGCCTGGGCCACCCCCGGTTGCCCACCGGCACGCAGCATCTCGGCCGACAGGTCCAGTCCGACCGCGCGGAAGCCGATCGCCCGCAGCAGAGCCAGATCCCGGCCGGGCCCACAGCCGACGTCGGCCACCCGAGAACCCGTGGAAACGCGGCCGGCCAGCCAGTTCAGGTCGTCCGTCAACTCCGGATAGCCCGCCGCCTGCGCCTCGGCGAACCGCGCGGCGATCACGTCGTACGTCGATCGGGTAACGGACACCGCGTCGGCCATGGCGTGGAGCGTACGCCCGGCGTTAATGTTGCCGCTCCCCGTGCGGGCGACAATCTGGTGGGACGCTGGTGGGAGGCCGGTTGGACGCCGTGGAGCTGCAGCGGCTGCATCGACTCGTCATCGAGTTCCTCGGTGACGTCGCGGTCGACGTGCTGGACTATCCGACCGGTGCGATCGCCGTGACGATCTACCGCCACAACCGGGTCGCCGTCCTCGACGGGATGGCCGACCGGTCGCAGTGGGGCGTCACGGTCATCACCGAGCCCGAGTACATCCACGCGGGCTACGACCAGGTCTTCGAAACCCTCGCCGAGGCCCTCGCATACCTCCGCGACCGCACCTGACCCGGCGACGCGTCGCAGGTACGCCGCTGGGCGTACCCCAATGTGAGACGCGGGGCACGGCGTGGCGAAGGCCGCCCGCGGCGCGTGACAGACTGATCAGGTGTTGCGTTGGTTGACCGCAGGGGAGTCGCACGGGCCGTCGCTGACGGCCGTGCTGGACGGCCTGCCCGCCGGTATCGAGATCACGAGCGCCGAGATCGGCCGTGACCTGGCCCGGCGGCGGCTGGGTTATGGCCGGGGCGCCCGCATGTCGTTCGAGCAGGACGTCGTCACCGTGACCGGCGGTGTACGCCACGGACTGACCCTCGGCAGCCCGGTGTCGATCATCGTCGGCAATTCGGAGTGGCCGAAGTGGGAGACGGTGATGGCGGCCGATCCGGTCGACCCGGAGCTGCTCGCCGCCCAGGCCCGCAACGCGCCGCTGACCCGGCCCCGGCCCGGCCATGCCGACCTGGCGGGGATGCAGAAGTACGGGCACACCGACGCCCGGCCGATCCTGGAACGGGCCAGCGCTCGCGAGACCGCGGCCCGGGTGGCCGTGGGCGCGGTCGCCAAGGCGCTGCTGAAGCAGGGCCTCGGCATCGAGATCGTCTCGCACGTCGTCGAGCTGGGCTCGGTCGCGGCCAAGCCGGGGCTCGTGCCGGTGCCCGCCGACGCCGAGCGGATCGACGCCGACCCGTTGCGCTGCCTCGACCCCGAGGCGAGCGTGGCGATGGTCGCCGAGGTCGACGCGGCGAAGAAGGACGCCGACACGCTGGGCGGCGTCGTCGAGGTGCTGGCCTACGGCGTGCCGCCGGGCCTGGGCAGCCACACGCAGTGGGATCGCAAGCTCGACTCGCGGCTGTCGGCCGCCCTGATGTCGATCCAGGCCATCAAGGGTGTGGAGATCGGCGACGCCTGGCTGCAGGCCCGGTCGCGGGGCTCGGTCGCGCACGACGAGATCTTCCCGAGCCCGGACGGCGTACTGCGCAACACCGACCACGCGGGCGGGCTGGAAGGCGGCATCACCAACGGCCAGCCTGTGCGCGTACGCGCGGCGATGAAGCCGATCTCGTCGCTCAACCGGGCACTGAACACGATCGATGTGACGACCGGCGAGTCGGCGACCGCGATCAACCAGCGATCCGACGTCTGCGCCGTCCCGGCCGCGGCCGTGGTCGCCGAGGCGATGGTGGCGCTGGTGCTCGCCGAGGCGGCGCTGGAGAAGTTCGGCGGGGACTCGGTCGCCGAGATCCGCCGGAACCTCGACGGCTACCTCGAGAACCTGGTGATCCGATGAGCCGGCCGACCGCGGTGCTGGTCGGCGCGCCCGGCAGCGGCAAGACCACCGTCGGCGAGCTGCTGGCCGAGGCGCTGGGCGTACCGTTCCGGGACGTCGACGCCGACATCGTCGCGAGCGCCGGGAAGCCGATCTCGGACATCTTCGTCGACGACGGCGAGGAGCATTTCCGGGCGCTCGAACGCGCGGCCGTCGCCGCCGCGCTGACCGACCACGAGGGTGTCGTGTCGCTCGGCGGCGGGGCGATCCTCGCCGAGCAGACCCGGGCGCTGCTCGCCGGGCATACCGTCGTCTATCTGAGCGTCGAGCTGCCCGACGCGGTGCAGCGCATCGGGCTCGGGCAAGGTCGGCCGCTGCTGGAGCTGAACCCCCGGGCCACCCTGAAGTACCTCCTGGACCAACGGCGTCCGCTGTACGAAGAGGTCGCGACCATCACGGTGAAGACGGACGGGCGCGAGCCCGCCGACATCGCCGCCGAGCTGACCGCCCTTCTGGCATGATCACCGCCTCGCGTGATCATTGCGCCAGCCACGTCGTTTCAAGAGGGAAAATGTCCATTTCAACAGCATGGCTGACGCAATGATCACGCGCATCGAGGTCGGCGGGGCGAAGCCGTACGAGGTGTTGGTGGGGAGGGGACTCCACGGAGAGCTGGGGCGGCTGACCGGCAAGGCCACTCGGGCGGCGGTGATTTTCACCCGGTCGGTCGAGCACTACGCGCAGCACGCGGCGCACGAGCTGATCGACGCCGGCGTCACCGTCCTGCCGATCGAGATCCCGGACGCCGAGGCGGGCAAGACGCTCGCGACCGCCCAGCTGTGCTGGGACGCGCTCGGGGCGGCCGGGTTCACCCGCTCCGACGTCGTGGTCGGCGTCGGCGGGGGAGCAGCGACCGACCTCGCCGGCTACGTGGCCGCCTGCTGGCTGCGCGGCGTCGCCTGGATTCCGGTCTCGACCAGCGTCAACGGCATGGTCGACGCCGCGATCGGGGGCAAGACCGGGATCAACGTCGCCGCCGGCAAGAACCTCGTCGGCGCGTTCCACCCGCCGGCCGGCGTCCTGTGCGAACTGTCCGCGCTCGACACCCTGCCCGGAGACCAGCTGCGCGCCGGGCTCGCGGAGGTGGTCAAGGGCGGGTTCATCGCCGACCCGGTCATCCTCGACCTGTTCGAGGCCGACCTGCGGGCCGCGACCGACCCCGCCGGGTCCGTCCTGCGCGAGCTGATCGAGCGGAAGGTACGCGTCAAGGCCGAGGTGGTCGCGGAGGACCTGACCGAACAGGGCCGCCGCGAGATCCTCAACTACGGGCACACCCTCGGGCACGCCATCGAACGGGTCGAGGGCTACGCCTGGCCGCACGGGCACGCCGTCGCGGTCGGGATGGTGTACGCCGCGCTGCTGTCCCGGCGTACCGGGCGGGTCGACGTGGTGGACCGGACTCGGCGGATCTTGGCCGACCTGGAGCTGCCGGTGACCTACCGTGCGGACGCGTGGGATCAGTTGCTGCCCGCGATGCGCGTGGACAAGAAGGCGCGCGGCGCCGCGCTGCGCTTCGTCCTGCTGGACGAGGTGGCCAAGCCGGTGACCGTGCCGATCGAGGACGAGGCGCTGCTGCGCGCCGCCTACGAGGAGCTAGTACGGTGACGAAGGTTTATGTCCTGAACGGGGTGAACCTGGGCCGGCTCGGCACCCGGCAGACCCTGATCTACGGCGCGACCAGCTACGAGGACCTGGTCAAGATGTGCGTCGCGGAGGGTGAGCGGCTCGGCCTCGACGTGGAGTGCCGCCAGACCGACGACGAGGCCGAACTGATCCACTGGCTGCACGCCGCCGCCGACGAGGCGGCCCCCGTGGTGCTCAACTCGGCGGCCTGGAGCCACTACTCGTACGCCCTCCGGGACGCCTGCGCGATGCTGAAGGCCCCGCTGGTCGAGGTGCACATCTCGAACATCCACGCGCGGGAGGAGTTCCGCCACCACTCGGTGATCTCCGCCGTGGCGACCGGGGTCATCGCCGGGCTGGGTGTCGACGGCTACCGGCTCGCCCTGTCCCACCTGTCCCGGGTGATCACCGACACCTCGGCTCCAGCGGCCTGATGACCGGCCGGTAAACTGGTCCGGCTTGTTCGTTATCAATTTCGCATACCCGGGAGCTTTTCCAGTGGCCAGCACGAACGACCTCAAGAACGGCATGGTGCTCAACCTCGACAACGAGCTGTGGAGTGTGGTCGAGTTCCAGCACGTCAAGCCCGGCAAGGGGCCCGCGTTCGTGCGGACCACCCTCAAGCACGTGCTCTCGGGCAAGGTCGTCGACAAGACCTTCAACGCCGGCACCAAGGTCGAGACCGCCAACGTCGACAAGCGTTCGATGCAGTACCTGTACGCCGACGGCGAGGACTTCGTCTTCATGGACCTGGACACCTACGACCAGATCCACGTCTCCGGGGCCACCGTGGGCGGAAACGCCAACTACCTGCTGCCCGAGGCCGAGGTCGTCGTGGCCACCCACGAGGGTGAGCCGCTCTACGTCGAGCTCCCGACCTCGGTCATGGTGGAGGTCACCTACACCGAGCCCGGTCTGCAGGGCGACCGCTCCACCGGCGGCACCAAGCCGGCGACCATCGAGACCGGCGCGACCGTGCAGGTGCCGCTGTTCATCACCACCGGCGAGAAGATCAAGGTCGACACCCGCGACGGGCGTTACCTGGGCCGTTCCTGATGGCTCCGCACACCGCAGGGGTGGCACATGGCTGAGGCACCGAAGTCGCAGATGCCCGCTCGCCGCAAGGCGCGCAAGCGGGCACTGGACGTCCTCTACGAGGCCGACCTGCGCGACCGCAACATCGCCAAGACCCTGTCGGAGTATGTCGAGCGCCTGGAGTATCCGCGCCCGGAGCACCTGCCGTACGCCGTGTCGCTGGTGGAGGGCGTCTCCGCCCACCTCGACCGGATCGACGAGCTCATCGCGAGCTACGCCGAGGGCTGGACGATCGACCGCATGCCGGTGGTCGACCGCAACCTGGCCCGGATCGCCGTCTACGAACTGCTCTACGTCGAGGACGTGGACGATCCGGTGGCGATCACCGAGGCGGTCGAACTCGCCAAGGAACTCTCGACCGACGACTCACCGCGCTTCCTGAACGGGATCCTCGGCCGCATAGCCGACTACGCCCACTGAGCGCTTGCCGCATACGAAAAGGCCGCCCCTCGGGGCGGCTTTTTCACGACGGCGGTCAGCTGCCCGCGAAGAACGCCCGCGGATCGGGGACGAGGACGCCCAGCTCGGCGAGCCGGTCGGTGAACTCCGACGGCGACTTGTCGTACATGATGGCCAGCGCCCGCATGTCGTCCGCGCGGATCGACAGGATGCGGCCGTTGTAGTCGCCGCGCTGCTGCTGGATGGCTCGGGCGTACCGGGCGACGTAGCCCAGCTCCTCGTTCGAGGACTCGTAGAGCTTCTCGAGGTCCAGGACGATCTTGGTGGCGCGCTCCTCGCTCTGCTTCACCTCAGCACCGTCGGGGAGCAGCTCGGAGACCGGCACGCGGTAGAAATCGGCCAGCTCGGCCAGGCGCGAGACGGTCACCGCGCGGTCGCCGCGTTCGTAGGAGCCGACCACCACGGCCTTCCAGCGGCCGTTCGACTTCTCCTCCACGCCCTGCAGGGAGAGGCCCTGCTGAGTGCGGATCGAGCGCAGCCGGGCACCCAGTGACCTGGAGTATTCCGTCGACATTCAGACCCTCCCACAGTGCTGATCCACGAGTGATCGTTACGCAGCGTGACGGTACGTCGGTTACGCGCTGTGGTCAAGTGCTGCTAGCCCACTTGTTGGTACGCCGATGGGCCGAACGGCCTCCCCGAGCCTGCCTGAACCGGCGGGACGACCCTCACATTGGCTGCTCATAGCCGAGTTGATAGGGTCGTCCCAGGCCTTGACGATCTCCGTGAGCGGAGTCGGAGAGGCGAAACCAGACACTCTTTAATCCCGTCCCGTGAGGCGGGGAAGGGGGTCCCTGTTGGCCTACAAAGTCATACTCTCAGAAGCGGACATTCACCGCGTTCTCGACAGAATCGCTCATCAGATCCTGGAGAAGACCCAGGGTGCGAGCGATGTGGTCCTGCTCGGAGTGGCCACCCGCGGCGTACCGCTGGCGCACCGGCTCGCCGAGCGCATCAACGCCTTCGAGCAGGTGAAGCTGCCGGTCGGCACGCTCGACATCACGCTCTACCGCGACGACCTCGGGCGGCAGTCCACCCGGGCCGTCGGCCGCACCGAGCTGCCCAGCGGCGGCATCGACGGCAGCAAGGTGATCCTCGTCGACGACGTGCTCTACTCCGGGCGTACGGTGCGGGCGGCGCTCGACGCGATCAGTGATCTCGGCCGCCCGGCGGCGGTGCAATTGGCCGTCCTGGTCGACCGCGGCCACCGCCAGCTGCCGATCCGGGCCGACTACGTCGGCAAGAACATCCCGACCTCCCTCGCCGAGCAGGTCAAGGTGCTGCTCAGCGAGGTCGACGGCGTCGACGAGGTACGACTTGCCGGGGAAGCCTCGGCTGAGCCGCCAGAAGTGCAGTCAGTCGGGAGCCTGTCATGATCAAGCATCTGCTCTCCGCGGCCGATCTGGACGCCGCGACGGCCACCCAGATCCACGACGTCGCCGCCGAGATGGCGACGGTCGCGGGTCGCGAGGTGAAGAAGCTGCCGACGCTGCGCGGGCGGACGGTGGTGAACCTCTTCTACGAGGACAGCACCCGGACCCGGACCTCCTTCGAGGTGGCCGCCAAGCGGCTGTCGGCCGACGTCGTGAACTTCTCGGCCAAGGGCTCCAGCGTCGAGAAGGGCGAGTCGCTCAAGGACACCGCCTGGACGCTGCAGGCCATGGGCGCCGACGCGGTGGTCATCCGGCATCCCGCCTCGGGTGCTCCGCACCGGCTCACGCATTGGGTGCACGGCAGCGTCCTCAACGCCGGCGACGGCACGCACGAGCACCCGACGCAGGCGCTGCTCGACACGTACACGATGCGCTCGCGCATGGGCAAGGTCGAAGGGCTCAACGTCGCGATCGTCGGAGACGTCCTGCACAGCCGGGTCGCCCGGTCGAACGCGCTGCTGCTGCACACGCTCGGCGCGAAGGTGACCCTGGTCGGCCCGCCGACCCTCGTGCCGCCCGCGTTCGGCAGTCTCACTCCGAGCCTGGGCGTCAGCTACGACTTCGACTCGGTGCTGCCCCACGCCGATGTGGTGATGATGCTGCGGGTCCAGAAGGAGCGGATGAACGCGGCCTTCTTCCCGTCGTCGCAGGAGTACTACAAGCGCTACGGGCTCGACAGCGCGCGGCTGCGGCGGATGCCGGACCACGCGATCGTCATGCACCCCGGTCCGATGAACCGCGGCGTCGAGATCGCCCCCGAGGTGGCCGATTCGCCCCGCTCCACCATCGTCGAACAGGTCGCCAACGGCGTCTCCGTCCGGATGGCATGTCTCTACCTGCTTCTAGGAGCAGGTCGATGACTCAGTCTGCTCCTTGGAGCGCGTCGATGAAACTCAGTCTGCTCCTTGGAGGTCGTTCGTGAGCTACCTGATCCGCAACGTCAGCGTGCTGGGCGGGGCTCCCGTCGACCTGGTCGTCCGCGACGGCGTGATCGTCGACAGCGCGGACGGCACCGAAGAGGTCATGGATGGCACCGGGCTGATCGCCCTGCCCGGCCTGGTCGACCTGCACACTCACCTGCGCGAGCCGGGCCGGGAGGACGCCGAGACCGTGCTGACCGGCTCCCGGGCCGCCGCGCTCGGCGGATTCACCGCGGTCTGCGCCATGGCCAACACCAACCCGGTCGCCGACACGGCCGGTGTCGTCGAGCAGGTCTGGCGGCTCGGCCGCGAGGCCGGGCTGGTCGACGTCCAGCCGATCGGCGCGGTCACCGTCGGCCTCGGCGGGGAGAAGCTCGCCGAACTCGGCGCGATGGCCGACTCCGCCGCCGCCGTCCGGATCTTCTCCGACGACGGCATGTGCGTGCACGACCCCCGCCTGATGCGCCGTGCGCTGGAATACGTCAAGGCGTTCGACGGGGTCATCGCGCAGCACGCCGAGGAGCCGCGGCTCACCCAGGGCGCGCAGATGCACGAGGGCGACGTCTCGACCCGCCTCGGGCTGACCGGCTGGCCGTCGGTCGCGGAGGAGGCGATCATCGCCCGCGACGTGCTGCTCGCTGCGCACACGGGTGCCCGCCTGCACGTCTGCCACGTCTCGACGGCAGGCAGCGTCGAGGTCATCCGCCAGGCCAAGGCGCGGGGCGTACGCGTCACCGCCGAGGTCACGCCGCATCACCTGCTGCTCACCGACGAGGCGGTCGGCGGGTCGATCGAGGGCACCGCCCCCTACGACCCCGTGTTCAAGGTGAACCCGCCGTTGCGTACCGCCGACGACGTCGAGGCGCTGCGGCGCGGGCTCGTCGACGGCACCATCGACGTCGTCGCCACCGACCACGCCCCGCACGCCGCGCAGGACAAGGAATGCGAGTGGGCGTACGCGCGGCCGGGCATGCTCGGCCTGGAGACGGCGCTGCCGATCGTCCTGCACACGGTCGGCGACGCGCTGGGCTGGGACGGCATCGCCGACCGCATGTCGCGTACGCCGGCCCGCATCGCCGGGCTCGACGAGCACGGCCACGCTCCGGTCCCGGGTGCCCCGGCGACCTTCACCCTCATCGATCCGCAGGCCCGGTTCACCGTCGATCCGGCCGCGCTCGCCAGCCTCAGCGCCAACACCCCGTACGCGGGGATGGAGTTGCCGGGCAAGGTGGTCGCGACCTTCCTGCGGGGTAAGCGCACCGCTCTCGACGGGAAGGCAGCGGCATGAGTGAAGCCATTCTGGTACTAGAGGACGGCCGGACCTTCCGTGGCGAGGCGTTCGGCGCCGTCGGGGAGACCTTCGGCGAGGCCGTCTTCAGCACGGCGATGACCGGCTATCAGGAGACGCTGACCGACCCGTCGTACCACCGTCAGGTCGTCGTGCAGACCGCGCCGCACATCGGCAACACCGGGGTCAACGGCGAGGACGACGAGTCCGACCGCATCTGGGTCGCCGGATACGTGGTCCGCGACCCGTCGCGGGAGGCGTCGAACTGGCGCGCCACCGGCGAACTCGAGGATCGGCTGAAGGCCGAGGGGGTGGTCGGCATTGCCGGGATCGACACCCGGGCGCTGACGCGGCACCTGCGCGACCGCGGCGCGATGCGGGTCGGCGTGTCCAGTGTGGACCTCGACGCCGACTCGCTGCTGACGAAGGTCCGGAACAGCCCGCAGATGGTCGGGGCGGATCTCTCCAGCGAAGTGACCACCCGACAGGCGTACACGGTGGACGCCGAAGGCGAGAAGCTCTTCACCGTCGCGGCCCTGGACCTGGGGATCAAGCGCAACGTGGCGCGGCGGCTGGCCGCGCGTGGAGTGACCACCCACATCCTGCCGGCGACCTCGTCGCTGGAGGACCTGCTGGCCGTGGCGCCGGACGCGGTGTTCTTCTCGCCGGGCCCCGGCGACCCGGCGACCGCCGACCATCCGGTGGCCCTGGCCCAGGAGGTCATGCGCCGCCGGATTCCGCTGTTCGGGATCTGCTTCGGCAGCCAGATCCTCGGCCGCGCGCTCGGCTTCGGCACCTACAAGCTGGGCTACGGCCACCGGGGCGTCAACCAGCCGGTGATGGACCGCACCACCGGCAAGGTCGAGGTCACGAGCCACAATCACGGCTTCGCTGTGGACGCGCCGCTGGACAGGGTGGTGGACACCGAGTTCGGCCGGGTCGAGGTCTCCCATGTCTGCCTGAACGACAACGTGGTCGAGGGGCTGCGGGCGCTGGACGTGCCCGCCTTCACCGTCCAGTACCACCCCGAAGCGGCGGCCGGCACCCATGACGCCGACTACCTCTTCGACCGCTTCGCCGAACTTGTTCGGGGAACCGACAAGCTCAGCAAGCAGCTCATCGAGGGGACTCACTGATGCCGAAGCGCGAAGACCTGAAGCACATCCTGGTCATCGGCTCCGGTCCGATCGTCATCGGCCAGGCCTGCGAGTTCGACTACTCCGGTACGCAGGCCTGCCGGGTGCTGCGGGCGGAGGGCATCCGCGTCTCGCTGGTGAACTCCAACCCCGCGACGATCATGACCGACCCCGAGTTCGCCGACGCGACCTACGTCGAGCCGATCACGCCGGACTTCGTCACGAAGGTGATCGAGCGGGAGCGGCCCGACGCGATCCTGCCGACGCTCGGCGGGCAGACCGCGCTGAACACCGCGGTGGCCCTGCACGAGGCGGGCGTGCTCGACAAGTACAAGGTCGAGCTGATCGGGGCGAACATCGACGCCATCCGGCGCGGTGAGGACCGTCAGCTCTTCAAGGAGATCGTGGCGCGCGCGGGTGCCCGGGTCGGCATGGCCGACGAGGCGCTGGTGCCGCGCTCGCGCGTGTGCCACTCGATGGACGAGGTCCGCGAGACCGCGGCCGACCTGGGTCTGCCGGTCGTCATCCGGCCGAGCTTCACCATGGGCGGCCTCGGCTCCGGCATGGCGCACACCGACGAGGACCTGGAGCGCATCGCCGGGTCCGGGCTGGCCGCCTCCCCGGTGCACGAGGTGCTCATCGAGGAGAGCGTGCTCGGCTGGAAAGAGTTCGAGCTGGAGCTGATGCGCGACAAGCACGACAACGTCGTGGTCGTCTGCTCCATCGAGAACCTCGACCCGATGGGCGTCCACACCGGAGACTCGGTGACCGTCGCGCCCGCGATGACCCTGACCGACCGTGAGTACCAGGTCATGCGGGATCTCGGCATCGCCGTGCTGCGGGAGGTCGGCGTGGACACCGGCGGCTGCAACATCCAGTTCGCGATCAACCCGGAGAACGGCCGGATCGTCGTCATCGAGATGAACCCGCGGGTGTCGCGGTCGTCGGCGCTGGCGTCGAAGGCGACCGGCTTCCCGATCGCGAAGATCGCGGCGAAGCTCGCCATCGGCTACACCCTCGACGAGATCCCCAACGACATCACGCTCCAGACCCCGGCCGCGTTCGAGCCGTCGCTGGACTACGTCGTCGTCAAGATCCCGCGGTTCGCCTTCGAGAAGTTCCCCGGGGCCGACCCCGAGCTGACCACCACGATGAAGTCGGTCGGCGAGGCGATGAGCCTCGGCCGCAACTTCACCGAGGCGCTCGGCAAGGCGATGCGCTCGATGGAGACCAAGCAGGCCGGGTTCTGGACGGTCAAGGATCAGTTCGGCACCGCCGAGGAGGCGCTGACGGCGCTGCGGATTCCGCACGACGGGCGGCTCTACACGATCGAGGCGGCGCTGCGCCTGGGCGCGACCGTCGAGCAGGTGCACGAGGCCAGCGGGGGAGTGGACCCCTGGTTCCTCACCCAGATCGCCTCGCTCATCGCGCTGCGGGAAGAGGTGGAGCAGGCGGCGGTGCTCGACGAGCCGTTGCTGCGCCGGGCCAAGCGCGCCGGGTTCTCCGACCGGCAGCTCGCCGCTCTGCGACCCGAGTTCGCCGGTGAGGAAGGCGTACGCACGCTGCGGCACCGCCTCGGACTGCGTCCGGTCTACAAGACGGTGGACACCTGTGCGGCCGAGTTCGCGGCGAAGACGCCGTACCACTACTCCAGCTACGACGAGGAGACGGAGGTCGCCCCGAGCGACCGCCCGAAGGTTCTCATCCTGGGGTCCGGGCCGAACCGGATCGGGCAGGGCATCGAGTTCGACTACTCGTGTGTGCACGCCGTCATGGCGCTGCGCGAGGCCGGGTTCGAGACGGTCATGGTCAACTGCAACCCGGAGACGGTCTCGACCGACTACGACACCGCCGACCGGCTCTACTTCGAGCCGCTGACCTTCGAGGACGTCCTCGAAGTGGTCCACGCCGAGCACAGTTCGGGCACGGCCGCCGGCGGCCCCGGCGTCGTGGGCGTGATCGTGCAGCTCGGCGGGCAGACGCCGCTGGGCCTGGCGCAGCGCCTCAAGGCCGCCGGGGTGCCCATCGTCGGCACCAGCCCGGAGTCGATCCACCTCGCCGAGGAGCGGGGCGCGTTCGGCGCGGTGCTGGCCCGGGCGGGCCTGCGCGCGCCCGCGCACGGCACCGCGACGTCCTACGAGGACGCCAAGAAGATCGCCGACGAGGTGGGCTACCCCGTCCTGGTGCGACCGTCGTACGTGCTCGGCGGGCGCGGCATGGAGATCGTCTACGACGACGACACGCTGCGGGACTACATCGGCCGGGCGACCGACATCTCGCCGGAACACCCGGTGCTGGTCGACCGGTTCCTCGACGACGCCATCGAGATCGACGTGGACGCGCTCTGCGACGCCGACGGCGAGGTCTACATCGGCGGCGTCATGGAGCACATCGAGGAGGCGGGCATCCACAGTGGTGACTCCTCGTGCGCGCTGCCGCCGATCACGCTCGGCGCCTCGCACCTGAAGGTCGTCCGCGACTACACCGAGAAGATCGCCCGCGGGGTCGGCGTACAGGGGCTGCTCAACGTGCAGTACGCCCTCAAGGACGACGCCCTCTACGTGCTGGAGGCCAACCCCCGCGCGTCGCGTACGGTGCCGTTCGTCTCCAAGGCGACCGCGGTTCCGCTCGCCAAGGCGGCGGCCCGGATCATGCTCGGCGCGACCATCGCCGACCTGCGGGCCGAGGGCATGCTCCAGGCCACCGGCGACGGCGGTCAGCTGCCCGAGCACGCCCCGATCGCGGTCAAGGAGGCGGTGCTGCCGTTCAAGCGGTTCCGCACCCCGGCCGGCAAGGGCGTCGACTCGCTGCTCGGCCCGGAGATGAAGTCCACCGGCGAGGTCATGGGCATCGACACCGCCTTCGGGCAGTCGTTCGCCAAGTCGCAGGCGGCCGCGTACGGGTCGCTGCCGACCAGCGGCAAGATCTTCGTGAGCGTCGCCAACCGGGACAAGCGCGCCATGATCTTCCCGGTCAAGCGGCTGGCCGACCTCGGGTTCGAGATCATCGCGACCGAGGGCACCGGCGAGGTGCTGCGGCGGCACGGCATCGGCTGCGAGGTGGTCGGCAAGCACTACGCCGGCGACCAGCGCGACGCCATCTCGCTCATCGGCGCGGGCGAGGTCAAGCTCGTGATCAACACCCCGCAGGGCTCGGGGGCCAGTGCCCGGTCCGACGGCTACGAGATCCGCTCGGCCGCGGTCGCGGCCGACATCCCGTGCATCACGACGGTCCCGGGCGCCGCGGCGGCGGTGATGGGCATCGAGGCGCTCATCGCCGGAGATCTGCGGGTACGCCCACTGCAGGAACTGCACAAGGCACTTCGCCCGGAGCTGGGAGCGGAGCGGTGAGCTTCTTCGAGTCCTTCGTACGCCCGGCGCTGTTCCGGATCGGGGGAGGCGACGCCGAGGCGGCCCACGAGGCGACCCTGCACCGGCTGGCGGGGATGTCCGGGCGGCACCGGGTCCTGGAGTCCCTGCGCCGCCGGTACGCGGTGGCCGCCCCGACCAGAGTGTTCGGGGTGGACTTCCCCAACCCGGTCGGTCTGGCCGCCGGGATGGACAAGAACGGGATCGCCCTGGCCGCGTGGCCGGCACTGGGCTTCGGCTTCGTCGAGGTCGGCACGGTCACGGCGAAGGCGCAGCCGGGCAACGACAAGCCTCGGCTGTTCCGGGGTCAGGCCAGCGAGGCCGTGGTCAACCGGATGGGGTTCAACAACGAGGGCGCGATGGCGCTGGCCGGGCGGCTGACGGCATTGCTGGGCGAGCCCGCCCGGCGGCCGAACGTCCCGGACACCCCGGCGACCCTCATCCGGACCCGTACGCCGGGCGACCTGCCCGCGATGGCCGGGCCGCTGGGGCTGCGCGCACCGCTGGGCATCAGCCTCGGCAAGTCGAAGATCACGCCGCTGGCGGAGGCGGTCGACGACTACGTCTACAGCCTGCAGCTGCTCCGTCCGTACGCCGACTATCTGGCCGTCAACGTGTCCTCCCCGAACACCCCGGGCCTGCGGGACCTGCAGGACAAGGGGCACCTGGACGAGTTGCTGGCCGCGCTGGTCCGGGAGGCGAAGGGCACCCCCGTGCTGGTGAAGATCGCGCCCGACCTGAGTGACACCGCGATCGGCGAGGTCCTGCAGGTCTGCGCGGATCGGGGAGTGGCCGGCCTGATCGCGACCAACACGACGCTGGGTCGGGACGGGCTCGCCGCGGCCGACGCCCAGCTGGCCGCGGAGGCGGGCGGGCTGTCCGGCCGCCCGCTGACCGAGCGCGCTCGCAAGGTCGTCTCCTTCGTGCACGCCGAGACCGGCGGCCGCCTGCCGATCATCGGGGTCGGGGGGATCATGTCGGCCGACGACGCGACCCGGCTCTTCGACGCCGGGGCCAGCCTCGTCCAGCTCTACACCGGATTCATCTTCCACGGCCCGGCCCTGGTCCGGGCGGTCGCAGCGGCGGCCCATGGACGCTGAGGCCCTGCTCCGGCTGGACCGGCAACACGTCTGGCATCCCTATGGGCCCCCGCCGGGCCAGCTCGCAGCGGCGGCAGCCGCTAGGACTGAGCCCGGCGGCATGACGCGGCCTGGGCGGATGGAGCCGCTCGTCGTGCGGTCGGCGTCGGGCGTACGCCTGACCCTGGACGACGGTCGCGAACTGGTCGACGGGATGTCGAGCTGGTGGGCCGCGATCCACGGCTACCGGCACCCGGTGCTGGACGCCGCCCTGGCCGAGCAGGCGGGCCGGATGAGCCACGTGATGTTCGGCGGGCTCACCCACGAACCCGCCGTACGCCTGGCGCAGACCCTTGTCGAGATCACCCCGGCCGGGCTGGAGCACGTGTTCCTGGCCGACTCGGGTTCGGTCAGCGTCGAGGTCGGCATCAAGATGGCGCTGCAGTACTGGCGGTCGCTGGGCCGCCCAGCGAAGCGGCGCCTGCTGACCTGGCGCGGCGGCTACCACGGCGACACGTTCCACCCGATGAGCGTCTGCGACCCCGACGGCGGTATGCACAGCCTCTGGGGTGACGTCCTGCCCCGCCAGGTCTTCGCCGGCGTTCCGCCGCTGTCGTACGAGCAGTCCTACGTGGACGAGCTGACGGCGGCGCTCAAGGAGAACGCGGACGAGGTCGCCGCGATCATCGTCGAGCCCCTCGTCCAGGGGGCCGGGGGGATGCGGTGGCACCATCCGGCGTACCTGCGGGTGCTGCGGGAGCTGGCCGACGAGTTCGGCGTCCTGCTCATCTTCGACGAGATCGCCACCGGCTTCGGGCGTACCGGCCGGATGTTCGCCGCCGACCACGCCGGCGTGTCACCCGACATCATGTGCGTGGGCAAGGCGCTGACCGGCGGTTATCTGACGCTGGCCGCGGCGTTGTGCACCCCGGCGGTGGCCGAGGGGATCTCACGGGGCGACGTGCCGGTGCTGGCGCACGGGCCGACCTTCATGGGCAATCCGCTCGCCTGCGCCGTCGCCAACGCTTCGCTCGACCTGCTGCTCGCGTCGGACTGGCCGGGGCGGGTGGCGCACATCGAGGAGCGGCTCGGGGCGGGGCTGGCCGATGCCGCGGACCTGCCCGGGGTGCGTGACGTGCGGGTTCTCGGGGCCATCGGGGTGATCCAGCTGGATCACGAGGTTGCCCTGGGCCCGGCGACCGCGGCCGCCGTGAACCACGGGGTCTGGCTGCGCCCGTTCCGGGATCTGATCTACACCATGCCGCCCTACGTGACCTCCGACGCGGATCTCGCGCTGGTCACCGGGGCTATGCGGGCCGCCGCCACGGCGTCGCGCTCAGCATCCTCACAGCATTCGTCCTGATTTCGCCGCTACTTCTTCGTGATTCGGAGCGTGCCCATGGAACCGTTCGGCAGTCGCCTGCACCAAGCCCTGGCCAAGCGCGGCCCGCTGTGTGTCGGCATCGATCCTCATGCTTCGCTGCTGGCGGCGTGGGGTTTGAGCGATGACGTCCACGGTGTCGAGCGGTTCAGCCGAACGGTGGTAGAGGCATTGGCTGAACGGGTGGCCGTCTTTAAACCTCAGGCTGCTTTCTTCGAGCGATTCGGCTCGCGTGGCATGGCCATTCTTGAGTCAACTATCCGACAGTTGCGGGATGCCGGAGCCCTTGTCTTGCTGGACGTAAAACGCGGTGATATCGGCTCGACGATGGCCGCGTACGCCGACGCGTACCTCAACCCATCGAGTCCAATCTATGTAGACGCGATCACGGTGAGCCCGTTCCTCGGCTTCGGATCGCTCCGTCCGGCGTTCGACTCGGCCGCCTTGCACGGTGGTGGGGTATTCGTCCTGGCCCTTACATCGAACCCCGAAGGATCGCAGGTCCAGCATGCCCGGACAGCCGATGGGCGGACGGTCGCGCAACTGCTACTGGATGAAATTGCCCAGCTCAACGCGGGTGCCGAACCGCTGGGCAGCATCGGTGCGGTGGTCGGGGCGACGGTCGGGCGGACCGGGGAGGACCTGTCCCGGACCAACGGGCCGTTCCTCGTTCCGGGGCTCGGCGCGCAGGGCGGAGACCCCGCCGGACTCCGTGAGATCTTCGGCGACTCCATCGACGCCGTCCTTCCCTCCTACTCACGTGAGGTGCTCGCGGGCGGACCGACGGTGAGAGGGCTGATCGACGCTACTGAGCGGTCGCTCGATGCGTGCCGCCGCGCCCTGGGCGGGTGACCGAGGACGCCACTCACGGCGTAACCATTTTGTGATCATGCGTGGTGACGTTGCCGAAAGCGGCTCTGACCGCTAGTTTTCCCCGCGACTGGAAACCACAGGCGTCACCCTAGGTGACACGTGGCCCAGGCACAGGCAAAACGTCGTCCGTCCCACCCGGGGCGGACGTGCAGACCAACGAACGAGCGGTGGGTCGACCCCTCGACCGCCGCGTGGGACCTGAGGAGAACTGGTGCCGCTCCCCACATTGAGCCCCGAGCAGCGCGCTGCCGCGCTCGAGAAGGCCGCTGAGATTCGCAAGGCCCGGGCCGAGCTGAAGGAACAGCTCAAGAAGGGCCAGACCACGCTGGACGCGGTGCTGAGCCGCGCCGAGGCCGACGACGTCGTCGGCAAGCTGAAGGTGTCGGCGGTGCTGCAGTCGCTGCCCGGCATCGGCAAGATCCGCGCCACGCAGATCATGGAGAAGCTGAAGATCGCCGACTCCCGGCGTCTGCGCGGTCTCGGTGAGCAGCAGCGCAAGGCTCTGCTCGCCGAGTTCTCCGGCAACTGAGCCAAGTGAGACCCAAGGCCGCCGCCCGTTTCGGGCGGCGGCCTTGTGCATGCCCGGCCGGGTCCGATCCGACGTGTGATCTGTGACGTGATCTGTGCCGGGGTAACGCGACAAGATCCAGCCGCGTTGGGTAGAAAGGGACTCAACGAGCGCTGCCCATTTGGCGAGGAGAAGAAGTGACCGACGTATCCCGACCGCCGGCCCGCCTCACCGTGCTGTCCGGCCCGTCCGGGGTCGGCAAGGACAGCGTGATCGAGTGGATCAAACCGCGCGCCCCCTGGGTGTGGTTCTCCGTCTCGGCGACCACGCGGAAGATGCGCGACGGCGAAGTCGACGGCATCCACTACCACTTCGTGAACCGTGCCCAGTTCCGCCACCTGGAGGCCTCCGGGCAGCTGCTGGAGTGGGCCGAGTTCGCGGGCAACCTCTACGGGACGCCCCGCGCGGGCGTCGAGGCGCGGCTCGATCAGGGCATCCCGGTCCTGCTGAAGATCGACATTCAGGGCGCCCGGCAGGTCCGTGCGGTCATGCCCGAGGCTCAGCTCGTCTTCCTCGCCCCGCCGAGCGTCGAGGAACTGCACCGGCGCCTGCGCGGCCGGGGGACCGAGGACGAGGAGACGATCCGCCGCCGTCTGCTGCACGCCGACGAGGAGCTGGCCTCGCAGAAGGAGTTCGATGTCACCGTCGTCAACGACTCGGTCGAACGTGCTGCTGACGAGTTGCTAGGATTACTCGGTTCACGACAGCTCGCGCCGATCCGGGCGCACGGCTGACAAAACAGACACAAGTTTTTCTAGGGACGTGAAAGTGGCCGCAACCGTCGCCAACCCAGAGGGCATCACCAACCCGCCCATCGACGAGCTGCTGGAGAAGACCACCTCGAAGTACGCGCTGGTCATCTTCGCGGCGAAGCGCGCCCGCCAGATCAACGCCTACTACTCGCAGCTCGGCGAGGGCCTGCTGGAGTATGTCGGCCCGCTGGTGGAGACCACTCCGCAGGAGAAGGCGCTGTCCATCGCGATGCGCGAGATCAACGGTGGCCTCCTCGTCGCCGAGCCGACCGGCGAGACCGCCTGATCCGGCACTGAGAACTCGGCAGAGAACAGAAATCCGACGGTGAGCAGGGTCGTCCTCGGCGTCAGCGGCGGCATCGCCGCGTACAAGGCGTGCGAGCTGCTGCGCCTGCTCACCGAGTCGGGTCACCAGGTCCGCGTCGTGCCGACCGAGGCCGCGCTGCGGTTCGTCGGCGCACCGACCTGGGAGGCCCTGTCCGGTCAGCCGGTCGCGACCGGAGTCTTCACCGACGTCCCCGAGGTCCCGCACGTACGCCTCGGGCAGACCGCCGATCTGGTGCTGGTCGCCCCGGCGACGGCCGATCTGCTGGCCAAGGCGGCCCACGGGCTCGCCGACGACCTGCTCACCTCGACATTGCTCACCGCTCGCTGTCCGGTCGTCTTCGCGCCCGCCATGCATACGGAGATGTGGGAGCACCCGGCCACCGCCGACAACGTGGCGACGCTGCGCCGCCGGGGCGCCGTCGTGATCGAGCCCGCCGTCGGCCGCCTCACCGGCGCCGACTCCGGCAAGGGCCGCCTGCCCGACCCCGCCGAGATCTTCGCGGTCGCTCGCCGGGTGCTCGCCGGGCGTACCACTGCCGATCTGGCCGGCCGTCACGTCGTGGTGACCGCCGGCGGCACGCGGGAACCGCTCGATCCGGTGCGCTTCCTCGGCAACCGTTCGTCCGGCAAGCAGGGATACGCGTTCGCCACGGCCGCCGTCGCCCGGGGCGCGAAGGTCACGCTGATCGCGGCCAACGTGGCCCTGCCGACGCCGGCCGGGGTCGACCTCGTCCGGGTGGGCAGCACCGCCGAGCTGCGCGACGCCGTGCTCACCGCGGCCGGCACCGCGGACGCGATGGTGTTCGCCGCCGCGCCCGCCGACTTCCGCCCCGCGCAGTACGCGGAGCAGAAGATCAAGAAGGCGGCCGACGGTTCGGCGCCTACGCTGGAACTGGTCACCAATCCCGACATCGCCGCCGAGGCCGGCGCCGCGAAACGGGCGGGCCAGGTGCTGGTGGCGTTCGCCGCGGAGACGCACGACGCGCTGGACAACGGAGCGGCCAAGCTCGTCAAGAAACGGGCTGACCTGATCGTGGTCAACGAGGTCGGCGCCGACAAGGTCTTCGGGGCCGACGACAACGACGTCGTCGTGCTCGGGGCGGACGGATCCACGACGACGCTCGGGCGGCGGTCCAAGGAGGATGTCGCCGACGCCGTGTGGGACCTCGTGCTTGACCGCTGGTCGCCGAAGACCGACTGAAGAGCCCGAATTGTGAACACACGGCCGGTCGCCGGATCGGCGTACGTGCAGGTTGACTAGACTGCCGCGATAACTTGCAATCGTTGAGCATCTTGCCGTTGGCAAGCGGACCGTTGAGGGAGCACTGTGGCACGCCGTCTCTTCACCTCCGAATCGGTCACGGAGGGACACCCCGACAAGATCGCCGACCAGATCAGCGATGGCATCCTCGACGCGCTGCTCACGCAGGACCCGCGCAGCCGGGTAGCCGTGGAGACCCTGATCACGACGGGCCAGGTGCACGTCGCGGGTGAGGTCACCACCAAGGCCTACGCGGACATCCCGACGATCGTCCGGGAGACGATCCTGGGCATCGGCTACGACTCCTCGAAGAAGGGCTTCGACGGCGCTTCCTGCGGCGTGAGCGTTTCGATCGGGTCGCAGTCGCCCGACATCGCCCAGGGCGTCGACTCCGCGCTGGAGCAGCGCGAGGGCGGCCACGACCTGCTGGACTCGCAGGGCGCCGGTGACCAGGGCATGATGTTCGGCTTCGCCTGCTCGGAGACGCCCGAGCTGATGCCGCTGCCGATCGCGCTCGCGCACCGGCTGGCCCGCCGGCTCGCCGCGGTCCGCAAGGACGGCGTGATCCCGTACCTGCGCCCGGACGGCAAGACCCAGGTCACCATCGAGTACGACGGGCTCAAGCCGGTCCGGCTGCACACCGTCGTGGTCTCCTCGCAGCACGCCCCGGACATCTCGCTCGAGTCGCTGCTGACCCCGGACGTCCGCGAGCATGTCATCGCGCCGGAACTGGAGAGCCTCGGCCTCGACACCGAGGGCTACCGGTTGCTGGTGAACCCGACCGGCCGCTTCGAGATCGGCGGCCCGATGGGCGACGCCGGCCTCACCGGCCGGAAGATCATCGTCGACACCTACGGCGGCTACGCCCGCCACGGCGGCGGCGCGTTCTCCGGCAAGGACCCGTCCAAGGTGGACCGTTCGGCGGCGTACGCGATGCGCTGGGTCGCCAAGAACGTCGTGGCGGCCGGGCTGGCCGAGCGGTGCGAGGCGCAGGTGGCGTACGCCATCGGCAAGGCGCACCCGGTGAGCCTGTTCGTCGAGACCTTCGGCACCGAGGTCGTCCCGGTCGACCGGATCGAGAAGGCCATCAGCGAGGTCTTCGACCTTCGTCCGGCCGCGATCATCCGCGACCTGGAGCTGCTGCGCCCGATCTACCAGCAGACCGCCGCCTACGGTCACTTCGGCCGGGAGCTGCCCGAGCTGGCCTGGGAGCGGACCGACCGGGTCGCCGACCTGAAGTCCGCGGCGGGGGCGTGACCTCCTCCGTCACAGGTAGCTGGTAAACCAGGTGATGTGACGAGCAAGACCAAACGCAGCGACCGGCAGCCCGCATCGGGCTTGCCGGTCGCTCGCGTCTGCGTCGACGTGCCGCTGCCGCACCTCGACCGGCCGTTCGACTACCTGGTCCCGGCCGACCTCGACGCGGCGGCGCAACCGGGGACCCGGGTTCGCGTCCGGTTCTCCGGTCAGCTCGTCGACGGCTGGCTGCTCGAGCGGGCCGAGCACACCGAGCTGGAAAGGAAGCTGGCCTTCCTGGAGAAGGTCGTGTCGCCGGAGCCGGTGCTGCGTCCGGAGATCATCCAGCTCGCCCGGGACATCGCCGGCCGCTACGCCGGCAGCCTCATCGACGTCCTGCGGCTGGCGGTGCCGCCTCGGCACGCCGCGGCCGAGAAGGCGGCTCCGCGGGAACCGAAGCCGCCGGCCCGACCGGTCGAGACCTCAGGCTGGGGGCATTACACCGCCGGGCAGGCGTTCCTGCGCGCGCTCGCCGACGGCAAGTCGCCCCGGGCGGTGTGGTCGGCGCTGCCGGGCGAGCGCTGGCCGGACCGGGTCGCCGCCGCCGTCGCCGACACGCTGTCCAGCGGCCGGGGCGCGGTGGTCATCGTGGCCGACTACCGCGACCTGGATCGCCTCGACGCCGCGTTGACGGCCGTGCTGGGCGGCGACGATCGGCACGTGGCCCTGTCGGCGGCGCTGGGACCGGCCGAACGCTACAAGCGCTTCCTGCGGGCCAGCCGGGGCGAGGTGCAGGTGGTCATCGGCACGCGGGCGGCCGCCTTCGCCCCCGTCCGCGATCTCGGCCTGGTCGTCATCTGGGACGACGGCGACGACCTGCACGCCGAACCACGGTCGCCTTATCCGCACGCGCGCCAGGTTTTGCTCAGCCGGGCGCAGCTGACCGGCTGTGCCGCGCTCGTCGGCGGCTACGCGCGTACGGCGGAGGGGCAGTTGCTGGTGGAGACCGGCTGGGCGAAGGAGATCACGCCGTCCCGGGAGACGCTGCGTGTCCTGTCGCCGCGCATCGTCACCGCTGACGACCGCCAGCTCGCCCGCGACCCGGGGGCGGTCGCCGCCCGGCTGCCGAGCGTGGCGTGGGAGGCGGCTCGCGAAGCGATGCGCGCCGGCGCGCCGGTGCTGATCCAGGTGCCCCGCCGGGGTTACGTGCCCTCCGTGGCCTGCCAGGAGTGCCGCGAACGGGCCCGCTGCTCCCGCTGCTCCGGCCCGCTGGCGCTGCCCGGCAACGCCGGTCCGCCGGTCTGCCGCTGGTGCGCCCGTCCAGCCGCCGACTACACCTGTCCGCGCTGCGGTGGCCGCCGGCTGCGCGCCTCGGTGACCGGCGTCCGGCGTACGGCGGAGGAGCTGGGCCGGGCGTTCCCGGGAGTGCCGGTGCGGACCTCGGGCGGTGAATCGGTCCTTGCGTCCGTCCCGGCGGAGGCGTCCCTGGTGCTCGCCACGCCCGGCGCGGAGCCCATTGTGGACGGACCGGGCTACGGCGCGGTGCTGCTGCTCGACACCTGGGCCATGCTGACCCGGGCCGACCTCCGGGCCGCCGAGGAGGCGTTGCGGCGCTGGATGGCGGCGGCCGCGCTCGCCGTCCCGGCGACCAAGGGCGGCAAAGTGGTCGTGGTGGCCGACGGCTCACTGGTCCCGGTGCAGGCGTTGCTTCGCTGGGACGCCGCCTGGCTGGCCGAACGTGAGCTGGCCGACCGGCGGGCGCTCGGCTTCCCGCCGGCCGCCCGGATGGCGTCGCTCACCGGACCGCCCGCCGCCGTCGCCGAACTCACCGAGACCGCCGACCTGCCGCCCGGAACCGAGCAGCTCGGGCCGCTGGAGATCGGCGAAGGCTCGGAGCGCCTGCTGTTGCGAGTGCGGCGATCGGAGGCGGCGGCGTTGGCGCACGCCCTCCACACGGCCGCCGGGACGCGCAGCGCCCGCAAGTCGGCCGACGCCGTCCGGGTCCAACTCGACCCGCTGGAGCTGCTCTAGACCCAGCCGCCCAGTTCGCGTCGCTACCCGTGCGTCCAGCGCGCTGGATCAGGGATCTCGGTCGAATCATGGTCCAAGATTCGACCCGGATCCCTGATCCAGCGCCATGGCGACAAGGCGGAGGTGGCAGCGAGCCGCAGGGAAGCGGTGAAGCCGTCCGGAGGGGTCAAGCGGCGCGGCGCAGGACCGCCAGGAACATGGCGTCGGTGCCGTGCCGGTGCGGCCACAGTTGGACGGTCGGCCCGCCGCCGAGTCCGGGCATCGAGGGCAGCAGCGGACGGGCGTCCACGAAGTCCATCGTGGACGGAGAGCGGCGGGCCGCCTCCACGACGCTGACCTGAGTCTCGACCACGTGCGGCGAACACGTCACGTAGGCCACCAGCCCGCCGGGCCGGACGGCTTGGAAGGCCGCCCCGAGCAATTCCCGTTGCAGCCGGGTCAACGGCGGCAGGTCCGACGGTTGCCGACGCCAGCGCGATTCGGGCCGTCGCCGCAGCGACCCGAGCCCGGTGCAGGGCGCATCGACGAGGACCCGGTCGAAACCGTCGGCCGGCAGCGCGGGATCGCGTCCGACCTCCCGGCCGTCGGTGCAGATCACGTCGACGGGCAGGCCGCGTACGGCGAGCTCGACGAGGCGAGCCCGATGCGGCTGCACCTCGACGGCGGTCAGCCGGGCGCCGCGTTCGGCCGCCAGCGCGGCGAGCAGTCCGGCCTTGCCGCCCGGCCCCGCGCACAGGTCGAGCCAGCGTTCGTCTTGCCCGTCCAGCTCCGCGTTGACCAGCGCCGCCGCGACGAGCTGCGAGCCCTCGTCCTGCACGTGGGCGCGCCCGTCGCGGATGGCGGCGAGGTCGCCCGGCGCGCCGCCGGACAGGTAGACCGCGTACGGCGAGAACGCTCCGGGTGCGCCGTCGACCTCGTCGGCCAGCTCCACCGCGTCGGCCAGGCCCGGTCGCGCGCACAGGTGCACGGGCGGCCGTTCGTTGTCCTCCGCCAGCAGTTGCGCCGTCTCGGCCAGATCGCCGCCGAGCGCCTCGCTGAAAGCCCGGACGATCCACTCCGGATGGCTCCAGGCCGCGGCCAGGTGCGCGATCGGGTCGTCGCCCGCGGGCGGCGCGACCACGCCGACCCACTCGTCGAAGGTCCGCTCGCTCACCCGGCGCAGCACCGCGTTCGCGAAGCCGATCGCGCCCGGTGCGACCTCCCGCACCAGCTCCACCGTCTCGCCGACGGCCGCGTGCGGGGGCACTCTCGTCTGGAGGATTTGGTACGCGCCCAGCCGCAACGCGTCGCGGGCGGGCGGATCGATGCGGTCGACGTCGCGGCCGGCCGCCTCGGCGAGAATGAGGTCGATGGTGCCCTGACCGCGCAGCGTCCCGTAGGTGATCTCGGTGGCGAAGGCGGCGTCGCGGCCCATCAGTCCGCGGTCGCGCAGGATCTGCGGCAGCACGATGTTCGCGTACGCCCCGTCGCGGTGCACGGCGAGCAGCGCCTCGTAGGCGGCGACCCGAGCGGGATCGATGGTGCTGCGCCGGCCGCCGCCGCGGCGGGCGGGTGCGGCCCGCATCAGCCGAGCCGTTCTTGCGTCGTGAGGTGCAGACCCCGAGCCCAGTCGGCGGCTCGCATGGCCTTCTTACCCGCCGCGCGCACCTCGCCGAGGACGACCGGATCGGTGGCCGTGCCGGCGAGCACCCGGTTCTTCTCCACGAGTAGGTCGCCTGGCTCCAACCGGGGTCCACCGGGCAACGGTGTGACCGGGCCGAGCTTGAGCCGTTCCTCGCGGTGCACGGTCCACGCGCCCGGATTCGGGGTGGCCGCCCGGATCCGCCGGTCGACGGCGAACGCCGGTTCGGTCCAGTGCACCTGAGCGTCCTCCACAGTGATCTTCGGGGCGAGGGTGATGCCGTCCATCGGCTGCGGCACCGGGGTGACCGCGCCCGCCTCGATCGCGTCCAGGACGCTGACGAGCAGGCCGGCGCCGTCCACGGCGAGCCGCCCGAGCAGGGCGCCCGCGGTGTCGGTCGGCCGGATCTTCTCCGCCATGGTGCCGAAGACGGGACCGGTGTCGAGACCCGCCTCCAGCTGGAAGACCGAGGCGCCGGTGATCTCGTCGCCGTGCCAGATCGCGTGCTGCACCGGAGCCGCGCCGCGCCAGGCGGGCAGCAGTGAGAAGTGCAGGTTGACCCAGCCGAAGCGAGGGATCGCCAGGGCGGCGGGCGGCACGAGCGCTCCGTACGCCACCACCGGTACGCAGTCCGGCGCGAGTTCGGTCAAGCGGGCCTGAAACTCGAGATCCTTGGGCCGTTCCGGGGTCAGCACCTCGATCCCGTGCTCGTCGGCCCAGGCTCCGGCGGGCGAGCGGACGAGGTGGCGGCCCCGCCCGGCCGGGGCGTCGGGGCGGGTCACCACGGCGATCAGCTCGTGGTTCGAGGCGGCGAGGGCGTCCAGGGACGGGAGCGCGACCTCCGGCGTACCGGCGAAGACGAGACGCATCAGCTCAGTCCCCTCAGCGCCCGAGCCCGAACGGGCTGGGCCCAGCCTGCGGATGGACGGTATGCGGGCTGACCTTGATCCGGGTGTTGGCCGGGTCGTACCAGTCGGCGCGCCGGATCTCCTTCAGCGCCTTCTTGCGCTCGTCGGTCGCCAGCCGGTCGATGAAGATCACCCCGTCGAGGTGGTCGGTCTCGTGCTGGACGCAGCGGGCCATCAGCCCGGTGCCGACGATCTGCATCGGGTCGCCCGCCTCGTTGAAGCCCTTGGCCACCACGTTCTGCCGGCGCTTGGTGTCGAAGTAGAGGCCGGGCAGCGACAGGCAGCCCTCCTGGCCGTCCTGCTCCTCGTCGTCGGGGAACTCCAGCACCGGGTTGATCAGGTGCCCGACGACGTCGTCGACGTCGAAGGTGAACACTCGCAGGCCGACGCCGATCTGCGGGGCGGCCAGGCCGGCCCCGCCGTTCTTGCGCATCGTCTCCACGAGGTCCCCGACGAGCCGCCGCAGCTCCTTGTCGAAGTCGACCACGGGGTCTGCCGGCGTACGCAGAACCGGGTCGCCGAAGTAGCGGATGGGCTGGACGGTCACCTTGGACGGCTCCTTTGTCAACGCGGGTGCAAGCGCTCCCCAGTCTACGGACTGACCGGATGTCTCCAGGACGACTGCGGGGGCAGCCCTCGCCAGCCTAGTCTTTGTCGGAGATGTCCGAATCCGTTGACTGGGGGTCGTCATGAACTTTGTCCAGATCGTGGAGTACGAGACCGAGCGCGCCGACGAGATCGCCGAGCTGATGGGCAAGCGCCGGGACGAGGCGATGGCGAGCGGGGAGCGGCCGCCGTTCACCCAGCTCCTCGTCACGCGGGACCGGGACAACCCGAACCGCTATCTCACGATCATCGAGTTCTCGTCGTACGACGAGGCCATGGCCAACAGCGACCGGCCCGAGACCGACGCGATGGCCAAGGAACTGGCCCAGCTCTGCACACGCGGCCCGGTCTACCACAACCTCGACGTCCTCGACCGCGCGTGAGTACTCCGGCGGCCGAGCCGGTGAGATGACCTAGGCTGGGCGCGTGACGCCGATCATCGCGCCCAGCCTGCTCGCCGCCGACTTCGCCCGGCTCGCCGAGGCCGCCCAGGCCGTCCACACCGACGCCGACTGGCTGCACGTGGACGTCATGGACTACCACTTCGTCCCGAACCTGACGATCGGGCTGCCGGTCGTCCAGAGCCTGCGGGCGGCGACGGATCATCCGCTGGACTGCCACCTCATGATCGAGGCGCCGGAGCGGTGGGCCGTCGGGTACGCCGAGGCCGGCGCGTACAACGTGAGCTTCCACGTGGAGGCGGCGGCCGATCCGATCGCGCTCGCCAAGGACCTGCGGGCGGCCGGGTCGAAGGCCGGGCTGGCGGTCGACCGGGACACCCCGATCGAGCCCTATCTGGAGCTGCTGCCGCACTTCGACACGCTCCTGATCATGACGATCAAGGCCGGTTTCGGCGGCCAGAAGTTCCTGCCCGAGATGCTCGACAAGGTACGCACGGCGCGCCGTTACGCCGACGCCGAGGGTCTGGAGATCCGGGTCGAGGTCGACGGCGGCATCGCCGCGGACACCATCGAGCAGGCGGCCGGGGCCGGAGCGGACGCGTTCGTGGCCGGGACCGCCGTGTTCGGCGCGGCCGATCCGGCGGAGGCCTGCCGCCGCCTGCGTGCCCTGGTCGGCTAGCCGGCCTCGCGGCAGCAGTCGGCTGGCCGGCCTTGCGGCAGCAGCCAGGCAGCCTCGTAGAAATAGTCAGCTGAGTCGTCTGACCTGATCCGCCGGTCCGCTACAGCCGGACAGCCCAAGATTCGACGCGGATCACTGATCCGTCCGGGCGTCGTCCGCGTAGACTTCGACAACGCCAGTCTGGTGCGCGCGGGATAGCATGCACCACAATGGACAGTGGGGTCGGCTTGGGTTTCCCGGGACACGGCGGCGACGCCGAGGTCATCCTGGTCGTCGACGACGACCGCGACATCGTGCGGTTCGTCGAGGTGAACCTGCGGCTGCACGGCTTCGAGGTGATGACCGCCCACGACGGGGAAGAGGCGCTGACCGTCATCGAGCAGCGGCGCCCCGATCTGGTCATCGTGGACCTGATGATGCCCACTTTGGACGGCATCGGGCTGACGCGGCGGCTGCGCGCCGACCCGCTGATGGCGGCGTTGCCGATCATCATGCTGACGGCCCGGGCGATGACCGCCGACAAGGTGCTCGGCCTGTCCGCCGGAGCCGACGACTACCTCGTCAAGCCGTTCGACACCCTGGAACTGGTCGCCCGCGTCCGCTCGACGCTGCGGCGCAACCAGGAGTACCGCGAGGTGTCGCCGCTGACCGGGCTGCCCGGCAACACCCGCATCCTGCGGGAGATCTCCGACCGGGTGCAGAGCGGCTGCGACTACGCGGTCTGCTACATCGACGTCGACCGGTTCAAGACGGTCAACGACGCGTACGGGTTCGGCCGGGGGGACGAGTTCATCACCGCGCTGGCCCGGTCGCTGCATCGGGCGGTCGCCGAGGCCGGCCTGCCGCCGGTGTTCCTCGGGCACGTCGGCGGCGACGACTTCGTCCTCGTGCTCACCCCCGACCAGGTACGCCCCGTGACCACCCGGTCGGTGGAGCTGTTCGAGTCGGCCGCCGACGACCTCTACGACCCCGAGGCGGCCGCGCGCGGTTACCTGGAGCTGACCGATCGCCGGGGCAACGTGCAGCGGGCCAACCTGGTCACCCTTTCGATCGGGGTCGCCTTGTCGACGGCTCGGCAGTTCGACGACCCGCGCGAGGTGATCGCGGCGGCGTCGGAGATGAAATCGGTCGCCAAGAGCCAGCCGGGCTCGTTCGTGGCGATCGACCGCCGCCGGATGGACGACGAGCCGGAGAGCGGGGGATTCGGCGACTACAGCACTCCGCCGCACGGCATCCCGCTGCCGCGGACGCCCTCCGAGCACGGCGCTGAGCTGTGATCAAGGTATCCCGGGCAGCCCGGGGCTGACCCGTGTGCCGGCCCTGCGGGAAGATGTGCCCATGACGGAGGCCACACCCGCCGAGCACGCCGCGATGGCCCGGGCGATCGAACTCGCCGCTCGCGGTCTCGGCACGACCAGCCCGAACCCCGTGGTGGGCTGTGTGATCCTGGACAGCTCGGGGGAGGTCGCCGGCGAGGGCTTCCACGCGTACGCCGGTGGGCCGCACGCCGAGATCGTGGCGCTCGCCCAGGCGGGGGAGCGGGCCAAGGGCGGCACCGCGGTGGTGACCCTGGAGCCGTGCAATCACACCGGCCGGACCGGCCCGTGCAGTCAGGCCCTGATCCGGGCCGGCGTGGCGCGCGTGGTGATCGCCGTCCTCGATCCGACCGACGCCGCCAAGGGTGGCGCGGAGACCCTCCGGGAATCCGGCGTGCAGGTCGTCGCCGGCGTACGCGAGGCCGAGGCGACCCGGGGCAACGTCATGTGGCTGTCTTCGGTCCGCCGCAAGCGGCCGTACCTCATCTGGAAGTTCGCCTCCACAGTGGATGGAAGGTCGGCGGCGGAGGACGGGACCAGCATGTGGATCACGTCCGAGGCCTCCCGGATGGACGTGCACGCGCTCCGGGGCACGGTGGACGCGATCATCGTCGGCGTCGGCACCGTCATCGCCGACGACTCCCGGTTGACCGCTCGGAATCTCCGGGACGGCAGCCTGGCCATCCGGCAACCACTGCGCGTCGTCGTGGACTCCATTGGGCGTACCCCTGAGAACGCGAAGGTCAGGGACGGCGCGGCCGCGACCTGGATCGCGACCTCGGCCGAGGTGGGCGCGGACGCCGACGGGCGCGTGGACCTGGTGGCGCTGATGAGCCGGATGTATGAGCGGGGCGTGCGCAGCGCCCTGCTGGAGGGCGGCCCCACGCTGGCCGGAGCGTTCCTCGCGGCCGGGCTGGTCGACAAGATCGTCGGATACGTGGCGCCGAAGCTGCTCGGCGGCGGCCCGGCGGCGCTCATGGGCGCCGGTGTGAAGACCATCACCGAGGCGATCGAACTCGATGTCACCGACGTTGACCGGGTTGGACCGGATCTCCGGATCACCGCCGTGCCGAAGAGGGAGAATTAGGCGTGTTCACCGGCATTGTCGAGGAGCTGGGCGAGGTAGTCGAGCTCACCTGGAAGGGCGAGGGCGCGCGGCTGGCGATCAAAGGGCCGGTGGTGACCTCCGACGCCGGCCACGGCGACTCCATCGCGGTCAACGGCGTCTGCCTGACCGTCGTCGAGAACCTGGGCGACACCTTCACCACCGAGGTCATGAAGGAGTCCTTCGACCGCAGCTCGCTCGGCGCGCTCCAGGTCGGCGACCGGGTCAACCTGGAACGGGCGGTCAAGGTGTCCGACCGGCTCGGCGGGCACATCGTGCAGGGGCACGTCGACGGGGTCGCCACGATCACCGAGCGCGTCCCGGGCGACCTGTGGGAGACCGTACGGTTCACTCTTCCGGAGGATCTTTCCCGCTACATCGTGGAGAAGGGCTCCATCACGGTCGACGGCATCTCGCTGACTGTGACCGAGATCTCCGAAGTTGCGTTCGCCGTGAGCCTGATCCCCACCACACTGGAGGTGACCACGCTCGGCCGTAAGGGCGTCGGCGACCAGGTGAACCTGGAGGTCGACGTGATCGCCAAGTACGTCGAGAAGCTGGTGAGCACGGGCCGCACCGGAGGGAACCAGGCATGACGTTGTCCTCGATCGAAACCGCGATCGCCGAGATCAAGGCCGGCAGGGCCGTCGTCGTCGTGGACGACGAGGACCGCGAGAACGAAGGCGACCTGATCTTCGCGGCCGAGCTGGCCACGCCGGAGCTGCTCGCCTTCACCGTCCGCTACACCTCCGGCTACATCTGCGCGCCGGTGCTGGAGGCCGACGCCGACCGGCTGGACCTGCCGCCGCAGTGGCACACCAACCAGGACCGGCGGGGGACGGCGTACACGGTCACCGTCGACGCGCGCGAAGGCGTCAGCACGGGCATCTCCGCCGCCGACCGGGCGCACACGATCCGGCTGCTGGCCGACCCCACGACCAGGCCCAGCGACCTGTCCCGCCCGGGGCACGTGGTGCCGCTGCGAGCCAAGTCGGGCGGTGTGCTGCGCCGGCCGGGGCACACCGAGGCCGCCGTCGACCTCGCCACCCTCGCCGGGCTGCGCCCGGCCGGGGTGCTCTGCGAGCTGATCAACGACGACGGCACGATGATGCGGCTGCCCGAGCTGACCGCGTTCGCGCAGGAGCACGGACTCGCCATCATCTCCATCGCCGATCTCATCGAATACCGGCGCCGGACCGAGCGGCTCGTCGAGCGGATCGCCGGCGCCCGCCTGCCCACCGAGTACGGCGAGTTCACCGCGGTCGGTTACCGGGCCACCAACGACAACGCCGAGCACATCGCCCTCGTCTTCGGCGAGATCGGCGACGGCGAGGACGTCCTCGTCCGGGTGCACTCCGAATGCCTGACCGGCGACGTCTTCGCCTCACTGCGCTGCGACTGCGGTCCGCAGCTGCACGCGGCGCTGGAGCGGGTGGCCGAGGAGGGCCGCGGCGTCGTGCTCTACATGCGCGGGCACGAGGGCCGGGGCATCGGGCTGCTGCACAAGCTGCAGGCGTACCAGTTGCAGGACGGCGGCCGGGACACGGTGGACGCCAATCTCGACCTCGGGCTGCCGGCCGACGCCCGCGACTACGGCACCGGCGCGCAGATCCTCTACGACCTCGGCGTACGCACGATGCGGCTGCTCACCAACAACCCGGCCAAGCGGGCCGGGCTGGACGGCTACGGGCTGTCCATCGTGGGCCGGGAGCCGCTGCCGGTCCGCCCGCACCCCGAGAACCTGCGCTATCTCCAGACCAAGCGGGACCGCATGGGTCACCTGATCGATCTCGAACCGCCGACTGAAGGAGTCGCCTGATGGCCGGATTCGGCGCGCCCGAGGACAACGCGGTCGACGCGCACGGGCTGACCCTGGGCGTCGTCGCCACCCGCTGGAACGGCGAGCTGGTCGACCAGATGCTCGAGCGGGCGCTCGCGGCCGCGAAGGCCAGCGGGGTCAGCGACGTCGAGGTCCACCGGGTCGCCGGTTCGGTGGAGATCCCGGTCGTCGCGCAGGCGCTGGCGCGCCGCAAGGACGCCGTCGTCGCCCTCGGCGTCGTCGTGCGCGGCGACACCCCGCACTTCGACTACGTCTGCCGGTCGGTCACCGACGGGCTGACCCGCGTCGCGCTCGACGAGCGGACGCCGGTGGGCCAGGGAGTCCTGACCGTCAACACGATCGAGCAGGCGCGCGACCGGGCCGGACTGCCAGGCTCGGCCGAGGACAAGGGCTGGGCGGCCACGATCGCGGCGCTCGACGTCGCGGTCACCCTGCGATCACTGACCTAGGCGATCACTGACTTAGGCGATCACTGTCTTAGATACGTCACTGGCGTCGGCTTCGCCGGGGGCGTTCACTGGACGCATGCGGGTTCTCGCGGCTTCACTCGGGCTCGTCCTGCTGGCGGGCTGCACGACTCCGGCGCCGGCACCGTCCGGGTCACCGTCTCCTTCCGGCGCGGCGTCCGCGTCGGCCTCGGCCGGCGGCAGCGCCTTGCTCGCCGTCTACTACACGCTCGCCGACAGGGGTACGCCGAAACTAGTGCGCGAATTCCACCGGTTGGCCGTCGCAGCGGACACGCCGGCCGGGAAGACCACGGCGGCGGTGGCGGAGATGCTGCGCCCCAGTGCCTCGGACCGGGACTACAGGACGTTGTGGCCGTCGAGCGTACGCGTCACCGGCAGCTCGGTCGAGGGCGATGTGGTCACGGTGGACCTCACGGGTCTCACCAGCGGCGTCGGAGCCGAGGCGGAGGGGCAGGCCATCCAGCAGCTCGTGTGGACGGCCACCGCGAACTCCGGGGCGTCCCGCGTACGCGTCCGGGTGGACGGCGCGGCGGTGGAGAGCGTCTTCGGCCATGTCTCGGTCAAGGATCCGGTGAGCCGGGCGCCGGCGATCGACACCCTGCATCTGGTCTGGGTGATCGGCCCGCAGGAGGGCGAGACCGTCGGCCGCGACGTGACCCTGCACTTGGCCGGGATCGTCTTCGAGAACACGCTGAACTACGAGATCCTGCAGAACGGCAAGGTCGTCCGGCATGAGGTCGTCACCCTCGAACCCGGACATCCGGCGATGGGGGAGAAGAAGGTGACGGTGCGGTTGTCGCCGGGCACCTACGTCGTGCAGGCCTACGAGATCTCGATGGCCGACAGCAGCCGGCAGCACGTCGACAACCACACCTTCACCGTGAGCTAGAGGTCGACTCCGCCGCCGATCGGAATGCGCGAGTAGGCCGTCTGCCCCTTCAGGTCCATCCAGCGGTCGAACCCGGCGAAGCCGATGTCCTCCGACAGCATCCGGTCGTGGATCGGGTGCGCCCGTTTCGGGGCGACCGCCCGGACGAAGTCCAGCGCCTCCCGCAGCTTGAGCCACGGCGCGGAGGCGGGCACGAGCAGTACGCCGACCTCCGCCTCCGGCACGAACAGCGCGTCACCGGGGTGGTAGAGCGCCCCGGACGAGGTCCCGACGAGGTAACCGACGTTGGCGCAGCCGGGCAGGCCCTCGTAGATCTCGGCGTGCCGGCCGCCGACCACGGTGACGTCGAACCCGGCGGCGGTGAACGTGTCACCGGTCGCGACGGTGGTCACCGCTTCGCCCATCTTCTCCCGCAGCTCGCCGGCGATGAGCTCCGGCGCGAAGACGCGTACGTCCTGCTGAGTCAGGCGCTCGGCGTCCACGTGGTCGAAGTGCTCGTGGGTGATCAGGACGTCGGTGACACCCTCGAAGACCTCCGGCTCGGACCACACACCAGGGTCGATCAGCAGCGTCCGGTCGCCGTCGTGCAGGCGTACGCAGGCGTGCGTGAACTTGATCAACTGCATGCGTCCGAGCGTACGCCGTTCTCGCTTCGTGGAACCGGTCACGTCCAAGGTCGCGCCGGCGACCACGTCGGGCAGAATTGCGGCGTGAAGACGTTCGAGGAGCTCTTCGAGGAGCTGCGGGCGAAGGTCGCCGCCGGGGATCCCGAGTCGGGCACGGTCAAGGCCGTCCGTGGCGGGGTGCACTCGGTCGGCAAGAAGGTGGTCGAGGAGGCCGCCGAGTCGTGGATGGCGGCCGAGCACGAAGGCCCCGACCGCGCCGCCGAGGAGATCTCGCAGCTGCTCTACCAGGCTCAGGTGCTGATGCTCGCGACCGGGATCGAGCTGAAGGACGTCTACCGACATCTCTAGATCGGGTTCAGTCCGTCCCCGTCAGACACCGATCTTGAGGAAACCAGAGCATGCTGCGCATCGCCGTGCCCAACAAGGGCACCCTGTCCAAGCCCGCCATCGAGATGCTGCGTGAGGCGGGCTACCGCCAGCGCAGCGACGACCGCGACCTCGCCTGCCTCGACACCGACAACGACGTCGAGTTCTTCTATCTCCGCCCACGCGACATCGCGACCTACGTCGGTTCGGGCGACCTCGACCTGGGCATCACCGGTCAGGATCTGCTCGTCGACGGGGGCACTCCGGTCGAGCAGCTGCTGGAGCTGGGCTTCGCCGGTGCCACCTTCCGATTCGCCGCGCCACAGGGCGCCATCGCCGACCTCGGCTCGCTCGACGGCAAGCGGATCGCCACGGCGTACCCGGGGCTGGTCGAGCGCTACCTCGACGAGCGGGACATCAAGGCCCGGGTCGTGGAATTGGACGGCGCGGTGGAGAACGCCGTCCGCCTCGGCGTCGCCGACCTGATCGCCGACGTGGTCGCGACCGGCGCCACGCTCCGGCAGGCCGGCCTGGTGCCGCTCGGTGACCCGATCATGGTCTCCGAGGCGGCGCTGATCCACCGCACTGGCGACGACCCGGCCCTTCCGCAGGTCGCCCAGCTGCTGCGGCGGCTGCAGGGCGTGCTGGTCGCCCGCCGGTACGTGATGCTCGCCTACGACTGCCGGGCCGACCGGCTCGACGAGGCGGTCGCACTGACGCCCGGCATCGAGTCGCCCACGGTGTCCCCGTTGCACCGCGAAGGCTGGGTCGCCGTCCAGGCGATGGTCCAGCGCGCCGAGATGCACCGGATCATGGACGAGCTGTACGACATCGGCGCCCGGGCCATCCTGGTCACCGACATCCACGCCTGCCGCCTCTGACGCCCCCTTTCGAGCATGATCATTGCGTCAGCCATGCGGTTAACTCGGGCATTTCGCGGCGCGAACCAGCATGGCTGGCGCGATGATCACCACTAGGCGGCGGGCGCGATGGTTGGTGGTGGCAGGATGGACGCCGTGGCAGCAGCGGAGACGGTGATGATCGACGTCCGGCCCAAGCGCGTACGCGTGGTGGCGTGGGTCGCGGCGGTCGCGATCCTGGCGGTGTTCGCCGCGGTGGCGACCGCGCTGACCGGGTCGACCGGGGAGGGCACCGCGGTGTTCCGGCCGGGTGACCAGGCCGCCATGATCGGCCTCGGGTTCTGCGGCGCGCTGGCCGCGCTCGCCTTCGCCCGGCCCCGGGTCTGGGGCACCGAGCAGGGCATCCGCGTCCGCAACGTGTTCGCGACCTACGAACTGCCGTGGAACGTCGTCCGGGCGGTCCGGTTCGACCACGGCCACCCGTGGGCGCAGCTGGAGCTGCAGGACGACGACACCGTGTCGGTCCTGGCCATCCAGGCGGTCGACAAGGAGCACGCGCTCGCCGCCGTCCGCGGTCTGCGCAGTCTCCATGCGGCACACCTCACCGCAGTGGCGAGTACGCCCGATTCGCGGTCCTGAACGCCGCCTGGTAAAGTTGTCGAGTCGACCTTGCCGATACTGACCTCACCGTGTGGTGAACGACGTGTCGGCCACAAAGCGGAGCGCCTGCTCCCACCCGGTCACCTTGAGTGCATCGGGTCCGGTCACCGGCCTCGCGCCACCGCCTTCGGGCGGTGAGCCGCCGAAGGCCCGGGTCGTGCGCCTGACAGCGTGCGTGGACCGGTCGAGCGGGCCCTGGCATGCGCCGGGGCCTTCTGCTTTGGGCCACCGGGACACGGCGCGAGCCCGGCCGGTGGCACACAAAGACACGGTCCACGCCTTCGCACCCGCGAGGGAGCGGACGCCGAAGGTCGGCACGGACACTAGTTGGAGGAGGCCACATCAGCGTCGAGCCACGCGTCAACGATCAGATCAGGGCACGTGAGGTCCGTCTGGTCGGCCCTGAGGGTGAGCAGGTCGGCATCGTTCCGATCGAGCGCGCCCTGCAGTTGGCCGCCGACGTCGATCTGGATCTGGTCGAGGTCGCGCCGATGGCCCGCCCGCCCGTCTGCAAGCTCATGGACTTCGGCAAGTTCAAGTACGAGAGCGCGCTCAAGGCGAGGGAAGCCCGGCGTAACCAGCAGCAGACCATCATCAAGGAGATGAAGCTGCGTCCGAAGATCGACCAGCACGACTACGAGACCAAGAAGGGTCACGTCGTGCGCTTCCTCAAGGCCGGGGACAAGGTCAAGGTGACCATCATGTTCCGCGGCCGGGAGCAGAGCCGCCCGGAGCTGGGCTACCGGCTCCTGCGCCGGCTTGAGGAGGAGGTCTCGGAACTGGGCTTCGTCGAGGCCGCACCGAAGCAGGACGGCCGGAACATGATCATGGTGCTCGCACCGAACCGCGCGACCAAGGCCGTCGGTCGCGGCGCTAAGTCCGACGACGACGCGCCCGTCGAGGCCGAGGAAGCCGCACAGCCGGTCGCCGAGAGCTGACCAGCTCGACGGCGGGCCGATCGAGCACCGTAAGCAGATATTTCAGGGGAGATACTTCGCAATGCCGAAGATGAAGAGCCACACCGGCATGGGCAAGCGGGTCAAGGTGACCGGCACCGGCAAGATCCTGCGTCAGCAGACCGGCCTGCGCCACCGCCTCGAGGTGAAGGCGTCCAAGGAGACGCGCAGCCTCAGCGGCACCGTCGAGGTCGCCAAGAACGACCTCGCCCGCGTCAAGAAGATGCTCGGCCGCTGACGCGCGCCACGACGAACTGAAGGAGTAGATCGACATGGCACGCGTCAAGCGGGCGGTCAACGCCCAGAAGAAGCGCCGTACCCTGCTGGAGGCCGCGAGCGGTTACCGCGGCCAGCGCTCCCGGCTCTACCGCAAGGCCAAGGAGCAGGTGCTGCACTCGATGCAGTACGCCTACCGCGACCGTCGTGACCGCAAGGGCGACTTCCGCCAGCTGTGGATCACGCGGATCAACGCGGCCGCCCGTGCCAACGGGATGACCTACAACCGCCTCATCCAGGGCCTCAAGCTCGCCGAGGTGGAGGTCGACCGCAAGATCCTGGCCGACCTGGCCGTCCACGACGAGGCTGCGTTCGCCGCCATCGTCGAGGTCGCGCGCAAGGCCGTCGCGGCGCAGGCTCAGGCCTGAGCGACACCGTGACGTCGGGGGGTGCGCCGTTCACGCGGCGTACCCCCCGAGTCGTGTCCGCGGTCAAGCTTCAGCGGCGCAAGGACCGCGAGGTCCAGGGCGCCTTCCTCGCCGAGGGGCCGCAAGCGGTCGCCTCGGCTCTCGCCTCCGGAGTGGTACGCGAGATCTTCGCGACCGCCGATCGCCTGGCGGAGTATCCGGGCGCCTCCCTCGTCGCCGACGATGCCATGGCCGCCCTGTCGGAGACCGTTCAGCCGCAGGGAGTCGTCGCGGTCTGCGACACCGTCGACGTCCCGCTGGCCGACGCGCTCGCCAAGGAGCCCCGGCTCGTCGCGGTCGTGCTGGAGATCCGGGATCCCGGCAACGCCGGGACGATTCTGCGTACGGCGGACGCGGCGGGCGCGCAGGCCGTGATCTTCGCCGGCGACGCCGTCGACCCGTACAACGGCAAATGCGTACGCGCCAGCGCGGGCAGTCTGTTCCATGTGGACGTCGTCCGGGAACGGGACTGGTCGTCGCTGTTCGGCCGGCTGCGCGACGCCGGCCTGCAGACGCTGGCCACGAGCGGGTACGCCGCCCGCGACCTCGACGACCTCGCGGACGCCGGTCGCCTCGCCGGGCGTACCGCCTGGATCTTCGGATCGGAGGCGCACGGCCTGCCGGACGCCGCGTTGAGTGAGGCCGACGAAGCTGTCCGGGTCCCGATCTACGGCGGCGCGGAAAGCCTGAACCTCGCCGCCGCCGCAGCGGTGTGCCTGTACGCCTCCGCGCGCGCTCAGCGCTCATGATGGTGGGATGGCACCCCTCGCCGGTTTCGGTACCGCGATCGTCCTGTTGATCATCGGTCTCGGCCTGTTGTCGGTCCGGCGCGTGTTGCGCGCCCGCACCGGGCTGGCCGTGGTCGTCATCGCCCTCGTCGCGGGCGCGCTCGCCGGGGTCTCCGCCCAGCAGACGGTGATCGCCGCCGCGCTGCTCGTCGGGGCCGTCCTGATCGTCGGGGTCGGCGCGGTCGCCTCGGTCGCCCTCCTCGCCCCACGATCCTGACCACGCCCCCTTTCCGCGCGCCGCCCAGACCCGCGCCGCCCAGACCCGCGCCGGCCGCCCGCGCGGCGCAGAGCTGGCGCGCCGGGTACGATCTGAGCGTGCGCATGACGATCTCGTTTAGCCGGCCCGCTGGTAGCGGGCGGCTGGGCTGAGCGCACTTTCTCTCCAGCGAGCACCGGCGGGCTGCGACCAAGTCGCGAGTCCCTAAACTATCCGGGTTGCCGCATCTGGAGATCTGATGACTTACCGCTCTGACCCGTACGACCCGAAGCAGGTCGCGTTGCTGGATCAGGAGGCGCTGGACGCCGCCGTGGCCGAGGCGGCCCAGGCGTTCGCGGACGCCGCCGACCTCGACGCGCTCGCGGCGTTGAAGCCGGCGCATCTGGGCGACCGCGCCCCCATCTCGTTGGCTCGCCGGGAGATCGGCGCGCTGCCCCCGGCCGCGAAGGCGACGGCCGGCCAGCGGGTGAACGCCGCCCGCACCGCCGTCCAGGCCGCTTTCGACGCGCGCCAGGAAGTGCTCACCGCCGAGCAGGCCGAGCGTGTGCTGCGCGAGGAACGCGTCGACGTGACGTTGCCGGCCGACCGGCGTCCCCGGGGCGCCCGGCATCCGCTGACCACCCTGATGGAGCGGGTCGGCGACCTGTTCGTCGGGATGGGCTACGAGATCGCCGAAGGCCCCGAGGTCGAGCTGGAGTGGGCCAACTTCGACGCCCTCAACATCCCGGCCGACCACCCCGCGCGTGGTCTCATGGACACCTTCTGGGTGCAGGGCGCGGGCGAGGCCACCGAGTCCGGGCTCGTGTTGCGTACGCACACCTCGCCGGTGCAGGCCCGCACGATGTTGTCCCGCAAGCCGCCGATCTACGTCGTCGTGCCCGGCCGGGTCTACCGGACCGACGAACTCGACGCGACGCATTCGCCGGTGTTCCACCAGGTCGAGGGCCTGGTCGTGGACAAGGGCATCACCATGGCGCACCTGAAGGGGACGCTCGACCACTTCGCGCGGGCGATGTTCGGCCCCGACGCCCGGACGCGCTGGCGGCCGCACTACTTCCCGTTCACCGAGCCGTCGGCCGAGTTCGACGTGTGGTTCGCCGAGCACCGCGACGGCCCGCAGTGGGTCGAGTGGGGCGGCTGCGGCATGGTCAACCCGAACGTGCTGCGGGCCTGCGGGATCGACCCGGACGTCTACTCCGGTTTCGCGTTCGGCATGGGGATCGACCGAACGCTGATGTTCCGCAACGGCGTGTCCGACATGCGGGAGATGTTCGAGGGCGACGTGCGGTTCACCCGCGCGTTCGGCATGGAGGTGCACTGAGATGCGGGTGGGTCTGTCCTGGCTGCGGGAGTTCGTAGCGCTGCCCGAGTCGGTGACCGCCGCCGAGCTGGACACCGCGCTCAACAACCTCGGCATCGAGGTCGAGGAGATCGTCGACCAGCGGGAGACGGTGAAGGGGTCGCTGGTCGTCGGCCGGGTTCTGACGATCGAGGAGCTGACCGGCTTCAAGAAGCCGATCCGGTTCTGCACCGTGGACGTCGGCGCAGCCAACGGGACGGGGGAGCCGCAGGAGATCGTCTGCGGCGCGACCAACTTCGCGGTCGGCGACCTCGTCGTGGTGATCCTGCCCGGCGGTGAGCTGCCGGGCGGCTTCCAGATCGGCGCGCGTAAGACGTACGGGCACATGTCGGCCGGCATGATCTGCTCGGCTCGGGAGCTGGGCATCAGCGACGAGCACGACGGCATCATCGTCCTCGCGCCCGCTTCGGAGGCCGGCGCGGCGGTGGCCCGCGGCGTGCAGCCCGGTGCGGACGCGCGGCCGATCGTCGGCTTGGACGACATGCTGATCGACGTCACGCCGACGCCCGACCGCGGCTATCAGATGTCCGTACGCGGGCTGGCGCGGGAGCTGGCGCACTCATTCGGCGTACCGTTCACCGATCCGGGCCTGGCCGCCGCACCCGGTGCGACCAGCGGCGACGCCTGGGATCTCGTGATCGACGATCCGGCCGGCTGCGACCGGTTCGCCGCCCGCCTCGTCCGGGGCGTCGACCCCGCCGCCGCCACGCCGGACTTCATGGCCCGCCGGCTGACCGCGGCCGGCGTACGCGTCCTGGGGCTGCCGATCGACATCACGAACTACGTGATGCTGGAACTCGGCCAGCCGATGCACGCCTTCGACGCCGACCGGATCCAGGGCACACTGGTCGTACGCCGGGCCGGCGAGGGCGAGAAGCTGACCACTTTGGACGGTGTGACTCGCGTACTCGCCGCCGAGGACATGGTCATCTGCGACGACAGCGGCCCGATCTCGCTGGCGGCGGTCATGGGCGGGCAGACCAGCGAGGTCGTGCCGGGCACCACGACGGTCCTGTTCGAGGCGGCCCACTGGGACCCGGTGATGGTCGGGCGGACCGCCCGGCGGCACAAGCTGTTCAGCGAGGCGGCCAAGCGCTGGGAGCGGGGCGTCGACCGGGAGCTGTGCCTGGTCGCGATCGACCGGGCGGTGAACCTGCTGATCGAGCACGGCGGCGGCAAGGCCGGTGACGAGGTCACCGACGCGAACTACCCACCCGAGCCGTTCTCGCTGAGCCTGGACCCGGCGCTGCCCACCCGTCTCATCGGGGTGACGTACGAAGCCGAGCGGGTGGCCGAGGTGCTGACCGAGGTCGGCTGCCGGGTCGCGGTGGGTGACGAGTTCCAGGTGACCCCGCCGAGCTGGCGGCCGGATCTGCTTCAGCCTGCCGACCTCGTCGAGGAGGTCGTGCGGCTGGATGGCCTGGACAAGGTGCCGAGCGTGCTCCCCGTCGCACCGCCCGGCAACGGCCTCACCCCGCAGCAGCGTCGCCGTCGCTCGATCGGCCGCGCGCTGGCCGAGCAGGGCTACGTCGAGGCGATCTGCAACCCGTTCGTGTCCGCCGCCGCGCTGGCCGAGCTCGGGCTGCCGGCCGACGCCGTCCGCCTGGCGAACCCGCTGTCGGACGAGGAGCCGCTGCTGCGTACCTCGCTGCTGCCGCCGCTGCTCACGACGCTCAAGCGCAACCTGGGCCGAGGTCAGCGCGACGTCGCCCTGTTCGAGCTGGGTCTGGTCTTCCGGGCCGCCACTCGCCAGGGCGTACCGCCGGTGATGACGATCGCCGGTCGTCCGTCCGAAGAGGAGTGGCAGGCGGCTCAGGAGTTCGTGCCGCACCAGCCGTACCACGTCGCGGTGGTCCTCGCCGGCTCGCCGCTGGAGCCGGCCGGCTGGTGGGGCGCCGGGCGCGCCGCCGACTGGTCCGACGCGATCCAGGCCGCGCGGGACACGCTCGCCGCGGCGGGCCTCGACGCCGCGCGGGTCGAGGTGGCCGCGGCGGAGCAGGCTCCGTGGCATCCGGGCCGGTGCGCGGCGATCAAGGTCGACGGTCAGACCATCGGGTACGCCGGTGAGCTGCACCCGGCGGTCTGCGCCGAGCAGGACCTCCCGAAGCGGACCTGTGCCATGGAGCTGGAGCTGGATCTCGTGCCGTTGCCGGGGGTCACCCCGCCGCCGGTGCTGTCCAACTTCCCGCCCGCGTTGATCGACGTGGCGCTCGTCCTGCCCCAGGAGGTTCCGGCGGCCGAGGTCGAGTCGGCGTTGCGGGAAGGCGCTGGTCCGCTGCTGGAGTCGGTCCGTCTGTTCGACGTGTACACCGGTCAGGGCATCGGCCCGGGGCAGAAGTCGCTGGCGTACAAGCTGGTCTTCCGGGCCTCGGATCGCACGCTCACCGTCGAGGAGGCGGTGGCCGCCCGCGACGCCGCGGTCGCGATCACCGCGTCCCGCTTCGGCGCCGCACTCCGCGGCGCCTGACGAGATCGCTGCGCTGGTGTGATCATTGCGCCGGTCATGCTGTTTCGGCGGACATTTCGCCGTCCGAAGCCGCATGGCCGGCGCAATGATCACGAAAGGGGGGAGTGCGGTGGCACGGGATGAGAAGCGCAAGGTCATCGCGGTCAATCGCAAGGCGCGGCACGATTACGAGATCCTCAAGACCTACGAGGCGGGTCTCGTGCTGCGGGGGACCGAGGTGAAGTCGCTCCGCGACGGCCGCGTCTCGCTGGTCGACGCGTTCGCGCAGGAGACCGACGGCGAACTCTTCCTGCACGGGCTCCACATCGCCGAGTACGCGCTGGGCACCTGGACGAATCACACGCCGCGCAGGATTCGCAAACTCCTGCTGCACCGGACGGAGATCGAGAAGATCCTCCTGAAGCTGCGTGATCCCGGTATCGCGTTGATCCCGCTCTCCCTGTACTTCGCCGACGGCTGGGCGAAGGTGGAACTGGGGCTCGCGCACGGGCGGAAGGCGTACGACAAGCGGCAGGTGCTGGCGAAACGGGACGCCGAGCGGGAGATCGCCCGGGAGTTCGGCCGTCACCTCAAGGGGCGCGCCCCCGCCCGCAGCCGGTAGCGCCGGAACGGCGTCTCGCCGACCAGTAGCCGCACGAGGCGTACGGGCATCGGGGAATGTAGCGGAGCCCGGCGCCGGCTCGCGAAGGGATGTGCGCAGCGCCGGGCTCCTGGAGGGGATGGGAATCAGCCGAGGGTGCAGGCGGCGCCGTTCAGGGTGAACGACGACGGCGAGGTGTTGGTGCCGGAGTAGGTGCCCTGGAAGCCGAAGGCGGTGCTCGCCCCGGCGGCGAGGGTGCCGTTGTAGCCCAGGTCGCGAGCGCTCACCGACTGCCCGCTCTGGGTGACGGTGGCGTTCCAGGAGCTGGTGATCTTCTGGTTGCCGGAGTAGGTCCAGGCGACCGTCCAGCCGTTGATCGTGGTGGAGCCGGTGTTGGTCACGGTGACGTCGGCGGTGAACCCGGTGTTCCAGGTGTTGGGGACGTACTTCACCCGGCACGACCCGCCTCCGCCGCCGCCACTGGACGTGGTCGCGGTGACGGTCGCCGAGTTGCCGGAGGTGTTGCCGGCGGCGTCCCGGGCGCGGACGTAGAACTGGTACTGCGTCGACGCGGCGAGCCCGGTCGCCGTGTACGAGGTTCCGGACGCGGTGGCGATCTGGCTGAACGATCCGCCGCTGGTCGCCCGGTAGACGTCGTAGCCGGTGACACCGACGTTGTCGGAGGACGCGTTCCAGGTCAGGTTGACGCTGTTCGCCGTGGCGCCCGACGCGGTCAGCCCGGTCGGCGTGGTCGGCGCGGAGGTGTCGCCACCGCCGCCTCCGCTGCCGACGGAGAAGGAGTTCACCGCGAGCCCGGTCTGCCCGACCCACGGCTCGAACCCGGCCTGAATGCTGGTGAGGTACCAGCTGCGCTGGGCGTACCCACGGTTGACGGCGTCGCTGTAGAAGTCGTTGACCGTGAAGTTCATCGAGCCGGTGGCCGACTGCCGCACGTAGGACACGACGTTCCAGCCGATGTTGCCTTCCCAGACGTTCCAGGTCGCGCCGTTGATCGTCGCCGTGCCGACCTGGGAGCCGACCGGCTGGATGGAGCCCATCTTGTTCAGCCAGATCATGATCTCGGCCCCGGTGTTCTGGCCGTCGGTCCGCGGTGTCGGGTCGAACCAGATGTCGTACGCCGCGTCCCACACGCCGCTCGACGGGTAGGTCATCGAGACCGAGGTGGTGATCCCGGCGAACGTGCTGGTGCTGGCCTGCAGCGGGAGTCCGCTGCCCGAGCTGCAGTTGGCGTAGTGGCAGCCGTAGAAGACCGACGGGTACGCCCCGGGCGCGCCGTTGGTGGCCTTGTTGTGGCTGGCGGTGGTCACGGCGAAACCGGTGCCCGTGACGTTGATGCACTGCGTCGTGTCGTCGCCCCAGTTGTTGTTCTGGACGATGTAGCGCCCGCTCTGAATCGTGGTGGAGCCGTACTTCTCGCAGATCGTGACGTCGGCGTGGGCGGCGCCGGACGCGGTGAGCGTCCCGGTCACGATCAGCGCACCCGCCGCGAGCGCGGCGAGGATGCGGTGTCTCATCTGCTTCCTCCATGGGCGTGGAGTCGCGGCACGTCCGTGTGCCGCAGAAGGGGGATGGGAGCGCTCCCGCACGGCAGCCTACCGTCAATCTTCATCGATGGAAAGCCGTGAGCCCATCGAACGCGATTCGATGAGAAGAGTGGCGCGCGCCATAATTGCATGATCATACCTTCGGGCGTATGCTCATTCCTGCATAAAGTTGCGGAGGACGGTATGAGCATCAAAGCGGCAGTCGCGGGGGCCAGCGGATACGCGGGCGGCGAGCTGCTGCGCCTGCTCGCCGGGCACCCCGACATCGACGTGGTCGCCGCGACCGCGCACTCCCAGGCCGGACAGCCCCTGGGTCGCGTACACCCGCAGTTGGCGGCGCTGGACCTGATCCTGAGCGAGACCGACCCGGCCACCTTGAGCGGCGCGGACCTGGTCTTCCTGGCGCTGCCGCACGGGCAGTCGGCGGCGGTGGCCGCGCAGCTGCCCGCCGGGGTGAAGGTCGTCGACCTCGGCGCCGATCACCGGCTGATCGACGGCACGCAATGGGCCAAGTACTACGGCGGTGAGCACGCCGGGACCTGGACCTACGGGCTGCCCGAACTGCCCGGCCAGCGCGTCCACATCGCCAACAGCGACCGGGTGGCGGCGACCGGCTGCTACGCCGTCGCGACGACGCTCGCGCTCGCGCCGCTGATCGCCGCCGACCTGATCGAGCCGGCCGACGTCGTCGTGGTGGCGGCCAGTGGCACCACCGGAGCGGGTAAAGCGCCCAAGGCGCACCTGCTCGGCTCGGAGGTCATGAGCGACCTGAGCCCCTACAAGGTCGGCGCCCACCAGCACGTGCCCGAGATCAAGCAGGCGACCGGCGCGCGGTCGCTGTCGTTCACGCCGGTGCTCGCCCCGATGCCGCGGGGCATCCTGGCCACCGTGACCGGCCGTCCGACCAGCTGCGACATCACCGGGGCCGTCGTGCGCGAGGTGCTCGCCGACGCGTACGCCAACGAGCCGTTCGTGCATGTCCTGGCCGACGGTCAGCAGCCCCACACCAGCGCCACGCTCGGCTCCAACAGCTGTCACCTGCAGGCCGCGGTCGACGTCGACAGCGGGCGGGTGATCGTGGTCAGCGCCATCGACAACCTCGGCAAGGGCGCGGCCGGACAGGCCGTGCAGTGCGCCAACCTGATGCTGGGCCTGACCGAGACGGCGGGCCTGCCGATCTATGGAACTCGGTGAATCCATGTCTGTCACCGCTCCGCAGGGCTTCCGGGCCGCCGGTGTGAGCGCCGGGATCAAGGCCAGTGGTAAGCCGGACCTCGCGCTCGTCGTGAACGACGGCCCCGACGCGACCGCCGCCGGCGTCTTCACCGCCAACCGCGTACAGGCCGCTCCGGTGCTCTGGAGCCGGCAGGTGCTCAAGGGCGGCGTCCTCAAGGCGGTCGTGCTCAACTCCGGCGGCGCCAACGCCTGCACCGGCCCGGCCGGTTTCCAGGACACGCACGCCACCGCCGAGGCCGTCGCCGCCGCCCTGCGCGGCCCGGGTGCCAAGCGCATGCTTCTGGGCGCGGGCGACGTCGCGGTCTGCTCGACCGGCCTGATCGGCGAGCGGCTGCCGATGGACAAAGTGTTCGGCGGAGTCACGGCCGCGGCCAAGGCGCTGACGAAGGACGGCGGCGGCACGGCGGCCGAGGCCATCATGACGACCGACACCGTCGCGAAGAACACCGTGATCACGGGCGACGGCTGGTGCGTCGGCGGCATGGCCAAGGGCGCGGGCATGCTCGCCCCGGCGCTGGCCACGATGCTCGTCGTGCTCACCACCGACGCCATCGCCGGCTCGTCGGCCCTGGACGAGGCGCTCCGCGAGGCGTGCCGGCTGACCTTCGACCGGCTCGACTCCGACGGCGCGATGTCCACGAACGACACCGTCCTGCTGCTGGCCAGTGGTGCGTCCGGCGTCGAGCCCTCCCAGGAGGAACTGACCGCCGCGGTCACGGCCGCCTGCCACGACCTCGCCCAGCAACTGCTGGCCGACGCCGAGGGCAACACCAAGCAGATCGCCATCGAGGTGGTACGCGCGGCGACCGAATCGGACGCGGTGTCCGTGGGCCGGGCCGTCGCGCGCAACAACCTGGTCAAGTGCGCGCTCTTCGGCAACGACCCGAACTGGGGCCGGATCCTGGCCGCCGTCGGCACCACCGACGCCGCCTTCGAGCCCGACCGGCTGGACGTCGCGATCAACGGGGTCTGGATCTGCCGCAACGGCTCGGCCGCCGAGGACCGGTCCAAGGTGGACCTCTCGGAGTCGCAGGTGCAGATCACGATCGACCTCAACGCCGGGGCCTCGCAGGCGACCATCTGGACCAACGACCTGTCGCACGACTACGTCCACGAGAATTCGGCGTACTCGTCATGAGGCTCACCGCGGAGCAGAAGGCGGCCGTCCTCGTCGAGGCGCTGCCGTGGCTCAACCGGTTCCGGGGGGCCATCACCGTCGTGAAGTACGGCGGCAACGCCATGGTGTCCGCCGAGCTTCGCGCCGCGTTCGCCGCCGACATGGTCTTCCTCCGGCAGGCCGGGCTCCAGCCGGTCGTCGTCCACGGCGGCGGACCGCAGATCTCGGCGATGCTGGACCAGGTCGGGCTGACGAGCGAGTTCCGGGGCGGGCTCCGGGTCACCACGCCGGAGACGATGAAGATCGTCCAGATGGTGCTGGTCGGCCAGGTCGGCCAGGAGCTCGTCGGCGAGATCAACGCGCACGGCCCGTTGGCCGTCGGGCTGTCCGGCAGCGACGGCGGCCTGTTCACGGCGGTACGCCGCCCGGCCGTCGTCGACGGCGAGCCGGTCGACATCGGCCTGGTCGGCGACGTCGCCGAGGTGAACCCGACCGTGGTCGCCCAAGTCCTCGCGGCCGGGCAGATCCCGGTGGTGTCCACGGTCGCCCCCGACGCGGACGGCGTCGTGCACAACCTCAACGCCGACACCGCCGCGGCCGCCCTGGCGATCGCGCTCGGCGCCCGCAAGCTCGTCGTCCTCACCGACGTCCCCGGCTTGTACGCCGACTGGCCGGACACCAGCAGCCTGATCTCCGAACTGTCCGCCGACGAGCTGGAGAAGCTGCTGCCCGACCTCGCCTCGGGCATGGTCCCCAAGATGGAGGCCTGCCTGCGCGCGGTACGCGGCGGCGTGCCGGCGGCGCACGTCGTGGACGGTCGCAGCCCCCACTCCACCCTCCTCGAGATCTTCACGGAAGCCGGCCACGGAACGATGGTGACCCCATGACCTCCCTTTTGGACAGATGGCAGCACTCGCTGGCCGACAACTACGGAACACCCACCGTCGGGCTGGTGAGCGGCCAGGGCGCGGTCGTCGTCGACGAGCAGGGCAAGTCCTACGTGGACTTCCTGTCCGGGATCGCGGTCAACGCGCTCGGTCACGCTCACCCGGCCGTCGTCTCCGCCGTCTCCGAGCAGGTCGCCAAGCTGGGGCACGTGTCGAACTTCTACGCCGCCGAGCCGACGATCGCGCTGGCCGAGCTGCTGCTGGCGCTGACGGGGCGGCCCGGCAAGGTGTTCTTCTGCAACTCCGGCGCCGAGGCGAACGAGGCCGCCTTCAAAATGTCCCGGCTGACGGGGCGGACCGGAGTCGTCGCGGCGCAGGGCGCCTTCCACGGACGGACGATGGGCGCGTTGTCGCTGACCGGGCAGCCGGCCAAGCGTGACCCGTTCACGCCGCTGCCCGGGGACGTCACCCACGTGCCCTACGGCGACCTGGCCGCGCTCGAAGCCGCCGTCACCGACGAGACCGCCATGGTGATCCTGGAGCCGATCATGGGCGAGGGCGGCGTCGTCGTGGCCCCGCCCGGCTACCTCGCCGGCGTACGCGAGATCACGGCGGCCCACGGCGTGTTGTTCGTCCTGGACGAGGTGCAGACCGGGATCGGCCGGACCGGCCACTGGTTCCAGTGCCAGGCCGAAGGCGTCGCGCCCGACGTCATCACGCTCGCCAAAGGCCTCGGCGGCGGACTGCCGCTGGGGGCCGCGATCGCCTTCGCCGACGGGGCGTTCGCCGGTGCCCACCCGGGGGGCGCGGCCGGGCTGTTCCAGCCGGGTCACCACGGCACGACGTTCGGCGGCAACCCGATCGCGTGCGCGGCCGGGCTCGCCGTCCTGCGGACCATCGCCGCCGACGGGCTGCTCGACCACGTCAAGCGGGTGGGGGAGCGGCTGCGGCGGGGGATCGAGTCGCTCGGCCACCCCCTCGTCGACCACGTACGCGGCGCGGGCCTGCTGCTCGGCGTACAGCTGACGGCGCCGGCCGGTGCCGCCGTGGTCGGACTGCTGCGCGACGCCGGCTTCATCGTCAACGCGTGCCAGCCCGACGTGCTCCGGCTGGCCCCGCCGCTGATCATCTCGTCCGAGCAGGTCGACGCGCTGCTCGCGGCGCTGCCCGCCGCCTTCGACGCGGCGTACCCGGGAGCCGCGTGATGACCGGGATCGTGGTGCCGCAGGCGCCGGCAATCAGACACCTTCTGCGGGACGACGACCTGACTCCGGCCGAGCAGTCGGCCGTGCTCGAGCTGGCCGCCCAGATGAAGGCCGGCCGGTGGGCATACCGGCCGTTGCAGGGCCCGAAGTCGGTCGCGGTCTTCTTCGACAAGCAGTCGCTGCGGACCCGGATGTCCTTCGAGGTGGGCGTGGCCGACCTCGGCGGGCACCCGATCACCGTGGACACCGTGAACACGCACCTCGGCCGGGGCGAGTCGCTGGCCGACACCGGCCGGGTGCTCTCCCGGTACGTGGCCGCGATCGTCATGCGTACCTATGGCGACGAGCGCATCGCCGAGCTGGCCTCGGGCGCGACCGTCCCCGTGATCAACGCGCTGACCGACGGGTTCCACCCCTGCCAGCTGCTGGCCGACCTGCTCACGGTGCGCGAGAAGTTCGGCCGCACGGCCGGGCTGACGCTGGCGTACCTGGGCGACGCGGCGAACAACATGGCGAACTCCTACCTGCTGGCCGGAGCGGTCGCCGGGATGCACGTACGCGTCGCCGGCCCGGCCGGCTTCGACCCGGACCCGGCGATCGTCGCCGACGCGGAGAAGATCGCGGCGTCGACCGGCGGTTCGATCAGCGTCCTGCGGGACCCGATCGAGGCGGCCACCGGCGCGCACGTCCTCGCGACGGACGCCTGGACGTCGATGGGTCAGGAGGACGACGGCAAGGATCGCGTCGGCCCCTTCCTCGCGTACCAGCTGAACGAGAAGCTGGTGGGTCACGCGGATCCGGCGGCGATCGTGCTGCACTGCCTGCCCGCGCACCGGGGCGAGGAGATCACCGACGGCGTGCTGGACGGGCCGCACAGCGCGGTGTTCGACCAGGCCGAGAACCGCCTGCACGCGCAGAAGGCGCTGCTGGCGTTCTTGCTGGAGCACAGCGGGGAGACGGCATGACCGCGCCGGTGACGCGGACCGCGCGGCACGCCCGGATCGAGGAGCTGATCCGGGCCGGGTCGGTACGCTCGCAGACCGAGCTGGCGGAGCTGCTCGCGACCGACGGCGTGCAGGTGACCCAGGCGACGCTGTCGCGGGACCTGGAGGAGCTGCGGGCGATCAAGGTCGGCGGGGTATACCTGATCCCCGAGGACGGCAACCGTGCGCTGCGCCCGGTGGAGCAGGCCCAGGTACGCCTGGTGCGGCTGCTGAAGGAGCTGCTGACCGGCACCGACCACAGTGGAAACATCACGGTCCTGCGGACGCCGCCCGGCGCCGCGCAGTTCCTGGCCAGCGCGATCGACCGCAGCGGCCTGCCCGAGGTCGCCGGCACCATCGCGGGCGACGACACCATCTTCATCGTGGCGCGCGAGTCGACCACCGGCGCCGGGTTGGCCGGCAAGTTCGCGGCGTGGGCAAATCTCGAACAAGAAACCACAGAGGGAGCACCATCATGACCGAGCGGGTCGTACTGGCCTACTCCGGGGGCCTGGACACGTCCGTCGCCATTCCGTACCTGGCCGAGAAGATGGACGCCGAGGTCATCGCCGTCCTCGTCGACGTCGGCCAGGGCGGCGAGGACATGGAGGTCGTCCGTAAGCGGGCGCTGGCCTGCGGCGCGGTCGAGTCCGAGGTGGTCGATGCCCGCGAGGAGTTCGCCGCCGACTTCTGCCTGCCCGCGATCCGCGCCAACGCGCTCTACATGGACCGCTACCCGCTGGTCAGCGCGCTGTCCCGGCCGCTGATCGTCAAGCACCTGGTCCAGGCCGCACGCAAGCACAGCGGCACCGTCGTGTCGCACGGCTGCACCGGGAAGGGCAACGACCAGGTCCGTTTCGAGGTCGGCATCGGCGCCCTCGCCCCGCACCTCAAGGTGGTCGCGCCGGCTCGCGACTTCGCGTGGACCCGGGACAAGGCCATCGCGTACGCCGAGAGCAAGAACCTGCCGATCGACCAGAGCAAGAAGTCGCCTTACTCGATCGACCAGAACATCTTCGGCCGGGCCGTCGAGACGGGCTTCCTCGAGGACATCTGGAACGCGCCGATCGAGGACATCTACTCGTACACGTCGAACCCGGCCGAGCCGCGCGACGCCGACGAGGTCGTCGTCACCTTCGAGCAGGGCCGCCCGGTCGCGATCGACGGGGAGACCGTCACGCCGTTCCAAGCGATCGCCGAGCTGAACCGCCGGGCGGGCGCCCAGGGCGTCGGCCGGCTCGACATGGTCGAGGACCGGCTGGTCGGCATCAAGAGCCGCGAGGTCTACGAGGCGCCGGGCGCGATCGCGCTGATCACCGCGCACCAGGAGCTGGAGAACGTCACCGTCGAGCGGGACCTCGCCCGGTTCAAGAAGTCGGTCGACCAGCGCTGGGGCGAACTGGTCTACGACGGCCTGTGGTTCTCGCCGCTCAAGTCCTCGCTGGAGGCCTTCATCGACGAGTCGCAGAAGCACGTCACCGGCGAGATCCGCATGACGCTGCACGGCGGCCGGGCCGTGGTCACCGGGCGGCGCTCGGAGGCCTCGCTGTACGACTTCAGCCTCGCCACCTACGACGAGGGCGACCTGTTCGACCAGTCGCTGGCCAAGGGCTTCGTGGACCTGTGGGGCCTGCCGTCGCGGCTCGCCTCCGCCCGCGACACCCGCCTGTCCTGACCCCCTCTGGTGTGATCATTGCGCCAGCCATGCTGTTTGCCGCGCAGAAATGCCCGATTCAGCAGCATGGTTGACGCAATGATCATGGAAAGAAAGCGACCAAGAAAATGAAACTCTGGGGTGGACGGTTCGAGGGCGGCCCGGCCGAGGCGCTGGCCCGGCTGAGCGTCAGCGTGCACTTCGACTGGCGGCTGGCCGCGTACGACATCGCGGGGTCGAAGGCGCACGCGAAGGTGCTCGCCGACGCCGGTCTCCTCACGCCGGACGAGCTGGGCCGGATGCTGGCCGCGCTCGACGAGCTGGCCGCCGACGTCGAGTCGGGCGCCTTCCAGGCGACGCCGGCCGACGAGGACGTCCACACCGCGTTGGAGCGGGGACTGCTGGAGAAGCTCGGCCCGCTCGGCGGCAAGCTGCGCGCCGGCCGGTCCCGCAACGACCAGGTCGCCACCGATCTCCGCCTCTACCTGCGCGATCACGCCCGAGGGCTGGCGCTCGGGATCGCCGACCTGGCCGGTGCGCTCACCGAGCAGGCGGCGCAGCACGTCGCGACTCCGGCGCCGGGCATGACCCACGTGCAGCACGCTCAGCCGGTCACCTTCGGGCACTGGCTGCTCGCCCACGTGCAGCCGCTGCTGCGGGACCTCGACCGGCTGCGGGACTGGGACCGGCGTACGGCGGTCAGTCCGCTCGGCGCGGGTGCGCTGGCCGGATCGTCGCTCCCGCTCGACCCGGAGCGGGTCGCCAAGGAGCTCGGCTTCACGAAGTCGGCAGCCAACTCGATGGACGCCGTCTCCGACCGGGACTTCGTCGCCGAGTTTCTGTTCGTGACGGCGCTGCTCGGCGTGCACCTGAGCCGGCTCGGCGAGGAGGTCGTCCTCTGGACCTCCCAGGAGTTCGGCTGGGTGGAGCTGGACGACGCGTTCGCCACCGGCTCGTCGATCATGCCGCAGAAGAAGAACGCCGACATCGCCGAACTCGCCCGCGGCAAGGCGGGCCGGCTGATCGGCGGGCTCGTCGCGGTGCTGACGATGCTCAAGGGCCTGCCGCTCACCTACGACCGGGACATGCAGGAGGACAAGGAGCCCGCGTTCGACGCCCTCGACACGCTGGAACTGGTCCTGCCCGCGCTCACCGGGATGATCGCCACGATGACCGTCAAGACCGACGTCCTCCAGGCCGCCGCTCCCATCGGCTTCTCGCTCGCCACTGAGGTCGCAGACTATTTGGTACGCAAGGGAGTCGCCTTCCGGGACGCGCACGAGATCACCGGTCGCCTGGTGGCCCTCTGCGCCGCTCGGGGCGTCGAACTCCACGAGGTCGGCGACGACGACCTGGCGGAGATCTCGGCCGAACTCGACCCCGGCGTACGCGAGGTGCTATCGGTCGACTCGGCGCTGGCCGCCCGGAAAACTCCGGGGTCGACCGGGCCGCTGGCCGTCGCCGAGCAGCTGGCGCAGGTCGAACGAGAGTTGGCCGAGGCTCGGGCGTGGACCGGGGCCTGAGCTTCCTGTCCGCCCCGGCGTCCGCCGTCCCGGAGACTGCCAAGCGGCTCCTGGGCTGGGAGGTCTCGGCGAACGGCGTGACGGTCCGGCTGACCGAGGTCGAGGCGTACGCCGGAACGGGGGAGGACGCGGCGTCGCACGCGCACCGCGGTCCCACCCCGCGGACGCAGGTGATGTTCGGCCCGGCCGGGCGCGCCTACGTCTACTTCGTCTTCGGTATGCACTGGTGCCTGAACGTCGTCTGCGGCCCCGAAGGTGAGGCCTCCGCCGTTCTCCTGCGGGCCGGCGAGGTGATCGGCGGCGTCGACGTGGCCCGCGAGCGCCGTGGGGACGCCCCAGCCCGGGAACTGGCCCGTGGCCCGGCGCGGCTGGTGAAGACGCTCGGCATCGGGCCGGACGCCAATGGAACCTCCATGGTGGACGGCTCGGGGCCGCTGCGGCTCGGTCCGCCGTCGCGGCCGGTGCCGCCGGACGCCGTCGAGGCCGGGCCGCGCGTCGGGGTGGCCGGAGCCCACGACATCCCCTGGCGTTTCTGGATCTCCGGCGACCCGACCGTGAGCGCATACCGGCGGCACTCACCCCGCAAGCGGTGACCAGCCCTTCTTAGCGCCGGATCAGGGTTCCAGGTCGAATCTTGGGACAAGATTCGACCTGGAAC